>JAYKGX010000479.1:0-2980 GCA_035285565.1 Synechococcales cyanobacterium
CCCGAGGAAAAACCATTGGATGGCGCGATCGAGCAGCATGACGGGACTGCTAATCAAGCGTTGGGCGAGTTGCTGTTGTTGATCTGCTAGCCATTGCAACAGTTGTTCGTAGGTGGTGCTGACTTGATAGCCAAGGCGATCCCAGCGGGGAAAGGTTTGACTGGGCAAGAGACTAGGATGATCGGGATGGGGGACAAAACAATGGTCTGCCAAGAGACCCGCTCGCACCGGATCGATCGCCGTCCAATGGGGATGGTAGCTTGTGAGAATGGTGAGCATTTCCGCGATCGCTTCTCGGGAGAGCAGCCGACCTAATTGGGGATAGACCAATGCAACCAGGGTCAGGAGGGAGCGGATTAAGGGCAAACTGGTGAGCGATCGCTGTTCATTCAGCAGATCGACGGGGATCTCGTGATGACTGAGGATCGTGACGAGGGTGTGGCGAGCGATCGCATCTAACCCTGGGGCAACAATGGCAATTTGACGGGGTTCCACCTGCTCGGACTGCACGGCTGCCACAATCAGATCCGTCATTTGGCGCAGCAATTGAGCGCGGGTGGTTGTATGTAAGGTTTGGATACAGTCGGGTAAGCTCCGAAAGAAAATGGGACTGGTGATCAGTTCCACCATCTCTTCACCGGCCACATCGCGCACCGAGGGTTCCCAAGGCGACAGTTCCACCACCTGACAGCGATGGCGCAATCCTGACCAAGCCTCTGGGTCAGCCCCCAAACCCAGGCGAATTGCCCCAGCAGGATTGAAGGTAAATGCCGCTGCTGCCCCCTGATCGAGAAACAGTTGAAAGAGGGATTGGCACAGGGCAGGATATTCATCCACATCATCCGCAAAGAGTGCTGCATAGCGCGATCGCAGCTTGAGTTGGTAAAGTGGATCGCTCAGAAGCTGTTGACCATAAAGTTCCGTGATTAGGCTGTAGGTCAGCAAACCACGCGCCAGACACCAAGTCCGCCATTGCTGGAGCAATTCACCCATCTGGTCGAGCGAGAGGGGAAAGGTGGCAGATGGTTCCAGTCCTTCCGTCATAATGCTTGGGATAGCCAGGGGATCCACTCCGCTCAGGGCTGCTAACTGCAGAATGTCGAGCAGGCGACGCACTAAACGATAAATCCGGATCTGGTGCTGACCCACGATCGGTTCCAATTGGGGCTGCCAGAGGCGAGTTGCCAGTTCCTGCTCATTTTCAGGGCGGAGCCGCAGGGGAAACTGGGCTGCTAAGTCAAGTTTTTGGATCAGCAGAGACCAAAAGAGAGTGACCTCCTGCTCAAAAAACCCCAGGGGGGTTGTCGTGTGGCAAGGGTAACTGGCTTGGGTGACCTGGGTGATGCGATCGCTCAGCTCTAGCCGATTATCTCCAATGGCTGCTAGCACGAGAATCCCAGGTATGCCGGAAATGCCGCCTGGGTGAGTGGTCAGTGCAGTCGATCGCCGCTGGGCAGAGAATTGTTGGATCGTTTGGTGTAGGCTCTCCACCAGGGCAGTTGTTTTGCCACTGCGACTGATCCCTTCAATCCAACAAGCCTGGTGCAAACTATGGGTGCTTATGGCGATCGCGTTGGACTCGCTGATACTGGACTCGATCCCACCGGAAGTGGTAGCGATCGGAGCGGGATGGAAGGGAGAAGCAGGGTCGCGATTAGTACTCATGATTTAATTTTGCCAGAATTGCAAGAGACTGTCATGCTATTTGTGCAATTTCGGCTTGCAACTTTTCCATAGATCTTTGCCAGCAAGCAGCATAGAATGAAGGCCAGAACATTTTATTAAGGTTGAAAAAGAAAAGACTGACAAAATAGTTAACGGAACACAGTGATAACGACACTATGGAAGGCTCGCTTTTTTCTAGGATGCGTGGCTTAATTCAACGCGCAGAACGCTGGTATTTGACAACCCCCGATCGGGCCTTAGATGATGCCTATGATGCAGCTTTGATGATTCGTGCTATTGAAAATGAACATTTTGGAGGGCAGCCCATTCGTCCAGAAACGGGGAAATTGGGGCGGGAAGCCTATGCTTATTTTGAACAGGAGTTGCAAAAACACCTGAAGGAGATTCGGTTGCGCTTAGCAGAATTTCGCCTCAGTCGCTCTACGTTAAACGTGACGAATCCTAAAGCCTACCAACGCCTCAAGACCGTCGATGCTAAGGATTACACGCCTGATGGCAGTTCTCGGATTGCCCCACCCACCTCAGAACGGGAAGTCATTATTCTAGAAAAACTGAAACTCATTGATGAAATCCTCAATCGCTATCAGGGATCTACCTTGCTACAAGATTCCTTGGCATTGATTCCGATCGAATCAGAAAATGAGTTGGATCTGGCAAGTAATTTAGTTGCTACAGAAATTGCTAAAGAAACGGGTCAAGTTGTCAACAACGATAAGCTAACTCGCTTGGAAACGTTGTCGGACAAAACTGGGGTCTTACCGCGATCGATTCTAGGTACGATCAATCGCCTCAAGCGAGATTTAGATCCCAATGCCGATGTCGATGTTTTACAGGATTTTCGGGCAAAACGAGCGCGCACAAAGATTTCCATTCGGTTTATTTTAATTTTGATTGCTATTCCCCTCGCAATGCAATTGCTAGTGCGGAATCTAGCATTGTCCGATCGCTTGCTGCCGGGATACTGGATCAGCAGTCATTTTCAAATGCGTCAAGCCAGTGCAAGTCTACCGTCTGTTTTTCTAAATAGCGAAATGACGGAGCAGGCTCTGCGAGAGCTACAAGCCTTTGAAGAGCGAATTAAATTTGATAATCTTCTAGCGGAAGTTCTTGGACGGGAACCCCTGTCATCAGAAGCTCAGGAGCGCAAAGTTCGTGCCAAGGTGGAAGCGATCGCCAAAGAGTTTGCTTCCCGCAGTTCCAATGCCGTCAAAAACTGGCTAGCCGATCTCACAGGTGTGCTGACCTTTGCCCTGATTCTCACCCGAGGACGACGGGAAATAGAAATTGTGAAATC
>JAYKGX010000480.1:0-4872 GCA_035285565.1 Synechococcales cyanobacterium
CCCATCCCAGTATCTTTCGGGAAGATATGGCAAACCAACTCAATCCTTGCAGCCGCTATCAGGCTAGGATTTGAGTAGTTAATTATGAAGGTTGTGTCAGCCTCTTATAAAGGCTTGTGGAAAGCACTGATTTTTTTACGCGACCTTCACAAGTTTTTTCGGGAGCAAGGGAAAAACGCCTGTAAGACTAGGTGATAACTCGTAATGCGGCTGCCACTCATTCGCTAAGCAGTTGTCATCTCAGCATCTAGCTACACACATCAGGGATTGGTATGGTTCGTGTCACTCTCCAGGAATCCTGGCTTACCTTATAAGGAGCTGATCATGATTGTCCAGCCGCATGAAGAGCTTGCCCCAATGCTCAGACGACTGGCCCAGCAGGCACAACAATCTCCTAGCAATAGTTCAAATAGACGCATTGCCTTAAACCAATTGATTTATCAGATTTGGCACTCCCAACAACTGGGACATCCCCAACGGTATCATTGGCCGCCTGATACCTATGAGGACTTGTATAATGAAGCCTTACAACGAACCCTACTAGAAGTCTGCCAAAAAATAGATAACTACAAACCAGAACGCCCTGTGATGGCCTGGGTTAACTGTTTATTGAACTATAATTTTCTGGCTGTAGTCAGGGAACATCAACATCCAAAAATTGTTCTAAAATCAATAAAAGACCTCGATCGCTTGGTTGAATATTCAAACAATTGTCCAGATAGTCATCAGATTTTACGAAGATTCCTAGAGGAGGATCCCGAAAATTTGTTAAAAACAGTCCATATTCAAGGACGAGTAGATGTGACTTTTCAATCATTAGCGATCGCCCGCTATATTGAGGATCAAAGCTGGGAATCTTTATCCACTCGTTTAGGGATTTCTATCCAAACACTTTGTAGTTTCTTTAACCGACAGTTGCGTAAATTAACGCCATATTTTCAAAGACATTTACAGAGCTAAATGATTGGGTGCGCTAGAGGAGAGTCACTGCATGACAGACCACACAGAAATAATCACCTTTACGGTTCCTATATCCTTTGAGGCGCATTCAATTGCTGAGACTTTATGCCAACAGTTATGTCACCCCGATCGGGCTAGGCAGGTTTATCTTAATACCCTCGCTGTCTATGCCGTGGATGTCTATTTGCGGTGTATGGGAATCGAAACAGATTGGCCCGCCAGTGATAGTCGGAATCCACTCATTGTTGAAGTGATGGATGTCGCTGACTTGAAAATCAAGCCAGATTTCCGCTTGGAATGTCGCCCAGTTTTAGCAGACATGACCACTTGTCCGATTCCAGCCGAGGCCCAGAGCGATCGTGTGGGTTATGTGATTGTCCAGATTAGTCAATCTCTAAAACAAGCAACCCTCTTGGGATTTGTGAAGGAACCATCTGCTCAACTGCCCCTGACACAGTTACAGCCCTTGGACAATATCTTTCAATATTTCCAACCCTGAACGGCTGTTTCCTACAGCAATTGAGCTACATTTTCGTAAAGGGATGCAATTGGGCCGGAAAAGCCAATGCTAGTCAATTCAATGATGTCTCCGGCTCGATGAATTTGGGGCATCCACAAGTTATCCGATGTGCGTTCAAACCGTTCGACTAGGATGTGTTTTTGGTGGATCAGGACATATTCTGCAAAGGCGGGATTTGATTTGTAATCCGCAAACTTATCGCCGCGATCGAACGCTTCAGTGGAGTCGGACAAGACTTCAATAATCAGTTTGGGATAGAGGATGAAGTCTTCGTTGGAGCGGCGATCGCGATCGTCACAGGTGACTGCCAAATCGGGATAGTAGAACAGATTTAAAGCAGGCAAACGAACTTTCATGTCGGTGGCATAGGCAATGCAACCTGAACCACGCAAATGATTCACCAGCAGAGCCGAGAGGTTGCCAGTGATGATCACATGGGTTTTGCTGGCACCCGCCATGGCCACCATTTGCCCCTGAAGATATTCATGCTTGATCGGGCTGATGCGCTCGATTTCTAAATAATCTTCGGGAGTGAAGTAGGCATGGCTTTTGCTAACGGTCATCACTGGCCCTCTGGTTGCTCTATCTTAAATCATGCCGTCAATTGGCCTCATCGACCGATGCCAACGTAGCGGAATCCAGCTGCTTCTAGAACGTCTTGATCTAGAAAATTCCGGCCATCAATGACGATCGGTGTGTTCATTAAGTCAGCCATTTTGCCATAATCCAAGCTACGGAATTGCTGCCAATCCGTTACCAATACTAGGGCATCGCAGCCATCTGCTAAACGCTCTGGATCAGTTTCGACGATCACATTGGATAGACCTTGGGCAATACCCGTTTGAGAAACTAGTGGATCATAGGCTTTAACCCGAGCGCCGAGTCGAGTTAAATTCTCGATAATGGTTAATGCTGGAGCGTCCCGTAAATCATCTGTATCTGGCTTAAAGGTTAGACCTAGCAATCCAACTGTTTTGCCCTTGAGAATTTTCAGCACCTGTTGTAGTTTCTCAATGACAATCAAGCGTTGGTGCTGGTTCACGCTTACAGCGGCTTTGAGCAGACTCGCATCATAGCCATAATCATCGGCGGTATGAACCAAAGCAGAAACATCTTTAGGGAAGCATGATCCACCCCAACCAATACCTGCTTGAAGGAACTTACTACCAATCCGAGAATCGAGGCCAATTCCCTTGGCGACTTGTACAACATCAGCCCCGACTCGATCGCAAATATTCGCCACTTCGTTAATAAAACTAATCTTCGTGGCTAAAAAGGCATTAGCCGCATACTTGATCATCTCAGCCGAGTTGAGATCTGTGACTAATACAGGCACAGGTGGCAGAGAGGGATCTGCTCCAGCTTGCCGAGTGACGATCGGAGCATAGAGTTCCTGCATTAGTGCGATTGCATGGGCACTGCTACTACCCAAAACAATCCGATCGGGATTGAAGGTATCATCGATCGCGGCTCCTTCTCGCAAAAACTCTGGATTGCTCACCACGTCAAAGGATGGTTCTGGCACCCGTTGCGCCACAGCCGTGCCACTGTCGCCTCCAGCCAGCATGGCAGGTAAGAGTTGCTCGGCATGGGTTTCGGCATAACCATCCAGTACCAGCATCCGTACCCAATCGCCAGAGCCGATCGGCACGGTTGACTTATTGACAATCACCTTATACTCACTATTTAGATGGGCACCAATACCTCTGGCCACGGCTTCCACATAGCGTGTATCGCTCTCACCATTGGCTAAGGCTGGTGTGCCAACTGCAATGAACAAAATTTGCCCATGCTGTACTCCCGCTGCTAAATCGGTCGTAAATTCAATTCGTTGGGCTTGAATACAGCTTTGGAGAATTTCTGATAAGCCGGGTTCAAAAATGGGTGATTGCCCTGCTTTCATCAATTTGACTTTCTCTTCGTTGTTGTCAACGCAGATCACATGATGGCCAATATGGGCTAAACAAGCACCTGTGACTAAACCGACGTAACCAGTACCAATGACACAAACACGCATGAAGCAATTCCTCAACTAATCGTATTAGAACAAGGTCAATAGAAGTGAAAAGAGAGCTAACTATCCAGTTCAGAACAGTTGCAGAATGGTGAAAATGTTCTGACACTCTGAACCATGTAAACGCAACAATTCATCCAATTAAGCAGGATTAGACATCTTGCTGGGAGCCAATTCTGTGGATTGCATTGACAACCGATCGCGAAAATCTGCGATCGTTAACCGTAATCCTTCCTGCAAGGGTACTGTGGGTTGCCAGCCCAGTAATTCTCGAGCACGAGTAATATCAGGTTGGCGCTGGCGTGGATCATCTTGAGGCAGTGGCTTAAAGATGATTTCGTTGCTGGGGTTGACCATCTGTTGCACCATCTCGGCCAATTCTCGAATCGTGTATTCCCCTGGATTGCCTAGATTAATTGGCCCGATATGCTCTCCATTCATCAGCCGCATTAAGCCATCCACTAAGTCTGAAACATAGCAAAAGCTGCGGGTTTGCTCCCCATCTCCATATACGGTCAGAGGAATGCCTTTGAGGGCTTGCACCACAAAATTGCTCACAACACGGCCATCATTTTCCTGCATCCGTGGCCCATAGGTATTGAAGATGCGAGCCACCCGAATATCCACATTGTTTTGGCGGTGATAATCAAACGTCAAAGTTTCCGCTACCCGTTTGCCTTCGTCGTAGCAACTGCGAATCCCGATCGTGTTAACGTTGCCCCAATAATCTTCCGGTTGGGGATGAACGTGAGGGTCACCGTAAACTTCTGAAGTAGACGCCAAAAGGAATCGAGCCTTCACTCGTTTGGCTAGCCCTAACATATGGAGGGTGCCAATTACATTAGTTTTGATTGTCTTGACAGGATTGTATTGATAATGGATCGGAGACGCTGGACAGGCCAAATGATAGATTTGATCTACTTCTAAACGGATTGGCTCCGTAATATCATGCCGAATCAACTCAAAATAGTGATGCCCGAGCCATCGTTCAACGTTTTGCTTCCGTCCGGTAAAGAAGTTATCTAGGCAAATCACCTCATGTCCTTGACTCATCAAGCGATCGATGAGGTGGGAGCCAATAAACCCGGCACCACCCGTGACTAAAATTCGCATGGTTGTTCCAGCACCTTAACTTACTACTGATAGCTAACCCAACTTCTGGTTGATATCCTTGCTCTACCATACAAACGATGGGGGTTGAAGTCAGGAGTCCTCACCATAACTTGTTACTGATGCGAGTTTAAAACAGGTAATTCTCCCGTTATCGGCCTCTAGGCCGGAAGGGTGCCTTGGTCAGATGCGCCTGAAGTGAGAGAGCTTCTCCACTTCAGTGCTGCTAGGGAAATTGGCTCAGGTATCAATCCGCAGGACGGCCATA
>JAYKGX010000481.1:0-17844 GCA_035285565.1 Synechococcales cyanobacterium
CTATGGGTCTATTTGATGATTTCAGCAAATTTCTAGAAAACCAGATTGATGAGTTTCTCAAAAATAATCCCCATCTGGAATTGCAAGCTATGGAGGAAAAGCTCTATCAACAGGAGCGGGAAACCACGAACTTGCTTGCCAATTTGCGATCGCGGCTGCAAACAGTGGAACAGCAAATTGGGGAAACGGCGCAGGAAGTCAAACGCTGGCATCTCCGCATCGAAAAGGCCAAAGCTGCCAATCGCCCCGATCTCCTGCAACCTGCCCAAACCCATCAGGGCAGTTTAATTCGGGAAGGCAATCAACAATGGGGACAAATGGAAATTCTCCGCGATCGCATTCGCCAAAGTGAGGATCTGCAGAAAAAAATTCAAGTGCGCCGTAAAGAAGTGCAAAGCCAACTAGAACAAGTCCGTGTGACCCGTGCTGCTCAGCAGGCTGCTAGCCCAAGTGCCACCGCCAATTCTGCTTGGAGCAGCGCTTGGAGTTCCCCTGGAAGTTCTACTGGGCGTGCCCCAGGGGCTGCCATTCCTCGTCCAGGAGCCGAGCCGAGCGATCCTCTCGAACAAAAGTTTCAACGGTTTGAAGCGGAACAGGAGTTGCAGGATCTGAAGCGGAAGATGGGGCGATCGTAATTTCCTGCTACAGACTTTCCCGCTACAATAGGCAATGCGCAAAATTCTATGCGGCACACCTTTGGTTAATTTTCTAACGGTAAATTTATGTCGGTTCGAGTTCGTATTGCACCTAGCCCCACCGGGAACTTACACATTGGCACGGCCCGCACCGCTGTCTTTAACTGGTTGTTTGCCCGCAGCCAAGGGGGGCGTTTTTTGATTCGGATCGAAGATACGGACTTAGAGCGATCGAAACCGGAATTCACCCAAAATATCCTGGAAGGGTTGACTTGGTTGGGGCTAACCTGGGATGAAGAACCGGTCTTTCAAACGTCACGAGCCGATCTGCATCACCAGAACATTCAAGATCTGCTCGATCGCGGGTTAGCCTACCGCGCCTACGACACACCGGAAGAACTGGAAGCCATGCGAGCTGCCCAACAGGCTCGTAAAGAAGCTCCCCGCTACAACAACGGGCACCGCAACCTCACACCAGAACAAATTGCAGCCTACGAAGCTGAGGGTCGGCAAGCCGTCATTCGGTTTAAGATCGACGACGATCGCGAAATTAGTTGGCAGGATGTGATTCGGGGGCAGGTGACCTGGAAAGGGCGAGACCTGGGCGGGGATATGGTGATTGCTCGGACTGCGAGTCCACAGGAAATCGGCGCACCCTTGTATAACTTTGTCGTCGTCGTGGATGATATTGACATGCAGATCAGTCATGTGATTCGCGGTGAAGATCACATTGGCAACACCCCCAAGCAAATTCTCCTCTACGAAGCCCTGGGAGCCAGCGTTCCCCTCTTTGGTCACACCCCGTTAATCCTCAATCAGCAGGGAGCCAAACTCTCCAAACGCGATGGGGTGACTTCGATCTTTGACTTCCAACAAATGGGCTACACAGCGGAAGCGATCGCCAACTACATGACCCTACTGGGCTGGTCGCCGATCGAGGGGATGGATGAAATCTTCAGTTTGACCGAAGCCGGAAAGGTCTTCAGTTTCGATCGCGTCAACAAAGCAGGGGCAAAATTTGACTGGGACAAGCTGAACTGGCTGAATGGACAATATCTGCATAAAATGCCCGTCCCAGAACTGACGGATTTGCTCATTCCCTATTGGCAAGCGGTGGGGTATGACTTTGATCCTGTGGGCGATCGGGCTTGGCTAGAACAAATGGTGACCGTGATTGGCCCAAGTCTGACGAAACTGAGCGAAGTGGGAGAGATGACCCGCTATCTTTTTGTTTGCGAGATTCCCATCAGCGACGAAGCCCAAGCGCATGTGCAACAGGCAGGTGTAAAGGAAGTGCTGCAAGGAATTCTGGAGGGATTGCCCAGCGAACCGATGACCGAAACAACCGCCAAAGCCCTGATCGATCAGGTGGTTAAAGCTCAGGGGGTGAAAAAAGGGTTGGTGATGAAATCGCTACGGGCGGGCTTAACGCGATCGCTCCAAGGCCCTGATCTGATGCAGTCTTGGTTGTTGTTGAGCCAAAAGGGCTGGGATCGCCTCCGTCTGCAAGCGGTCTTGGGCTAAGCATCCCATCTTTTTCCTAAGACACCCATCTGCTTCCTAAGACACCCATCTGCTAAGACAGGCTCATCTAAGAAACCATCATCCGTAGGCTGCGCATCGCATTCACACAAACCTGGCAATCACAGCCAAAGAGGGCGATCGCAGCATTACTTTCCTCATCCGTCATTTGAAATTCTTCCGGGGACTCGATCGGATCGGTTGCCAAATCCACCGGAGCCACCTTGGGCAGCTTTTGCAAGTTACTCACCCGCTCGCAGACCAGATTGAAGCGATGGTGCTTAGACATGGTACAAAGTTTGGCATCCATCCCCTCAGGTTGCACAACCGGATTCGCCTGAGCCGGAAGCGCCACGAGCCAACAGAGGGCCGAACCGACGAGCGTGGGGGTGGTCAAGAGAGACAGCACTAAACGTTTCATACAATTGCGTTGAGTGAACGGGGTGGAATGGGTGGCAAACCGGAATGACGAAGTTAGAATACCCAAATCCTCTCGACTTACAAATCTTTACGATTCTAAATCTCTACTACTATAGTCGCTAGGGTGGTGGATGAATCCGAATTATTTATCGGGAATGACGATAGATTTTTAGGCGGGGTTCCGGGCAGGCGATGACAATCTATCCCCCAGAACCCCAGACAAATCAAGCCTCTACAGATCGCGTTCTACAGACTGGAGAGGACTTTCCGAGCAGCTTCCAAGGTGCGATCGATGTCTGCCTCGGTGTGAGCTAGAGAGGTAAAGCCCGCCTCAAACTGGGAAGGGGCTAGGTAAATGCCCTGTTCCAACATGCCCCGGTGGAATTTGCCAAACTTGGCCGTATCTGCTTTCTTGGCATCTTCATAGTTATGCACAGGTCCTTCGCAGAAGAAGAAACCAAACATAGCACTAATGGATCCACCACACATAGCATGACCCGTTTCCTGGGCGATCGCCAGCAATCCAGTCATCAGGCGTTGGGTGACTTGTTCCAAGTATTCATAGCTGCCCGGTTGACGCAGAATTTCCAGCGTTTTGATGCCCGCCGTCATTGCCAAGGGATTGCCGGAGAGTGTTCCTGCCTGATACATCGGACCCGCCGGAGCTACCATTTCCATAATCTCGCGCCGTCCGCCATAGGCTCCCACAGGCAGACCACCACCAATGACTTTCCCCATGGTGGTCAGATCAGGCGTAATGCCAAACTTTGCCTGGGCACCACCGTAGGAAATGCGGAACCCCGTCATCACTTCATCAAACACCAGCAGCGCCCCATGTTCCTGCGTCAGTTCCCGTAAGCCTGCCAGGAATCCGGCCTCGGGGGGGATAAACCCAGCATTGCCCACCACAGGTTCTAGGATCAGTCCGGCAATCTCACCAGGATTGGCTTCAAACAGTTGACGGACGGCTTCTAGGTCATTGTAAGGAGCCGTTAAGGTGCTGGCGGTCGTAGACTTGGGCACCCCAGGGGAATCAGGCAAGCCCAGTGTAGCCACTCCGGACCCTGCTTTCACCAAGAACATATCCGCGTGACCGTGATAGCAGCCCTCAAACTTAATCACCTTTTCCCGTCCGGTGAAGGCTCGCAGCAAGCGCAGCACAGCCATGCAGGCCTCTGTGCCAGAGTTAACGAAGCGGACCATTTCTACACTGGGCACCGCATCAATCACCATTTCTGCCAAAGTATTTTCCAACACACAGGGCGCACCAAAGCTGGTTCCCTTTTCGGCAGCAGCTTGAATGGCTTTAATCACCTCTGGGTGGGTATGACCGCAGATAGCAGGGCCCCAGGTTCCCACATAGTCAATATATTGGTTGCCATCCACATCCCAGGCATAAGCATCTTTAACGCGATCGAAAACGATCGGCTGTCCTCCGACGGATTTAAAGGCCCGGACGGGTGAATTGACTCCCCCTGGCATTAAATTTTGGGCGGCTGCAAAGATTTCTTCTGATTTGGTGGTTTTGAAAGTCCCGCTACTCAAGGTGATCTCCTCTTAAAATGCGTCTTGAATTGAAGTCTGTTTCGTATTATCGCCCGAAATTGTGGCGATGGGTGCCCAAAAATGGGGGAATGGGGGGATGAGACGATCGATGTGGGATAATGGAAGGCTGGCAAGATGCGTGAACTTTTCAGTCCAGTAGGGTATTGTCCATGTCGAATTCTGCCGAATCCCAAGCGATGCCTGCGCCCATTTCTGATGCGCTTTCGGGACGATCGATTTCAGTCGAGCAAATTAAATACAATGACCAGGGTTTGGTGCCTGCCATTGTTCAAGATTATCTAGATGGCACAGTCCTCATGCTGGCTTGGATGAATGCAGACTCTCTCCAAAAAACGCTGGAAACGGGCGACACTTGGTTCTGGAGCCGATCGCGTCAAGAATTTTGGCATAAGGGTGCTACATCGGGTCATACGCAAAAGGTTCAGTCGATTCGCTACGACTGCGACAGTGATGCCATTCTAGTGACTGTGGAACAAATTGGGGATATTGCCTGCCACACGGGAGAGCGAAGCTGCTTTCATCAGGTGAACCAAGGCATTGTCACACCTCGGGCAGATACCTTATCCCAAGTGTTTCAGGTGATCTGCGATCGCCGAGATCACCCTAACCCTGAATCCTATACCTGTAAATTATTAGCAGGCGGAGACAATAAAATCCTCAAGAAGGTGGGAGAAGAAGCTGCCGAAGTCGTGATGGCTTGTAAGGACGATGACAAAGATGCGATCGCTGGAGAAGTAGCAGATTTGTTCTACCACACCCTGGTAGCATTGGCAGCCCATCAGGTAGATATCAAAGACGTTTATCGCAAATTACAAGCCCGTCGTCGCTAGGGTCGGAATGGGTTCAAGCAACACAGCGTTGATTAACAGTGTTGATTAACAGTGCATCAGAGGGGCGATCGCTAGCATTTTATATCATCAGAAGACTTCTGGGAACCTCTAGAGTTGCTCCTTCATGCGTTCTAGGGTTTTTTCCATATTGTCAAACATCTGCTGGGGGGTCATCCCAAACTGACCGAGTTGGGTTTTCAACTGTTCGATCGTCATGCGGGCTGAGAAATCCTCCGCCAGTTCAAACCGCTTGAGCATAATTTTAAAGCGCTCCATCACGGCTTCCATCTGCTCAATATATAAAATCTTGCCTTCGCGATCAAACTTCCCATACTGGCTGCCCATCTGCACCAGCGACTGGTAGGTCTGAAAAACGTCTTTTGCCTCTTGCTGAACAATTTCTGAATCAAAAAATCCCATGACCGTTGCCATACCAGTTTCTATGCAAAGTGTGTTGGTTTGCCTGTTCAATAATTCGTTAACCCATCTGTTAACTCGTCTGTTCAGTTCCCTTGCAACAGATGTATCAACAGGAGAAAAGTTTATATTTAAGCTTCTCATCCCAGGCTTGCTCTCATTGTAAAACACCCCTTCCCATGGGATAAGTAGGGGTTTCACTACAGATTTGGCGACCCACAGAACCCACTTAGCTACTAGGCAATTCTGGGGACTACTTGCGGAACATCCCAAAAAAGCCTTTCTTGGGTTCGGCGGTGGGTTTACCCGGAGGAGGAGAGGCTGGCGACGGAGAATCTGAGATGATATCTAATTTAGCCGCAAACCGTTTTGCCAAGTCATGGTTTGGGTTGAGCTTCAGCGCTTGTCTAATGTGAACTTTAGCCATGGCGATCGTGCCCACCGAGTTTTGCCGCAGATAGATATACCCCAGCAACGCATGGCAGTCACTACTCTTTGGATTCAGTCGTAGCGCATCTTTCAGTTCCTTGAGCGCAAATTCCCAGTTCCCATTCTCCGCATATTGCTTGGCGCGATCGTAGTGGCGTTGGGAATAATCCGTTGGCGCAACTTTTTCCTCAATTGGAGGAACCTTGACTTCGGGAATGGGGGTCGTGGGGGAGGAAATCAGACCCGTCCGTTTTTCCCGTAGCCCCGTATCTCCCTGCTTCAGTTGGAGATAGACCTGATTCAGTTCCAAAAGCTGTTGCGTCACGGCAACCATCTGCTCAATTGGTTGGAATTGGGTTTCTGCCAGCTCGGTCACTTTCTGCTCATAAAAGGTATCTACAGATTGCAGGGGCTGCTGAATCAACGCTCTTGCCAGATCCCCCTGGGCAGAGGTTCCCGCCTTCATCCGTTGGCGAGCCTGTAACCGCATCAATGCAGCCAGTTCTTTGCGCCCCTTTTCATCCTTGATCTGGTCATAGGCTGGGTTAATCAACTGGGCTAACACTTGAGTTGCCAGGTCTCGTTCTCCAGCAGAAGCATTAATGTAGCGATCGGGGTGGAGCCGCTTGGCAATCACACGATAGCGTTTCATCACTCGCTGATCATCAGCCGCGACCGAAAGTCCTAAAACCGCATAGGGATCAGATAACCAAGTTAACCAATTGGGAGAAAACTCATTCGCTGGCATAGGGATCCTTCACAACGTCACAGACAGCAGATAGGTAAACGGACGATCAAGTCAGAGGACGAATTCAGGTCAGCAAAGAGCAAGCAATTGAGACGGACATCACTGAAAAGGAGTCAAAGTCGCAACACGAGACGCAAACACCACCATGAGAAGATGTGGCACAAGCATCACAGTAGCATTCTATGACTAGTCAATGAACGCATCCCAAGCCAGCAGAGCCTCACCAGATCAGGTCTCGCAGGTACGATGACCATGACACTGGTTCACATGATGTTGGTTAAACCATATACCATAGGTTCGCTTTAGAGAAATGTCTATTGGCTACAAAACGATGGCGACATCATGATTCACGACTCAGGTATTCTCGCTACCTCGTCATGTCATTACTCACGCAATTTGGTTGCTCAGTGAATAAACAGGTTTAGCACCTCCATGACAACAATCATCTCCTTCTCTAAGGACAGGGGGATATGCAGTTGCCATCAACAAGCAGCTAAGCTGACTCTCTGGTTCTGTGGACATCTGGCTTCAGCATCTGGTGCGCGGCATGGCAAAGCAGCCAAGGATCACGAGACAGACAACGAACCCGAGCGAGAACCTTTGAGCGAGAACCTTTGAGCGAGAACATTCAACGGGGAAACCACTGGGGAATGGTACTAGATAATTCTTTCAGGAACCAAGTAGGCGATCGGGATAAACTTCAACTTTTCTCCATGATTTTCTCCTATCGATATATATCTATAGGAAGAACCTGGGTAGCCTGGGTCAGGATTGTCCCAAGAAATACATTGCAAGCTAAGTCAATATCCCTAAATAGGTCAATTCTCCAGCGCCGTAAATTTACCTTCGCCAAATGGTAGCTCCGTAAATTTACGGTGAGCACATTCTTCACAGTAGCTCAAAGCAATCGTTAACACAAGGGTCTCGATTGCCATTCCTAAAATTGCCACCTCTGACATAGGGCTTGAAGCATTCGGGTGAAGAAAACCCACCAATCGTCACAGAAGCCTTGCTGCCGTTTAAAATAGCGATGATGTGGGTCAAAGAAGGAACTTCTGAAGCCATGCTCAATTCCCGGAAAAACCGAAAAATAGCAGCAGTTCTTGCATTTGCGGGTGCAGCCCCCCTGTCGCTCCCAGGCTTGCCTGGAATGGAGGTTCACCTGGTGGGACTGCACAAGTTCTACCTCGGACAACCCTGGTGGGGATTGCTCTACGTCATTCTGGGCTGGACTCCCATGCCTTGGATCGCCGGTGTGGCAGAGGGAATTTGGTATTTAGCCCAGGACGAGGCGGTGTTCGATCGCTACTTTAACCCCCATTTGGATCCTGATACGGCTACGACCCAGGGGTTAGGTGCAAGAGCAGGGGCTATTGGACTCACCCAGTTCACAGGTGCGGTGATACCTCCCCCCGTCAAGGCAGTAACTCCAGCGGAAAGTATGCGCGAATTGGATCAACTGCGGCAGGAGGGATTAATTTCCGAGTATGAATTCGAGCAAAAGCGGCGCAAGCTTCTAGAACGGATGGGGTAGCCTGTGGCAGATTTACAATCCTTGACTTGGCTAGAACTCCTGCGCTATGCGTCCGAAAAACTGGTGCGTCAATCTCGCGATTTAGCCAGTAAGGTAGACAGTGCAGACTTAGCAGCGCGATCGATGGCTCTTTTAGATTGGCTCACTTCGGCGGCAGGTAATCCCACCCTTCCCTGGCAAACCCTCAAAACTAAAATTGCGCAGGATCCATATTATCGTTTCCAAACCCTAGAGGAAATTCACCTGGCTGCCAAAATGGGAGTGCAGGTTGATGTGAATACGGCGACGGTGGATGATTGGTTACGGCTGCCCGGTTTATCGATCCATCAGGCGCGGTTGTTGGTGCAGTTGTTGGAATCCCGCGTCCAGTTTTACTGTGTGGAGGATATTGCAGCGGCGATCGGGGTATCTGCCCAGCGGTTACAACCCCTCACGCCCATTTTGCGATTTTGTTATTACGATCCAGACAGTCTGGATCGCTGCGATCGCTGTGATCCCAATCTTGCTACAGTAGAAACCCTGCAAACGCTTCCTTCAGTGGGTCCCGCTTTAGCGAGGGCGATCGTCCGTCACCGTACGTCCCATGGGGATTATCGTAATCTCGTGGATTTGCAACAGCGGTTAAATTTACCGAGCCGCACGATCGCAGAGTTGATGCATTATCTCAAATTTTAGTTGGGAGGGGGAGAGGGGGGGGGAGTATCCCATCATTTCAGGCGTGACACCTCTACTAGCACCGTTTTTTGGGTTTTTGGAGGCGTTTCTGGACAGTTGGGGGAATCCCTAAAATGGCATTGTTATACAGGCGATCGAATTCGCGTTCATAGTGAGCTGCCACAACGGGACTCTGAAGAATTAAAACTGTTTCATCGTTCCCGTAATTTGCAGCTTCAGTCCAATTATGCGATCCCATGATGACCGTGTTGCGATCGATGATGGCAAATTTGTGGTGCAGTAAATCTCCTATTGGCAACTTTGGTAGTCCCACAGTGTCGATCGGTTGTTTCCAGGGATGATTCCGGATGGGTTGCGATCGCTTTTTAGTCCTCTGAACAGACTGATGAACAGACTTGCGAGCCGACGCTTGCTTTAACTCTGACGGACAATTATGGTGACTGACAACCCCTAGCATATCCAAACCGCTACTGTAGGGACGATACAGAAACCCTGCATCAATCAATCCCCGAATTTTGACCCCTGCCAAACTTCGGGGTTCCAGAGCATCCACCAACCGTTGATCGGAAAAGACAAACAGGGCGAGATCCACCGAGGCGCGCGATCGACCCAAGGTCTGAGCAATCCAGCCATTGGTGGTATTCTGCCAAGCAGTTTTGCGGGGACTGGGGGAGAAAAGAACCTCAACTTTGGTAGACCCGACCTGAACAGCTTGCAAGCCTCGGAGGGGCTTTTGTTTGCCAAAACGAGGTTTCACTTGACCAGGACTGCCCCACAGGATGTTAAATTCTTGCGTGAATAAATTCGCCAATGCAGTACTCTTAATATGAATCAAACTATTGGGATTCCCCTGACTTTGTTTCGCCAGCAGATCTCCATGAAAATCCGACAGCGTGAAATTAGCAGAAGTCACTATCACCTGTTGGCGATCGATCACGATAAACTTGTGATGCATTAAATGACTACCACGCGTGCCGCCTGCCCGATCATCAATCATTGCGATTCCGGCTGCTTTTAAAATCGCGATCGCATCTCGATCGAGTATTTCATCTTGGGATAACTGTCCATCCTGATTCACATCCAGTAATTGATAATTATCTTGATAACGCTTCAATTCTCGGGCAGGTAGATTTTTGACTTCAGAGGCTGTGTAAGTACTATAGGGACGATGGTAGGTATTTTCTACAATGACCCGCACCTTGACACCAGCCCGCGCTCGATCGCGCAACATCTTAGCCACTTCTGGCAACCGAAATTCCTGAACCGCAATATCAATCTGATGTTTAGCAGACTTCAGCGCCTCCAGAATCACCTGTTCCAAATTATCACCCGATCGCGTAATCGATCGATAAGGCTCTGTATATTCCCGAGCTGTATTGTGATTAAAATAAACCTGAATCTCCTTCAACTGATCTGGCACAGCCATTTCTGCAGCTTCGGAAGGTAGATTAGGGGCGATCGGTTGCGTCGCCTGACACCCGACCAAACCAAACCCCAAAAGTACCATTCTCCAGCAACCTACCACCTGATTAGCCCAACCCTTCATCACCAGCATTACCTCATTACAGATTTCCCATTTCAGAATACCCAAGCAGACAATCGATCTTGGATGATCGATTTTGGATGATCGACTTTGGATTTTGGAATGCCCCGTACGGGCGCGCATCCCGCGCCCAGCCAACCCAGCCAAAAACCGATCAATTTGAGGAACTTGGGCAAGAAAAAAGATTCCACAAGCAAAAAGATCCCCCGATCAGGAAATTGCTCGATCGCAAGCAGGCATTACAATAAAAGGGTTGCGATCGCCGGTTCCCATGCAAATCTATCTTGACTATAGCGCTACAACGCCTCCTCGACCTGAGGTGATCGCACTAATGCGGCAAGTCATGGAACAACAATGGGGCAATCCATCCAGTCTGCATCATTGGGGTAATCAAGCAGCAACAACATTAGAACGGGCACGAATACAGGTGGCTCAATTGATTCATGCTCCAGCGGAAACACTGACCTTTACCTCAGGCGGAACAGAAGCTGATAACCTAGCAATTTTTGGTATTGTACGCCGCTACCGAACGCCACAACATCTGATTATTTCTCGTGTGGAACATTCTGCCATTTCTGAACCAGCAAGATGGCTAGAACAGCAGGGTTGGCGAGTCACACGTCTGCCCGTCGATCGCCAAGGTTGGGTCAATCCATTAGATTTGCAAGCCGCGATTCAACCCAATACAGTCTTGATTTCTGTGATTTGGGGACAAAGTGAAGTCGGGACGTTGCAATCGATCGAAAAACTAGGGGCGATCGCGCGCAGTCAAGGCATTCCATTTCATACCGATGCAGTCCAAGTGGCAGGTCGTTTACCGATCGATGTACAAGCGTTACCGATTGATTTGCTGTCTCTCTCCAGTCATAAGTTCTATGGCCCCCAGGGCGCAGGTGCCCTCTATGTGCATCCCGATCTGGAACTGTTGCCACTGTTGGGAGGCGGGGGGCAAGAACATCAACGGCGATCGGGCACCCAAGCGATTCCAGCGATCGCAGGATTTGGGCTAGCTGCCGAATTAATTCAACCCGAGATGGAGGATGAAACCGACCGTTTAACCCAGCTCCGCGATCGATTGTTGGCCTTACTGGCAGACACCCCTTTAGTTCTAACGGGCGATCGCCATCGCCTCCCCCACCATCTCAGCTTCTGTCTACCGGAGCAAGTTCTAGAGGCTACCCACTCTGCCGAAGGGTTGACGGGCAAAAATTTAGTGCGTCAGATGAACCTGGCCGGAATTGGCATCAGTGCTGGAGCAGCTTGTAGCAGTGGAAAAGTCACTCCCAGTCCAATTCTGACATCAATGGGTTGGAGCGATCGGGTGGCTAAAACGGGAATTCGCCTCACCCTGGGACGGAATACGACCCTGGAAGATATTGAATGGACTGCGTTGGTATTACAGCAGGTGCTCGATCGCCTTCTGCCCAATCCAATGCTCTCTAATACCACATCCAAGTAATTGTCGGAGGATCAGCGCGTTCTGCCTCCCTAGAAAATATGCCACGATGAGAAAGATCGCATCATTGGGGTCGCCTACAAAATGACCGAAGGCAATATCGGCTTAGCCCTACCCATGCAAGTCATCCTAGACCAACTGAAAGCCTGGAATATCACGCTCCCCTAAAAACGCAGCCTCAACCAACCCCAGAGTCAACCTTCATCATCTCCCCCTCCCCGCAAGCTAACGTCAGTTCGACGAAACTCGATTCCTGCCAAGCTCTCGATCCCCCTAAATCCCCCTTATTAAGGGGGACTTCAAACCGAAAAGCAACGGGAAAGAAGTCTAACGACGATCGCTGAACCCTTGAATTTGGCTCGGTTCCCCCTTATTAAGGGGGCTAGGGGGGATCTGCTCGCCAGGATGCATCGAACTCACGTTAAGCTTAAATCTCACACCGCTGCCAAAGAAGTCACTGTCTCCTCCGGAAGTCCATCTTTGAGCAAAGGAAACCCCAACGCTTCCCGCTGCTGTAAATAGAGGGTTGCCACCTGCCGCGATAAATTCCGCACCTTGCCAATATAGCGGGTGCGCTCCGTCACGGAAATTACGCCCCTCGCATCCAACAGGTTAAAGGTATGGGAACACTTCAACACATAGTCAAACGCCGGGATCACGAGCGATCGCTCCATTAAGCGATTGGCTTCCTGTTCGTACAAGTTAAACAGGTTAAACAGCAAATCTGGATTGGAAGCTTCAAAGTTATAGGTTGATCCCTCAATTTCACCTTGCAAATGCACATCGCCATAGGTCAGGGTTTCATTCCAGCGAATCTCAAAAATAGAATCCACTCCCTGCAGGTACATGGTCAACCGTTCCAACCCATAGGTGATTTCTACGGAAACAGGTTTGCAATCAATCCCACCACATTGTTGGAAATAGGTGAATTGCGTCACCTCCATGCCATCCAGCCACACTTCCCAGCCCACGCCCCAGGCTCCCACGGCGGCATCTTCCCAGTTATCTTCCACAAAGCGAATGTCATGATCTTCTGGCTGAATGCCCAACACCCGCAGGGAATCTAAATACATCTCTTGAATATTTTCAGGAGAAGGTTTGATTAACACCTGGTATTGGTAATAGTGCTGCACCCGGTTGGGATTTTCGCCATACCGTCCATCCGCTGGACGACGACAGGGTTCCACATAGGCAACTGCCCAAGGTTCAGGACCCACCGCCCGCAAAAACGTATGGGGACTTTTGGTTCCGGCTCCTTTTTCCGTGTCGTAGGGCTGCACGATCAAGCAACCCCGATCGCTCCAAAACTGGTGTAGGGCTGCAATAACTGATTGGAAGTTCATAGCCGTTTCTCCTGCTCCTACAGCGTCAAGGACTGGATATCCGTTTCAATCAAATTCGCCAAATCCTTCAGGAACGCTGCTGCATCTGCACCATAAATAATGCGGTGATCACAGGTAATATTCACCTGCATTTGCCGCTTCACGCCCATCATGCCCTCATCAGTTGCCACCACCGTCGGTCGCGCTGCCCCGATCGCTAAAATAGACCCAGAACCGGGCGGTAGAATGGCATCAAAGGTATCTACCCCAAACATCCCCAAGTTGGAAATTGTGAAGGTTCCGGTGCTATATTCATCCGGCTGCAACTGCTTAGCACGGGCGCGATCGACCAAATCCTTCCAACTCCGGGAAAGACTGTATAGATCTTGCTGATCAGCATTGCGCAACACGGGAGTGATCAATCCTCCATCTGGCATGGCAACCGCATTGGCAATATTAATATCAGCATTGTAGTAAATTCCATTGTCAACGTAGCGTGCATTGACGATCGGGTGTTTCTGCAATGTCATGGCAACGGCTTTGGACAACAGCGCCGACATCGTTACGCCCTTGGATTTCACTTGCTTGTACAGCTTATCCAGCGCATCGGTGGTAATCGTATAGCCTACCCGGAAGACAGGGACATCCAAGCTCATCATCATATTCTTGACGACGGCAACTTGTAGAGTATTCATCGCCTTGGTTTGCCCTGGGGTGACGGGGGGCAAGGGCGCTGCTGCTGCTCGGACTGGTTGAGCGGCGGGTTGGGATGCGGGAGCCACGATCGTCACTGGAGCTGCCAAAGGAGCCACCGCAGGTTTACTCGCCAACTTACCCGCCGCTGATTCCACATCCTCCGCCACAATCCGCCCATGGGGACCACTGCCCACGATCGCTGCCAACTCCACGCCCATTTCCTTTGCCAGTTTCTTGGCACGGGGGGAAGCCACAATCCGACCTGCTGGACGAGAACTGGGGCTGCCATTGCTACCGGAAGGAACTGCTGCCGGGTCTGGACTGGGTGGGGCGGGCGCGGGGCTAGGAGTTGAACTGGGGGTTGAACTGGGGGCTGCGCTACCTCCTGCCAACAGCGCAGCAGCCTTTTGCTTCGCTTCTTCCACTTCGGCAGCCGTTTCTGCTAACAGCCCTAGCGCTGAACCAACTGCTGCAGTATCTCCCGCAGGAACGACGATCGCCGCTAGAATCCCTTCATTAAAGGACTCCACATCCATATCTGCCTTGTCAGACTCGACGATCAGCACGGTTTCACCCTTCTCAATTTTGTCGCCGGGAGATTTGACCCAGGAGGTAATTTTTCCTTCGGTCATGGTGGAGCTAAGGGCGGGCATGAAAATTTCGTGAATCATCGTGCTGCAATCCGAGTTGAATCTGTGGGTTTAGCGAAACAGGTCACATCCAAAACGGGTCAAACCCGCAATAGGTCAAACCTTGAAGTCATCAAGACAAACGATACCGCTTGGGCACGCAGTCTACGATTTTATCGGAAGGAGGGGACATCCGATCGCCTCAATGCCCACAAAACCCAAAAATCCTGTCCAACCAGGGCAATTTGCCCCACCCTTGCCTTCAGCCCTGCATTAAGAAAATTACCGAGATTGCGGTAGTGCAGAGGAAACATTCTACGATCGGAGCGATGTCAGCCAGCGTCAAAGGGCTTTATCGATGCAAATTGACTTTCACCATGGCGCAACCTATGTCTGTGCCCGGATCGCAGGGTTCGATCATGCCAGTGCCAGTACGATCGCCTACTGTGCCCAATACGTCGATGATGCCACCAATGCCGGAATTATCCGGTTTGAGAATGGCTCCCTGTTTTATCGCATCAGCTCGGCGCACAAGATGCTGGACTATCGCAATTTTCAGGAATTGGCAAACCATCGGGTCTGGATCCCCTTTCATTTTTTGCCAGGAAATGGGAATTTGCTCGCTGGAGAGGATCCACCTGGAACTTTTATTGACAAGCTTATCTGCCGCCCCAATAGTCCCGTGGCGCAGGAGATGGTACGAGATACGATTCTGCAGCCGCGATCGCCCTTCAGTTTGCATCGGTTGGGGATTGTCATGCATGTTTACGTTGACACTTGGGCGCATCAGGGGTTTGCGGGCGTGAATCACCGGGTCAATGAAGCCAAGCAATTGATGGATCAGGATGGCAAAAACGATCGTGATCTGCTCAATCGTCTGGCTGGGTATTTTATTGGGGAGGCGTTACCCCTGGGGCATGGCTCGGTCTTGGGGCATCCAGATAAGCCGTTTCTCTGTTGGAGCTATACCAATGGGCGGGGTGAAAGGGTGGTGCGCAATAATCCCAAGGATTTTTTAGAAGCAGCGGATCAGATGTGTCGGGTGTTTCAGCGCTATCGGCTGCAAGATCCGGATGCGGAGGTGGCGGGCTTATCCAGCGCCGATCGCCAGCAAATCCAAACCCTGTTTCACAACCTCACAGATAAGGATGGCAAAGTCCGACATCAAAAATGGCTAGATGCGATCGCAGCGGGAGCCTTCAGTTTTGGAGCAGCTACGGTAAGTTATCAAGCCAAGGGGATTGGGTCGTGGAAATATTTGGCGCTGGGCACGGAAAAAGTGGTCGATAAAGGGGATGAAATCTACAAATACCACCCTAATTTTCTACGGAGTGATTGGAAATGCTTCCATGATGCCCTGCAAGCCCATCGCTTCTATGTCATGCATGAGTTACTGCCTCGCTATGGGATCTGTGCTGCCTAATGCTGCTGAGTGGTCTAACCGTGAGTTGTCGAGTGGATTGTGGCAAATAACCAAGCCAGTGGCCAATCTTTAGCCAAAAAATTAGCCAATCTTCCGGAACAATCATTGCATCCTAGAGTTAGGAACCATTCAAGGTTTGCGGTTCCCTGTTGATTCAAGGTTCAAGGTTTGCACCCTATGCTTACTGCTATGGTTCCTGAAGTCGTCGATCTAGCGGGTTGCTGTCCAACCCGCCTTCATTACCTCCATATTCGCACTCGCGTTACCACTCTGGTCGATCGCTACTTGTCTCTTTCACACCTGAACGATCGGCATGATGCATTTTCTCAAACGAATTTGTTCAATCTTTTAGAAATTCCTCCTCTGGTTCATCCTGCGATCGATCTCCAAGCGTTTTCGCTCCAGCAACAGGTGAGCGTCAACTCGCAAATTTTCCAGACCTTGTTAACCGGAGTGGGGGAAAGCACAACCCCTGGATTGCCCTGCTTTGCCTCTCCCATTGATCTTCCTGTTACGGAGATTGCGGTGCAGGATCTTACCCAGGGTATTCATCAAGCTTGGAGCCGGGTTTCGGTTTATGTTTGGTTGATGGCCCATTCCACCGGGGATTTACAAGCGGCGATCGCTCACCCGTTGCAAATTCACCTCAATCAACTTGCTGCGTTGTGGTATTGGGGTGGCACCTTGTTTGGGGAAGCCTTTCTGCAATCCTTTCAAGCTTCTACAGAAGAACTCACCATGCTGCTTCAGATGCAAGCAACACCAAGCCAGCCAGAGCCATTGACTGAACTCGATGCACATCAACAGTCGATTGGGCCAAGTTCGATCGAAACTTTGACCTATGGGATTGAGTTAACCTTTGCGTTTCTGCGAGTGATTTTGCGACTGCGGGAATGGCAACGGCAGCGAACTCACGTGAATCCAACACCGTAAATCCAATTGAATCAATTCAGACCCTCATACAAAATCAATTAGTGATTGCAACACATCCTGATCCCCCTAAATCCCCCTTAATAAGGGGGACTTCAAACCCAAAAACAAACGGAAATGAGTCGAACGGCGATCGCTGAACACTTCAATTTGGCTCGGATCCCCCTGATTAAGGGGGATCCGACAGCCCTGTCTAAATCGCGCAGCTTACACCCGTGCCACCTAACCCGCAATAACCACCGGGGTTTTTGGCCAAATATTGTTGGTGATAGGCTTCTGCGTAATAGAAGGGGGGAGCTTCCAGAATTTCTGTGGTGATGGCCGTGTAACCTTGATCCTTCAGCGCCGTTTGATAGCGATCGAGGGACTGTTCCGCCGCTTGTTTTTGGGTGTCTGAGTAGGTGTAGATGCCGGAGCGGTATTGCGTCCCCACATCATTGCCCTGCCGCATTCCCTGGGTGGGGTTGTGGGCTTCCCAAAAGACTTTGAGCAGATCGTTGTAGGAAATCTGGTTGGGATCATAGACCACCAGTACAACTTCGTTATGCCCGGTCATGCCTGAGCAAACTTCTTGGTAGGTCGGATTGGGGGTATAGCCCGCTGCATAGCCAACTGCTGTGGTGTAGACCCCTTCCTGTTGCCAGAATTTCCGCTCTGCGCCCCAGAAGCACCCTAGCCCAAACATGGCAGTTTCCAATCCATCGGGGAAAGGGGGTTTGAGGGGATTGCCATTGACAAAGTGCTGAGCGGGAACAGGCATTTCTTCGCTTCTTCCAGACAGCGCTTCTTGGGGCGACGGCATTGCGGCTTTTTTGCCAAATCCAAACAGCACCATGGGGATGACCTAAATCTTTAAAAGAGTTTACAATTTTCGCCTTTCTATTGTAGCGTGCTTCTTCGGCTGAGGGCGGCATGGACGAATCCGAAATTTCTCACCTAACAGAGTTGACGGGAACGCAGAGAATCGCTAAAGTTCTATGATTAAGTTGTAGAGGATGATCCCATTTTCTATTGCTTAAGCCCAAAAATCTAGCGCGATCGCAATGAGATAGCAGCTCAAAACGATCGCT
>JAYKGX010000482.1:0-4529 GCA_035285565.1 Synechococcales cyanobacterium
CGCATTATTTGCATCAGCATTGTGATGACGAGCTGGGGTGCTTCTATTCTATTAGCGGTGTTGATTGCCCGTTGGCTAAGCCACCCGATCGCCCAACTCCGAATTGCGGCGGAAAAGATTCGATCGCGGGATTTATCCTATCGGGTGGAGATTCGCAGAAATGATGAACTTGGCTTCTTGGCGCGGGCTTTTAATGCGATGGTTGCAGAAGTTCGCCTCTATGCTGATTCTCTACAATCTAAAAACCAAGAGCTAACAGAAGCCTTAGATCAGTTAAAACATTCGCAGTTAAAACTGGTGCAACAGGAAAAAATGTCTACCTTAGGTGGATTGGTTTCAGGCATTGCCCATGAAATTAATAATCCAGTAGGTTTCCTAGCAGGCAATGTGGAATATGCATTACGAGATACATACCATTTACTGGATCTAATTCGTCTCTATCAAATACACTATTCTGACACGCCTGCTGAAATACAAGCGAAGTTTGATGCGATCGATTTTGAATATGTGAAGACCGATTTGCCGAAACTGATTGGTTCCATGAATGCAGGTATTGAACGGATTCAAGACCTGAGCACTAGCTTAAGAACCTTCTCCCGTGCCGATCACGATCGTCCGGTTGCATTTAACCTTCATGAAGGGTTAGATAGTACGCTCCTGATTTTGAAACATCGCTTGAAGGTAAATGAACTGCGCCCTGAGATTCAGATCATTAAAAACTATGCAGATTTGCCAGAAGTGAATTGCTATGCAGGTGAACTGAATCAGGTATTTATGAACATTCTTGCTAATGCGATCGATGCGCTAGAAGAACAGAATCAAGGAAAATCTTATCAAGACATTGTGGCAAATCCCAATCAGATTTGTCTCACTACGGCACTAGACCCCGAGCACCAGGCAGTTCAAATTCGGATTCAAGATAATGGCTCCGGCATGACTGAAGAAGTGAAACAGCAGGTGTTTGACTATTTATTTACCACCAAAGGGGTGGGCAAAGGCACAGGATTGGGCTTGGCGATCGCCCATCAAATTGTGGTGGAAAAGCATCAAGGTCAGTTAGAAATTCAATCGCAACCGGGACAAGGCTCAACCTTCATGATCACCCTGCCCCTCACGTTATGACGATCGGTCAAATTTTATAACGATCGGTAGAGTTCCAGCAATTCCTTGGCGAGGGCATGATTAGTGTACTTTGCCATGGCACGTTGGTAGCCGCGTGTTGCAATCTCCTCTGCCAAACTGGGATGATCGATCAATTGCATCAAGCGATCGCTTAGGGTGGTACTGTCACCTTCGGGAAAGACCAAGCCAGCCTCAGCGATCACATTGGGAATCTCACCGGAATCGGAGCCAATCACCGGAACTTGACAAGCCATCGCTTCAATCAACACGTGCCCAAACTGTTCTTTCCAACCCACTGCCGTCAGGGTTTTGAATTGATAGGTGGTTTCTGAGGGGAGCACTAGGGCATTCATCGCCCGAATATATTGCGCGACTTCTGCATGGGGCACGGAGTCTAGGATGACAATGCGATCGCTGATGCCCATTTGATGGGCAGTTTGCTGTAATTCTGTGTGTAATTCCCCTCGCCCCAACATCAACAGTTTCCAACGGCGATCGCCCAATTGGGTCACGGCTTGTAGTAAAGTTCTCACTCCTTTTTCCGGGACAAAGCGCCCCACAAACCCAATCAAAAATTCATCTGGTTGGATATCTAGGGGCTGACGAATCTGAGTGTGTAACCAGTCTTGCTGCTCGGGTTTCCTAGCCGGACAAAAGAGACGATCGTCCACTCCAAGCTGGGGCATAATCTGCATGGCTCCTTGGTATCCCCGTTGCCGTAAAATCTCATACCCGGCTGTATTGCCCACAACAATCCCATCTGTGTTGGCAAGGTTAAATTTTTCTAAAGCGGCGATCGGAAACTTTAGGGTATAAGGTAGATTCCACCAGGTGAAAAATAGGTTCTTAGCTTTTAATCCTAAAAGTTGGTTTAAAACAATCATTTCAGTGTAAGCCAGCCCTTTTACACCCTGTTCAACTTGAATGATATCTGGACGAAAGTCCCATAATAGTTTAATGAGATCTGCCCCAAAGCACAGCAGACCTTGATTATTTTCACTAAAGTTAGAGACTGGAACTACCCGAAAATTGCCATCCTGCCAAGCCCGCGACTCAATCCGATTTTTCACCACTCCCCCTGGTCGCCAGCGTTTGGGCACCACGATCGTGACTTGCAGGTCGGGTTCTAGCTGAGCGAGTAAGCGTAATTTTTCGCAGTTGAGATCGATGATGTAGGAGTGGCTGGCGATGAGAACTTTCATAGTGAATTTTGGATTTTAGATTTTGGATTTTATACTCATATTAAATCCATGAATTAACGCTACAGAAGGGGCGCGTCAACGCGGGAATTTAGGGGGATCGATCGCCCTGGGTATAAATTTGACCTTGATCCCAGAGCGATTTCACGGCCGTCCATAGGGCATCTAAAAAACCTAAACTATAGAAGCAGAAACGGGTGGCGATTTTGAGGGGGGAACCACTTTTATGACAGGGGGAACGACCTAATACATGACAGTCAAATAGTCGGAAATAGAAACGCAGACATTGATGCAGTGTTAAATGATTTAGCCCCAACAAGAAATGGTTGTGATAAAATGTCATCTGGTATTTGAGTGATTTGGTGCTGATATCGTGACATCCTCCGGTTTCTTCGCCGAGATGAACTAGTACCGCTTCTGGGTCGTACCAAATTAAATAGGGGGTTTTTCGCAGTTTCAAACAAAAGTCTGATTCCTCTCGCACTGCACTACCCCGATAGCGTTCATCAAACCAACAGTCATACTCAAAAAAGACTTCTCGGCGGTAGGACATATTGCAGCCTCGCGTACTCAGCACCTGTTGGGGTTTGACGGTGTGGACGAGGTTGATGTGATACCAAGCAATGCCGGGATCCATGGCTTCTGGAGGCAAGTCTTGAATCACTAAATTTTCAGCATGGTCAGCTAATTTCATGCGATCGAGCACCCGTCCGGCTATGGCTCCCACTTCTGGGCGATCGTAGTTTTTTGCATGGGCTGCCAAAAATCCTTGGGGTAATTCCACATCATCATCTAGGAACAGGATGATCTCTCCCTTGGCTCGCCGCACTGCATAGTTTCGCGCTCCTGGTAAACTTGCCCAAGTCAGGTTAAACAGCCGAATTTTTCCGGCGATCGCCCATTCTTCCAACGCCTTTTGGATCTCGGGCTGATGCGATCGGGTTTGATCGACCACCAGAATTTCGTAGGGGGCATAGTCCTGCTGAAGTACGTCCTGGATTGAGTCAATCAGGGGCTGTTCGCGTCCATAGGTGGGGATGATGACTGAGATGAATGGTTGAGACATAAGGGCAGGGGGAATGGAGAACGAAGACTTGAGAATGGAGAACTTGTGCTGAATTAATGGGTCATGGCATCACATGTCGATCCCCCTAGCCCCCTTAATAAGGGGGAACCGAACCAAATTCAAGTGCTCAGCGATCGTTGTTAGACTCATTCCTGTTTGCTTTTTGGTTTGAAGTCCCCCTTATTAAGGGGGATTTAGGGGGATCGGGGAATCGGGGGGGTTCGCGATCGCTTCGCTAGGGTTTATCGCATTCACGTTGACCTGGGTTAGATGGATCGTTTTTTCTGTTTGCTGGAGTTGGATTTGCGTTTTTTAGTGGTCTCTTCTAGGGGGGAAGCCTCCACTTCTTGATCGAGGATCGGCAATTTCAAGAGTACCCCTGCCATAAACCAGTAATACGCTGCTACTGGATCCACATCAAGTGGGTAGTAGTAGGTGTTGTAGCTGATAAAGAGCAGAAACACCCATAGAACCGCAGCATGACCGCGCAGATTTTTATCTTTGATGGTGCGCCACGCTTTGAAACTGACTATAACTAGTGTGGTCACGAGGATAACGAAAAGTAACAGCCCGAAGGGCCCGATCTCGTAGAGGACTTTGGGATAGTAGGTTTCGATCAGGCGGGTTTCGCCAAAGGCGCGGGCAGAGTTGGTGGCACGCCCCAGACCCCGACCCAAGGCTCCGGCTAAATCCTGTACGAAGCCAAACTGATCGGTGATGAATTCTGTGGGGGGGGCAGCGTTCCAACGAGCCACCATGCTATCAATCCGCTCTTGCACAATTTCTGGATAGGCTACTGCTGCGATCGCCCCTCCAATGCCCATGACGATGCCGATCGGAATAAATCGTTTCAAATTTGCGACTTGTCCTGTGGCAAGCAACAGCACGACAAAGACGATCGGGACGAGGATCAAGGCAATGCGCTGACCTGATAGAACGGCCATCAACAGGGTTAGCCCCATGCCCGCCATGCCCGTGATCCGCCACAACCATGCGCGATCGCTAAAAGCTGTGGCAAAACTGAAGAAGGCAGCGGAAATCAGAAACCAGCCCCACTGCCAAGGTGCCACGAAGGTTCCCGGTAGACGAATTACCCCCTGTTCCTCGTTGTAGAGCAGCGATCCCCCCACGAAACAGCGGGC
>JAYKGX010000483.1:0-3166 GCA_035285565.1 Synechococcales cyanobacterium
AGCGCGCCAATTGCCATCTCCCCTATTGGGCGAATCTCAAACGCTTTCGCTTAGTTTCCACGGATTTAAGCCGAGCGATTCTGGAGGAAAAAGGCTGGATCTCTGCCACGGGGCAACTCGATCGAGCAGCAATCGTCTCAGCTTTTAGCACAGAAATTGCGGAACTGTATCAAGAAGGGGGCAAAGAACCTAAACGACCCGAACCGCAGTCTCCTCGCCCAGTTCCCCAATCTTCGCAGGCTCCCTCAGATTTTCTTTCTCTTGAACAAAGTTGCCCCACGATCGCTCAATCTTTAAATCTACGCTTCACGAGTTAGTTCCAGCTTGCAATTGACTGGATTTCATTATAGGAGTTGCTGCCATGTTGCAAACCATTCACTCAAGCATTTTTCAAGGCAAGCCGTTCCGCACCGTTGCTGTATTGGGAGCCGGAGTCATGGGCACTCAAATTGCGGCTCACTTAGCCAATGCCGGATTGACCGTTCATCTCTTGGATTTAGCAGCTCCTGCAGGCGATCCCAATCAGGTTGTGGAGACGGCTTTCAAAAAAGCGCTAAAACAGTCTCCCCCTATTTTCTTCACAGAAAAAACCGCACGACGGGTAACGTTGGGTAACTTTGACCAACATTTCGATCGTCTGGCTCAGGTCGATTGGGTGATTGAAGCCGTGGTAGAAAAGTTAGAGATTAAGCAACAGTTGATGGAACGTTTAGAAGCTGTTGTCAGTTCAAACACTATCATTTCTAGCAATACCAGCGGATTGCCGATTCATGAAATTGTTAAACAGCGATCGCCCTCTTTTCAAAAACGCTTTTTAGGCACTCACTTCTTCAATCCACCTCGCTATTTGAAACTTCTGGAACTGATTCCAACGCCTGAGACTGATCCAACAGTTTTACAACAAATGCAATGGCTGGGAGAAACACAACTGGGTAAAGGGGTCGTGATTGCGAAAGACACTCCTAACTTCATTGCTAACCGGATTGGGATGTATGTGACAATGCTGGGACTCAATGCTTGGCTGCAACAGGATTACAGCATTGAAGAAATCGATCGCCTGACAGGGCACCTGGTGGGCAGACCGAAATCCGCAACCTTCCGCACGGCTGACCTCGTGGGACTGGATACCTTACTCTACGTCACCGATAACCTGTATCCTGCTATTCCAGAGGATGACCAACGCGAAGTATTTCAAGCCCCAGCTTTGTTACGAAAATTGGTTGCCACCGGAACCTTAGGCGCTAAAACTAGACAGGGATTTTATAAAAAACAACAGGGGGAAATTCTCTCCCTCGATCGCGAAACCTTAACCTATCAGGCTGCTGCACCGATGCAACTCGGAGATCTCGATCGCATTGCTAAATTACCGAATCTCCGCGATCGCTTGCAACACCTGTATCAAGATTCCGGACGGGCAGGTCTTTTTTTCCGGCAGACGCTATTAGCCACCCTAAACTATGCCGCCAATCGCATTCCTGAAATTGCGGACAGTCCATTAGAAATTGATCAAGCCCTGCGGTGGGGATTTGGGTGGGAATTGGGTCCGTTTGAAATGTGGGAGGCGATCGGCTTTGACCAGCTTCTCCAGGCAATGCAGGCTGACAATTTGCCCATTCCCAGTTGGATACAATCCATGCAAGCTGCTGGAATGCAACACTTCTACGATCGCATTGTCCAACCCATCACACCTAATGTCATCTATCCTGATTCTCCCCAAGATGAAAAGCATCTCCTCTGGCAAAACTCAGAAGCAGCGTTACTGGATATGGGGGATGGAGTGGGGCTATATGAATTTCGCTCTAAAGGCAACACCCTAAGTTTTCAAGTAGTACGGGGATTAGCGGAAGTGATGACCCTACTGGAAACGACCGATCTCAAAGGGTTGGTGATTGGTAATCGCAGCGATCACTTCTCAGGCGGCGCAAACTTAGCGGAAATGGCAGAAATGGCCCTGACGGGAAATTTGCAAGGCATTGCAAATTTAATTGTGGAGTTTCAAACGCTGCTGCAACGCATTCACTACAGTGCGAAACCCATCGTCGCTGCCATTCAAGGACGGGTATTAGGTGGCGGGTGTGAATTGGTGATGGCTTGTCCTCGGGTGGTCGCTGCGGCTGAAACCTATATTGGATTGGTAGAGGTGAGTGTGGGGTTAATTCCAGGAGCTGGGGGATTAATGCGCATGGTGGCCCGCGCCGCAGAACGATCTGCCAGTGAAGACTCCAGCCAACTTCAACCCTGGATAAAAGCCGCCTTTGAAACGATCGCCACCGCCCGCGTTTCCACTAGTGCAACCGAAGCGATCGCCTTAGGTTTTTTACCCGATCACACCCATGTTTTGCTGAATAGCGATCGTCGTCTAGCAGTTGCTAAAGCTGAAGTGTTGCACTTAGCGGATCTGGGCTATCTTCCTCCGAGCGATCGTCAGCATATTCCGGTGTTGGGTCGTCCGGGGCGGGCGCTGTTGGAATATGCTGCTTACTTGTATGAACAGGGCGGTTATGCCAGTGCTTACGATCGTGAATTGGCGAACCACATTGCCTATGTCATGACTGGGGGCGAAATCACAGCTCCAGCGCTGGTTTCTGAAGATTACTTACTGCAACTAGAACGGCAGCGGTTTGTACCTTTGCTGAGTCAGCCCAAAACCCAGGAACGCATTGCCCATCTGCTCAACACTAAAAAGCCACTCCGGAATTGAACCGTACCGTTAATGTGATGATGAATTGCATGAGAAATGCATGGAGGGCAAGATGTCTAACTTGAGAGATCCTATGAAGAACAACGCCTACATTGTCAGCTCTGTCCGAACTGCGGTTGGCAAAGCGCCTCGGGGTAGCTTACGTCATCTGCGGCCGGATGATATGGGAGCGATCGCCATTCAAGGGTTATTGGCACAAGTCCCGGAACTACCTGTGGATCAGATTGATGATGTGATCATGGGCTGTGCCTTTCCAGAAGCAGAACAGGGCTTTAATTTAGGACGCATTATGGCGATGCGGGCAGGGCTTCCCGATCGCGTGGCGGGTTGTACAGTCAATCGCTTCTGTGCCTCGGGGTTACAGGCGATCGCTATGGCAAGTCAAGCCATTCAAACTGGGATGGCAGAGGTGATCCTGGCGGGGGGAGCCGAATCCATGAGTTTAATTCCCATGGGGGGACATCT
>JAYKGX010000484.1:0-22162 GCA_035285565.1 Synechococcales cyanobacterium
CATTCGTAAAGCCATGGTCGTGAGTTTAGGGGCGATCGCACTCTTAATTGCGACCGCAGGCTGGATAAGCTTTCCCATTACTGCGGTCTGCACACTGTTTCTCTGTGGCACCGCTTTAGGTCTGTTATTGATCGACCAAATTCCCTTTGTCCTGACTCGGGTTCCCCCCACTCGCGCTGGATTAGGAACCGGATTTTATTTCGGCGGCATGGGGGCTGCCACGGCTTTCATTGGGGCTTTGCAACTGGTGGGCTGGTTACCCCTTTGGGTTGCCATTCTGTTGGCGATCGGCGCTTGGCTGGGGGCGATCGGCTGTCTGACAGCATTAAAGCGAATTTAAGTGCGAGATTAGTTCTTTTCATAGATCATATGTATTGAATTTATTCCTGTCCATTGTATAATCGTAGTGTGATGCTAGATTGCATTTAAGCTGGATTGAGATGAAGCGATGGGCGATCGGATTGTTTCTCTGTTTTCAGGATGCGGCGGTTTGGATTTGGGCTTTGCTATGGCAGGCTTCAAGGTCATCTGGGCGAATGAATTTGATAAAGCCATTGGGGACACCTACCGCGCCAACCATCTCCACACCCAGTTTGATCCGCGAGATATTCGTCACATACCCTCCCACGAAATTCCAGATTGCGATGGCATAATTGGGGGACCGCCTTGTCAGAGCTGGAGCGAAGCCGGAATGCAGCGGGGGCTGGGCGATGAACGGGGACAACTGTTTCTAGAATATGTGCGGATTCTGCAGGATAAACAACCCCTCTTTTTTGTGGCTGAAAATGTTTCTGGAATGCTGCACAAAAAGCATCAATCGGCGCTGGACAATATTCTCAAGGCCTTTGAAAAAGCGGGCTATTGGGTCAGCCATAGATTGCTGAATGCCAAGCACTACGGGGTTCCCCAGGAGCGCAAACGCGTTATTTTTATCGGGTTGCATCAACAGCGTTGCCCCCAAGGTTTGGCTCTACTGCATCACCCCTTACCCCAACCTCTGCCAGAATTAGTCACCCTGCGGCAAGCAATTTGGGATTTGCGAGCAACGGCGCTGCCTGCGATCGGTCGCAGCAAAACGAATGGCGATCGCTGTTTGGTGGCGAATCATGAATATATGCAGGGCGATTTTTCTAGCCTGTATCTGTCACGGAATCGGGTGCGATCGTGGGATGAGGTGTCTTTTACTATCCAGGCGGGCGGTCGTCATGCGCCCCTTCATCCGCAAGCGAACCGGATGATCTACGTCGATCGCGATCGATTTCAGTTTGATCCAGCATCGCCCCACCCCTACCGACGGCTTTCGGTTCGAGAATGTGCGCGCATTCAAACCTTTCCCGATCACTTCACCTTCCATTACCAAGATTTAGCCGCCGCCTATAAAATGATTGGCAATGCAGTCCCTGTTAAACTGGCTTACCAAATTGCCCACCATCTTAAATGCTGCAACCTAAACATCACATCTAATACCAAATCAACTCATCATTGCAACACATCCCAATCCCCGCGCTGACGCGCCGCTGCGCTAGAAATAAGGGGAACTTCAAACTCAACGGGAATGAGACAAACGACGATCGCTGAACCCTTGACTTTGGCTCGGTTCCCCCTTATCAAGGGGGCTAGGGGGATCTGCTTGCCAGGATATCCGCGCCTCACACCTGAATTGAGGAAAAGAGCGATCGGATCTGTCTCGTTAATGAATGGATTTGGTATTAGATGCATGAAGCCTGCTAGCGATCGATCGTAGGAGCCGCCCGTAGATTACTGGAGAGGGCTGGTATATCCATGAAGTAGTAGGCACTTTCTGGTTCGTATTTGGCAGTAATATCATTCACCACTATCCCTAAAACCCGTTGTCCAGAATGTTCTAAACAGCCTTTTGCAAAGAGAGCATTGCGTTGATCGAGCTTGCCGGGACGTACCACCATCAGCAATCCATCTACGGCTCTGCCTAGTATCGGTGCATCGGCTGCAATACTCAGCGGCGGTGTATCTAGAATTACAAAATCATATTGAGCTTCCCATTGCTCTAGTAAATCAATCATCTTTTGCGAACCCAGCAGAGCAGAGGGATTGGGCGGTAGGACTCCAGCCGTGAGCACATCCAAATGGGGCAAGACTTCTCGCTTCGCCGATCGCAATGTTGCCTGTCCGACTAATAAATGACTTAACCCCACTTCATTAGATAAGTTCCAAATGCGATGCTGATCCGGTGAATGTAAATCCGCATCTACTAATAACACAGCTTTCCCCAATTGCGCAAAGGCTGCTGCCAAATTTGCTGCGATCGTGGACTTGCCTTCCTTGGGAATGGAACTAGTAATGGCGATCGCCTGTAGGGGGTGATCGGAACTGCTGACAAAGGTCAAATTTGCTTGCAACATGCGATAGGCCGCACTAGCCGCACTGCGGGGATGATCTCGCACCACCAAGGGCAACATCATCGCCTCCGGTAGCGATCGCCCCTGCTTTGCCTGTCCGATCCGAGGGATTGCCCCCAACAAGGTCCAACCAAAAATCTTTTTCGCCTGATCGATCGTCTTCACCGATCGATCGATCGCTTCCAACATTGCCACAGTACTCGCTGCTGCCAAAAAGCCCAGCAATCCCGCTGCCATGATCACGCTCTTCATCTGGGCTTGCGTATCTCCCACCACCGCCTGCGACACCACCTGGGAATTGCCAACATTCTGGTTTTCCGCAATCCGAATTTCTGATGCTTTCTGAAGCAGTTGAGTATAGGTGGTTTGGGAAGCTTGTAATTTTCGTTCTAATTCTCGTTGTTGTTGTTCTAAATGGGGTAAATTCCGCGAACGGAGTTGAGATATATGTTGCTGTTTACGCATCTGAGCCAATTGCTGGACGATCGCCTGTTGCTGACCTTCCAAATTGACCATTTGTTTCGTTAACGATTGATGCAGGTCTCCCAGTTGTAACCGTCCATCAGACGTAGTAGGATTTCCTCCCGGAGTTGCCTCCACCCGCGATCGCACCAACAATCGCAAATCGGCAATTTTACGATGTAGCCCTTGAATGGTGGGATGATTCTCGCGATAGCGGTGGGTTTCTGATGCTAACTGGGTCTCCGCCGACTGCAACTCCTTCAAAGCAGCCTGCACCCCAGAGGACTGACTCAGCGCCGTCAACCCCACTGCTTCAGAGGTTGCCAGCCCTAATTGCTGCTGAATCGAACCCATCTCGCCCCGAACGGCAGCCAATTCCGATTCTTTATCATTAATTTGCCGCTGCAAGTGTACCCCACTCTCAACCGCTGCATTGGCCTCCTGTTCCAACACCACCACCTGATTGTCGGCTTTAAACCGCTTGAGGGCAAGTTCCGCCTTCACCACGCGGTTTTCTGTATCGGGCAACTGTTGTTCCAAAAATTTCCTGGCGGCCGTTGCTTGGGCGCGATGGGACAACACATTATGCTTGAGGTAAATTTCCATCAGTTGATCCACCACGGCAATGGCCCGTTTGGGATCAGCATCTTTATATTCAATTTTTAAAATATCGGTTCCCTTAATTTCCACAACCGTTAATTGCTTCAGCAACTCCTGCACGGTCACTAGCTTGCCTGCTTCGTTGCGTAGGTTCAGTTGGGCGATCGTCTCACGAATCACAGGAATCGATTTAATGATCTCCGCTTCTGTGGCTAAAGGATTACTCTTTTCCGCCAAGGGTTCTAAGCTGCCAATTTCCTTCCCCACCCCGGTCAGAGAAGGCGTAGGACTATGGCGCTCAAACCTCAATTTTCCTTCTGCTTGAAAAATCGGCTTCTGGCGTGAGATTCCCCAGGCCACCAGTAAAAATGTGATGGAAAAAGCAGCAGAAGCGGGTAGCCAGCGCCGTTGCACCATCAACCAATATTTGGCAAAGCCCACGGCTGTTGTAGAAGAATCTGTAGAAGAATCTACCATAGCAAGACCCCCCATGAGTCTAATGAGATGCGGGACTAGAGATGGGTCGCTAGTCCATCAGAATTAGAAATTGAACTTGCAATCAAAGATCAGCAAACAGGTCAACATTTTTATTGGCAAAAAGTTATTGATCCTAGACGCACAAATTAATATTTATTTTTCATTAACGAGTACGTCAGAATCTACAAGTGATGAATTTAAAAAATGTAGACGAAGAATTAAGGTGAGCGATCGAATCAATTCAGCGATTAGCTGGCAAACAATCAACGGATCAACTGGATACAGAGGCGTGATGAGACTGAGTGACCATCAGAAAGAGACTTGCAAACCCAAGCAGGACAAACTGGGTATAGAAATAGACAGTCAACGATCTCGTGATGTGTTGGAATATACTGAATTCATCAATTGACTTGAGATATAAAATAAAGCCAACCGCACAATGTCATCATCCAACACCCTATAATTCATCCATTATTATGAAGACTAGTTGAGTCGATCGCATCTAAGCCACCTCTACTTAAGCCAGCTTTGCAATTCACTCAACTAAATTCACTCAACTAAAAGTCCAACGAGATATCCAGAGGTCACTTGAAATCACCACCAACTACTTTTGAATCAACCTTTTCAATTATGCGTAACCTGTTTAGGGCTGCCATCTACCCTCCAATAGAGAGCAACGATCGATAAAATTCCTGACAATTTAATTTCATCAGTTTCCATGACCCTACAGACGAGTCCCCTGAGGCACATCCTTCTCCGCCACAGATAAGTCTGGGGATGGATTCTGTTTATGTGACCTATGGATCATTCCATAGGGTAGATGTTGGAATTTGCTGGGTCTCACTATAGTTAAAACTGAATCAACAAGGTTCGCAAACATTTTCTACCTATCCATCCCTTTCAAGTTACCCTTTCACATCAAACCCATCACAAGCGGTTGACTGGATTCAGTCTCATCTGGATTCATTTCCAATCTAGTGTCCCAAATCTCATCCCAAAGCCAATCATCATTGCGACAGTTCTACCCACCCTACAGGAAATTGAAGGCAGGGCAGATCCTGGACGCAATTAAATGTTGATTGGGGAGCAGTTCCATCCCCTCCGATTCAGAATTGTCCGAGCGGCTATTTTGCCTAGTTGAATGCCCAAGCAGTAATTGCAGTTCTAAGACCTAATCCATGAATGCTACCAGACTATGTCATCGCCCCAACCCCTCCTAACTCAGGAGAGAAGCCAGAAAATCCACCCTTGCTCAGGGGGGATGCTGAAGGCTGGGGAGCGAGGATCGGTCGCCATGAACAATCACTTTGATATCAAGTCACTTTGAGATTAGTGTCATGGATTAAGCGTCACTGATTGAGGGCAATGCCGTCCTCTCAAAATAACTGTGTCCATTGAGAGTAGGTTTAATTACCTCTCCGGCTCTAGGAGGGTCTATTGTTATGAATTCTCAAGTTTCTCAGATCTTTGTCCGACTGAAAAATTCCCATCTGATGGTTGGGGATTGGTTGGTGTTTCTGCTGACCCCCAGTCTGGCATTCTTGATCCATCTCGATCCTAATTTGACTGCCGATCGCGGGATGCATAGCCTGACGATCGCCACGCTTCTCTTTCTGACTATCAAATCCACAGGTCTCTTGCTTTCGGGTGGATATCGGCATTGTTGGCGCTATGCCAGTGTGAGCGAATTGCTGCAACTGAGTGGAACCATGCTGCTGATGTTACTCTTTCAAACCGCTGCCTTTGAAACATTAAATCAATGGCACCCCGTTTGGTTTGTAGGATTACCCAGTTCGTTACCCCTGATGGATGGGCTTCTGAGTTGGCTCTTTGTCGGTAGCTTACGGTTTGGAATGCGGGCCGCCGATCAAGCCCAACGCCCCAATCAAAAGCATCCAGAAGGTGTAGATAAAAAATCCCATCGGACTCTGATTGTGGGGGCAGGCAGTGCGGGTGTTGCCCTAGTTCATGAAATGCAGCGCAATCCTCGCATGGGTTTACAGCCGATCGCCTTTATTGACGACAACCTCGATAAAATTAATCTCCGCATTCGAGGGATTTCAGTCGTGGGCGATCGCCATTTCATTCCAGAAGCAGTGCGGCAGTTCAAAATTCAACGCATCATCATTGCCATGCCTGCGGCTCCTAGTCATGCAGTACGGGAAATTGCCCAAATTTGTCAATCTACAGGCATCCAGACCCGCACCTTACCTACCATCCGCGAAATTCTAGAAGAGCAAGCTCGCCCGGATGCAATCCGGGATATTCGGATCGAAGATTTGCTGCGGCGTGACCCCATTCAAACCGATATTCAGAAAGTGCGCTCATTTTTGCGGGGCAAACGCGTGCTGGTGACCGGAGCGGGTGGCTCCATTGGTAGCGAACTCTGTCGGCAGATCCTGCGATCGCATCCCCATACCATTCTGTTGTTAGGAAAAGGGGAAAATTCCATCTTTTACATTCAGCAGGAACTAGAGAAAACGATCGCCAAACTCCAACAAGAAGGTTCTTTTCCGGGTCATGTCCCCAATCTAGAAGTCTGCATTGCCGATGTCCGGAATCGCGATCGCCTCGCCCATTATTTCAACCAATTTCAACCTGAGGTGATTTTCCATGCTGCCGCCCATAAACATGTGCCCCTCATGGAGCTGAATGCGCCAGAAGCCATCACCAGCAACATCCTAGGCACCAAAAATGTCCTCGAACTCGCCATTCATCACCAAGTCAAACACTTTATTTTAATCTCCACTGATAAAGCTGTGAATCCGACCAATGTGATGGGAGCCACCAAACGCATGGCAGAAATGCTCGTGCTCCAGGCTGCAAAACGAACGGGCTATTCCTATGTGGCGGTGCGATTTGGCAATGTGCTCGGTAGCCGAGGCAGCGTGATTCCCACCTTTCAAAAACAGATTGCCGCTGGCGGGCCTGTGACCGTGACCCATCCCGATATGTGCCGTTACTTCATGACCATTCCAGAAGCCGTGCAATTAACCCTCCAGGCAGCGGTTTTGGGACGGAGTGGTGAAGTGATGATGCTCAATATGGGGGAACCCGTACGCATTGTGGATCTGGCACAGGATTTGATTCGCCTTTCGGGATATGAAGTGGGGAAGGAGATTTCGATCGCCTTTTCAGGTCTGCGGCCTGGTGAAAAACTGTTTGAAGAACTCTTCATTCCCGGAGAACGCTACGAACCCACAGAACACGAGCAAATTATTGTTGTACGCAATGCCAGCAGTAATGTTCCTGATACGTTGCTAACCACTGTAATGCATCTCAGTCAAGCTGCCTTGAAAAATGATACTTCTTCCATTCGGCAATGGTTGAAAACGATCGTCACGGGCTATCGCCCTGATCCCTATAGCACCACAGAGGTCCTGAGCCAGAAACCCACAGTCCACAAGCCAGCCCTGCTCAGCCAACGTCAGCTTACGATCGATTTACCCACTCCCAGACGGCTTGCTAACGGTCTGCCGATTCAGTAATTCTCGGTTGATCACACAATGAATCGCAATCCCCTCTAGCCTCCTAATAAAACGTCAGTTCGACGAAACTCGATTCCCGTCAAGCTCTCGATCCCCCTAAATCCCCCTTATTAAGGGGGACTTCAAACCGAAAAGCAAACGGGAAGGAGTCTAACGACGATTGCTGAACCCTTGAATTTGGCTCGGTTCCCCCTTAATAAGGGGGCTAGGGGGATCTGCTCGCCAGGATTCGTCGAATTCACGTTAATGAAGAAGGGAATCGAACCAGAATCAAGGAAGACTCATTAGGAATGCACCGTTTCTCCCGCACTAGGTCTCTAACATGCTTAAATTGCGTCGATTCCCACTCTTTCTCTACCAAAATTGGCAGCAATTTCGCCAACGTTCTGCTAATCACCAAATTTTTAGCGCGGCGATCGTTGTAGCGATCGCTACTCTTGTGGTGAAGCTAGGCGGAATGCTGAAGGAACTGGTGGTAGCATGGCGATTTGGCACAGGAGATGACCTAGATGCTTTTTTGATCGCGTTGGTGATTCCCAGTTTTTTGGTCAATGTGATTGCGGGTTCCTTTAGCTATGTTTTAGTCCCCAGTTACATTCAAGTCCGCGAGCAACAGGGAGCGATCGCAGCTCAAAAACTATTATCGGGCGCTTCGCTGTGGAGTTTTGGGCTATTACTGCTCACCACAATCATCATGCTGATCACGGCTCCCCTCTATTTGCCCTTACTCGCTGCTGGCTTTTCTCTCGCAAAACTACACCTGACCTATCAGCTTCTCTATGCGATCGCCCCCATGGTTCTTTTTAGCGGCATTTTAACCGTCTGGGCAGCCGTTTTAAATGCAGGGGAACGCTTTGCTTTGGCAGCCCTCACCCCCCTATCTACTTCAGCCGCGATCGTTCTTTTACTATTTGGCTTTCAAGCATGGGGGGTTTTTGCCTTAGCGGGGGGTCTCGTCCTCGGCACCTTTCTAGAAGGACTCTTGCTCGGCTGGGCACTCTATCGTCAGGGGTTGACCCCCATTCCCCGCTGGTATGGCATGAATGAAGCCTTAGCGCAAATCATGCGGCAATATGCACCCACGATCGCAGGTTCGATGCTGATGTGTAGTGCCAATTTGGTCGATCAAGCCATGGCTGCCATGTTATTACCCGGTAGTGTAGCTGCTCTTAATTATGGCAATCGCATTGTTGCTTTACCCCTCGGACTAGTCACCACTGCCCTAGGCACTGCCGTTGCCCCCTACCTGGCTAAAATGGTTGCCCAGAATAATTGGCGCGGGGCTCAGCATACCTTTAATCACTATCTCAAACTCATCTTTGCAGTCACCGTTCCCTGCATGGTGGGATTGATTTGGCTTTCTGAGCCGATTATTCGATCGCTCTTTCAACGGGGTTCTTTCAGTGCAGCAGACACGCAAATTGTCTCTCAAATCCAGATTGCTTTTGCATTACAGATTCCCTTTTATATTGCCAGTGTTTTCACGGTTCGTCTTGTTTCCGCACTCCAGATTAATCACCTCCTAATGTGGGGTTCTGCAATTAATCTTACAGCCAACATTTTGTTCAACTATCTGTTTTCAAAAGTAATTGGAATCGCTGGGATTGCTCTCTCAACTTCTGGTGTTTATTTCATTTCATTTCTATTTCTTTGGATAATGACCCAAAAACATCTCACACGTTACATTCAAATGGGACAAGCTCCCACATCTACCCACTAACCCATACCCAATTCATGATTTATGAACATCACACTAGTTACTTCATCTCTCAAAGGGGGCGGCGCAGAACGGGTGGTGACCCTACTAGCCCAGGGCTTTTGCGATCGCGGACATTCTGTACATGTGATTTCTCTATCCCGTCCCGAAACAGATTTTTACCCACTGCCACCAGGAGTCACACGCCAAGATTTAGGAGTGTTGCGCAATTCTCCCACGCCCTTCCATGCAATTTGGAATAACCTAGAACGCTTGTGGCAACTGCGTCGTAGCATTCTTGCTAGCCAACCCGATGCCGTGATTTCCTTCATGGTTCAGACCAATATTCTCTGCACGATCGCCCTACTCGGAACCGGATGTCCCGTACTCGCTACTGAACATTGTGATATTCATTTTTCCCAAAGTGGCACCTTCTGGGAGAAACTGCGATATTTGATTTATCCCCATTCCGCCAAAGTGGTCAGCGTGAGTCAGGGGGTAGATGATGGCTTTGATTGGTTGCCTCAGCATAAGCGCGCTGTGGTTTACAATCCCCTTGTGATTCCAACTCACTTACCACCCGTTGCAGAACTACCGACCCAGGTTGATCCGCAAAAAAAATGGTTGATCAGCATGGGGCGGTTAAAAGACCAAAAAGGCATGGATATTTTACTCCAAGCCTTTGCTCGCCTTGCACCTCAATATCCCGATTGGCAACTGCTCATCCTGGGGGAAGGACCGCTGCGGGAAGAACTAGAGGCTCTGCGCGATCGCCTGGGCTTGCAGCAACAAGCTATTTTTACCGGAGCAGTCGGGAACCCTTTTCCGCTATTGGAACAGGCTGAACTGTTTGCGATCGCTTCTCGATTTGAAGGATTTCCGATGGCGCATGGTGAGGCAATGGCCTGCGGCTTACCCGTGGTTGCCACCGATTGCCCCAGTGGCCCCCGTGAAATTGTCCGTCCCTGGGTTGATGGGCTGCTCGTGCCACCGGAAGATGAAATTGCCCTCTCGGCTGCTTTAGAACGATTGATGATGGATCAGGAACTGCGCCAAAAATTCTCGGCTCGGGCCCCGGAAGTGATAGAGCGCTTTGGCATGACTACCATTATGGAAACCTGGGAACATCTAGTGATGAGTCTGAAGCAATCTGCGGAATGGAGAATGGAGATTTTGTAAATGGAGATTTTGTAAATGGAGATTTTGTCAGGCGAACTGCAATTGTTTAGTCAATTTATCCCATGACAGACATGATATGGAGTGTTTAATATGAGCCATCGTTCTCTCGATCGCGATCGTATTGCTGTTTTTATTCCGACCTTGAATGGAGGCGGGGCAGAGCGAGTTGCGGTGAATATGCTGAAGGGTTTGATTCATCGGAATATTCAAGCTGATTTAGTGGTGGGAACAGCCCAGGGACCTTACCTCAACCAAGTGCCCTCAGCAGCAAGGTTGGTGGATTTGCAGGCAGGTCGGGTGATCAAGTCCATTCTGCCCCTGGCACGCTATTTGAAAGAAACGCATCCCTTTGCCCTCCTCTGTCACATGAGCCATACGAATGTTGCCGCTGTGGCAGCCCATCGGTTAGCTCAGGTGCAAACGCGGTTGGTACTGATTGAGCAGGTTCATGCGTCTCGTTCGGTTTCTCCCCTTTGGCGCAGTCATTTAGTTCCTATTTTCATGCGCTGGCTCTATCCCCAAGCGGATGCTGTGGTGGGCGTTTCTGAAGGAGTTGCCCAAGATTTACAAACGATGTTGGGTTTAACAGATGTGAAAGCAATCTACAGCCCGATCGTTGATTTCCAATCTTTGCAAACAGCGAGCAATCCTCCAGACCATCCTTGGTTTCAGCCAGGACAGCCACCTGTGTTTCTCGCAGTCGGTCGGCTTGACCCACAAAAGGATTTCGTGACTTTAATTCGGGCTTTTGCGCAAGTTCAAGCGAAAATTCCCGCTCGTTTAATGATTTTAGGGGAGGGTTCTGAACGGCAATCTTTAGAAACCCTGATTCAGTCCCTGGGGCTAACGGATGCCATCGCGCTCCCTGGGTTTGCCAGCAATCCCTTCGCCTATATGAGTCATGCAGCGGCATTTGTGCTGTCTTCGCGGTGGGAAGGCTTGCCGACTGTCCTTGTGGAGGCTTTAGCTTGTGGTTGTCCGGTCATTTCGACAGATTGCCCTAGTGGGCCCGAGGAAATTTTGGAACAGGGGCGATTTGGTCCTTTAGTCCCCATGGGGGATGTCAATGCACTTGCCAATGCCATGGTAAGCGTTCTCTCCCAACCCTTGCCAAAACAGTTGCTGATAGAGCGTGCGCAGCGATTCTCGATCCATCGTGCTATGGAAGATTACCTGGATTTAATTGGCTATTCTGCACCAACTCTGAAGGTAGCATAACATGACTTCAACTGCTTCTGAGAAATCACCTCCTAAATCCCTACGATTTTGGTACCAAGCGATCGTGGCATTACTAGTTGTGTTGGGCTTTTTCTCAGAAGCAGTCACCTTTTGGTTTGATGCAGGAGTCAGTCCCCCTCCCAGCTTACTGGTGATGGTTTTAGCGGTCGCAATCCTTCCACTACTGCTCCCCTGGCAAAAACGATCGCAACAATTACCCTGGGATGTGTTTCTCTGGTGTGGCATTTACCTCATTATTTCTCAGGTTTCCTATTACCTCTTACCTGCTGCAGAAATCACAACTCAAGAACTACGATACCGCTTTTTAGCCATTCTCTTTATAGTCACTTCTGCAGTTCTCTTTTCTGGCGATCGCAGAGTTCAAACCATTGCTCGTTGGGGAATCGTACTAGTTATCTTTTTGAATGTCTTTAACAACTTCACAGAGATTTCCAACCCATTAGCTTTTGGAGAAATGAATGCAAGTGGTCGCCCTGCTGGATATTACACCGATCCCAACAAAGCAGGATGTTCGCTGATTCTGGCAATTATTCTAGGAGTCACTGCATTACCCATTCAATTGCGGATTTATTTCATTGCGATCGCCGCCGTGGGCATATTTCTCACCTTTTCCCGAGGAGCACTGCTCAGTTTACCCATCATCATGGCGATTCTGTCAGTGGGGAAAATATTACCTCGAAAGCATTTCTGGACAGCCTTGCTCAGCTTAGTTTTTCTGTTTATTTCACTCAATGTCATGGCACCAGAAATTATTAAACAAGTGCGCTATGCAGGTTTGGATCAAAACATTGAAAAACGGCTGGAGACCTTTACCAATCCCAACTCTCGCGATGCCAATGATGATACATCCCGGCTGGATGTCGTCTTTTTTGCCCTCGATCACTTTTTTGAGCGTCCTTTATTGGGGCATGGCATTGGCTACACCAAAATGTGGGGTGAAATTCCACCCCATAACATGTACTTGATGATGGCAGTGGAACATGGGCTATTGGGGGTGCTCATCTATCCAGCCTTTCTATTGCTCGCCACCCGGAATGCCCAGGGAGAAACCCGGTATTTAGCCATTTGCACCCTCACGTTCCTGCTGATTTGGGGCTTCTTTAGTCACAAGATTTTAGAAGAGCGTTATATTCTCCTAAGCTGTACGTTATTAGCTGATATGCGAGTTTTGGAACAACGGAACTTGGAACAGCAACAATTAGAACAGCAGCAGAAAATTCAGGTCTTTAAAACGCAAGCATTTACCATCACACCTCTGAAACGATCGCGCCGTCACTCTCCATAACGTATATTCAGTCAATTCATCATGAAAATTCTTTATGTCATTAACGGATTAGGCACCGGGGGCGCAGAAAAGATGCTCTACAAACTGCTGTCTCGGCTCGATCGCAGCCAATTTTCCCCCGCAGTCATTTCCCTACTCGATCGGGGCACCGTGGGCGAAGCGATCGAGGCATTAGACATTCCCCTTTATACATTAAATGCGCGGCTGAGTTTGCCCAATCCCTTCCTAGTACGAACATTGGCACAGATTGTCAAAACCATTCAACCCGATCTGATTCAAGGGCGGATGTACCACGGCAATCTGGCTGCCCAACTGGCTAGCGTTGTAGCACCTCATCCGATTCCCACCCTGTGGAGTATTCATCACAGTTTGAATGCCCTTCATTCCGAAAAACCAATGACCCAAGCCCTCATCCGCCTAGGCGCTCAATTATCGCATCTACCTCGCCGGATTCTTTACGTATCCCACCGCAGTCAACTGCAGCATGAAGCCCTTGGGTATGAGCGCCAGCAAAGTCATATCATTCCAAACGGGTGCGACACCGATCGCTTTTGCCCAGATCCCCTAGCTGCTTCAACCCTAAAACAAGCATTAGGACTTGCGCCCGATACGGTTTTGATTGGCTTAATTGCTCGCTTTCACCCCATGAAGGATCATGCAAACTTTTTACAAGCCGCCGCCCAACTGAAACAGCACCATTCCCAGGTTCACATCCTGTTAGCTGGAGCAGACATTGAGCCAAGTAATCCCCATCTGATGCAGCAGATCCAAACCTTGGGATTACAACAACAGGTTCATCTCCTAGGCGATCGTCAAGACATGCCCACCATCATGGCAGCATTGGATTTACTTTGTCTGACCTCCGCCTATGGAGAAGCGTTTCCCAATGTATTAATTGAAGCGATGGCCTGTGGAACTCCTTGCATTACTACCGATGTGGGAGATGCAGCCAGAATTGTGGATCAAACTGGATGGGTCATTCCTCCACAAAATAGTGCAGCACTGGTGACCGCCCTGCAGGAATTTATCGCACTCGATGGCGATCGCCGCCAGACCCTCAGCCACCAAGCCCGTCAACGCGTTATGCAACAATTCTCTCTCAATGCGATCGTCGCACAACATGAACAACTTTACCATCAAACTCTGGAGAGTCTGACAGGAAACAAATTGAAAAAGTCCCTTCATTCTTGCCATCAAAAATAACCAGATAAAGCAGGTGATCATTATGTGTGGAATTGTTGGATTTTGGAATTTGAATGCGGATGGTTCTGCTGAGACTTTAGAAGCCATCGTTCGTCAGATGTCAGATACGCTCCATTTACGGGGTCCCGATTCCAGTGGAGATTGGGCTGATCCTGCCCATGGTATCGCCCTGGGGCATCGGCGGCTGGCGATCGTCGATCTCTCTCCCAGTGGTCATCAACCGATGATCTCTGCTGATGGTCGCTATGTTATCGTTTTCAATGGCGAAATTTATAACTTTCCAGAATTGCGACAGCAGTTGCAAGCCTACGGGCATCATTTTCGGGGACATTCGGATACAGAAATCATGCTTGCCAGTTTTTCCCAGTGGGGCATCTCTGCAGCACTCCAAAAATTTAACGGCATGTTTGCCTTTGCACTGTGGGATCGGCAGATAGGTCAGCTCACCCTAGCCCGCGATCGCTTGGGCGAAAAACCCCTCTATTACGGTTGGGTTGGCAATACCTTTCTGTTTGGTTCAGAACTCAAAGCCCTCAAAGCCCATCCGCAGTTTACATTGGAAATCGATCGCCAAGCTCTCGCCCTTTTCCTGCGTCATAACTACATTCCCGCGCCCCATTCCATTTACCAAGGCATTTATAAATTACCTGCTGCCCATCAACTCACCATCACCGGGCGAGAAATGCAGCAACCCATTCCCTATTGGTCGTTGCAAACAGCGGCAACAGCAGGAATTGCCCAGCCGTTTACGGGTTCAGCGGAAGATGCGATCGCCGTTTTGGATGATCTGCTGCGAGAAGCAGTGGCGATGCGCATGGTGGCAGATGTGCCCTTGGGAGCCTTTTTATCCGGTGGGGTCGATTCCTCCACGATCGTGGCATTAATGCAGGCTCAGAGTGCGCGTCCGGTCAAAACCTTCACCATTGGATTCCATGAAGGGGATTATAACGAAGCGCTCTATGCCAAAGCCGTTGCCCAACACCTGGGAACCGATCACACCGAACTTTATGTCACACCGGAGGAAACATTAGCGGTCATTCCTAAATTACCGCAGTTGTATGATGAACCTTTTTCCGATCCGTCCCAAGTTCCCACTTATTTAATTTCTCAACTAGCTCGCCAAAATGTAACCGTTGCATTATCAGGAGATGGTGGTGATGAATTGTTCTCGGGTTATCGTCGCTACGCTTGGGGAAATCAAATTTGGAACAGAATTAGTTGGTTACCGCGATCGCTCCGCAACACGGCAGCCCGTAGTTTGGTCAGCGTTTCCAGCAATAGGTGGAACCAAAGTCTCAACCCAATCAGCGCCGTCCTGCCCAGTGCCTTGCAAACCAAAAACCCCGGCGATCGCCTCCACAAGTTAGCAGACGTTCTGGCAATCCCCAATGCCCAAGCCATGTACCTCCGGCTCACCTCCCATTGGAATGCGGCAGAGGATGTGGTGCAAAGTGATGCCACGATCGCCCAGTCCCATACCTATCCCTGGTTGAATTTGCCCAATTTGACCCAGGAAATGATGTATTACGATATGATGACCTACTTGCCGGATGATGTGTTGGTGAAGGTCGATCGGGCCAGTATGGGCGTGAGTTTGGAATCTCGTGTGCCCTTGCTAGATCATCGGTTGGTCGAATTTGCTTGGAAACTGCCACTAGAATTAAAAGTTCGGCAACAGCAGCGTAAATGGATTCTCCGCCAAGTGCTCTATCGCTATGTTCCCAAGGCATTGATCGAACGTCCCAAACAGGGGTTCAGCGTGCCGATCGAAACTTGGTTACGGCATGAATTACGGGATTGGGCGGCGGATTTACTCAACCCCGATCGCTTGAAGCAAGAAGGCTTTTTCAACGCAGATCACGTGCAGCAGAAATGGCAAGAACATCAGTCTGGTGAACGGAACTGGCAATCTTACCTTTGGGATATTCTCATGTTCCAAGCTTGGCTCGATAATCTTTGATACAAGAGTTTCGATGTTGGATGGCGGTTCGGTCAGATGCATTTACCTCAAGTACAGACTTTGCCTACTTGCTAGGTTACTGAATCAACGTTCAAACACTCAGGTTTGCTATGTTTAGACTCCTTCGCTTTCGGCTTCACTTCTTTTGCCTGTGCTTGCTGACTTTTTTGATCAGTTGCACCATGCCCCACTCTTCTGCCACAGGAAACCTCCTCTCCGTTTGGACTGAGAGCAGTATGGAGCGGATTGGATTGCAAGATGCAGTCGGTTCGCGACAATCGGTTCAAATCTACGCCGCCCGAGGAGAATACGAACCTTTCCAGATTGGCATTCGAGCTTCTAGCAATACCGTTTCTGGTATTAACGTTTCTGTGTCAGATTTCGTTGATCCAAACACCAACAGCAGACTCGACCGGAGTAACGTCACCCTATATCGGGAGCATTTTGTGCCCGTCAATCATGGGAGTCAAGTCACGATAAAATCTGTGAATCGCCCTAAGGGAACAGGCTGGTATGCCGATGCCCTGATTCCCTTTGTTGATCCACAAACCGGAAAGGATATCCAGAATGCGCGGCTGGATGCGACTCCGTTCATGCTCTATGAAGGGGATACAGCGGTGATTTGGGTGGATGTCTATGTTCCACCGGGAACCCGATCGGGCACCTATGAAGCCACCTATACGGTTACCAGTGATGCAGGGAGCTATAGCAATCTGATTCAGCTTCGGGTTTGGGATTTTGATCTTCCTAAAACGTCTTTTCTGAAATCAGAATTTTCCATCTACAGCAACCAAGGTCAAGTCGGCGCGATCGAACTGCTGAAACATCGTCTGAATCCGTTCATGGTGGCGCAACCGTTGTCATTTGGTGAACAACAAAATTTGGTAAGCCAATGGGGACTGCAATCCCAGCGTCTACCTCTCTGGAGTGGTGCAGATTATCACACTGGACAGATGGCCCCTCCCCCCAGTGTTAGTACGATTCAGGAGTTAGTCAATGACTATGACGGTCGCTTGTTTAAATATGCGCGTTTTGCCGATGAAATCGATCGCTTTCCTGAGTTAACTGAATCCATCAAAGCCTGGTCACGCAATATTCATGCGGCGGGGGTTAATACGGCAATGACCGTCACTCCCAATCCTGCTTTATATGATGACGGTTCGGGCACCGGGCGATCGGCAGTTGATATTTGGATTCTGACCCCAGATATGTATGAAAATGCGGGAAGTCGCATTGCAGAAGTGCAGCAGCAAGGGCATGAAATCTGGCTTTACAAAGCTTTGGTTCAGGATGAGTATTCCCCCAAATGGCAACTGGATTTTGATCCGATCAATTACCGCATTTCCCAAGGGTTCATCAGTCAAAGTTTAGGCATTACTGGATTGCTCTATTGGTCTGTGGATGATTGGACAAAACAACCCTGGCGATCGGTGGAAATGCTCTATCCCCAGGCAGGACGCTACTACGTTGGCGAAGGAATGCTGGTGTATCCCGGCAATTATGTGGGGGTGCAGGGGATTGTACCTTCTATGCGCTTGAAATGGATTCGGGAAGGGGTGGAGGATTATGACTACATCGAACTCTTGAAACGGGCTGGATACAAAGATTTGGCACTGCAATACAGTCGGCTAGTCGGAGAAAATTGGCGCAATTGGACTCGCGATCCAGAAGTCTTGGAATCTACCCGTCGGCAGATAGGAGAAACGCTAGAACGTTTATAAATGAGTGGGGTAATACCAAATCAACTAGTCGCTCCAACACATCCCGATCCCCCTAAATCCCCGCGCTGACGCGCCGCCGCGCTAGAAATAAGGGGGACTTCAAACCAAAAAACAAACGGGAAGGAGTCTAACGACGATCGCTGAACACTTGAATTTGTCTCGGTTCCCCCTTAATAAGGGGGCTAGGGGGATCTTGGATCGCCAGGATATAAACACCTCACACCTTAGTTGAGGAAAGGAGCAATCGGATCTGTAGCGTGAGTTCATGGATTTGGTAAACACCACAGGTTTCACAACCATTCTACTGTTTACTCTATTGCATTCTCGGAAATCTGTCCTTTGCTGTATTTGATTTTTGCTTGTGTTTTAGTTCGAGTTTCCAAAAAATTTGAAAAGAGGTTACCATGAGCGATCGCAAAATTGCTGTGATTGGGTTAGGTTATGTGGGTCTTCCCGTAGCTTTGGAATTTGCAACTCAATTTCCTGGCACCGTTGGCTTTGACATTAACCGTGAGAAAATCATTGATTTACAGAACGGCATTGATGTCACGGGTGAAGTTGACGTTGATCACCTGAAAAGCACCAGTCTGAAAATGACCGCTGAAATCACTGATCTGCAGGACTGTAATTTCTTTGTGGTTGCCGTTCCCACCCCCATCGATCGCAATCATTGCCCTGATCTCTACCCCCTGATTAAAGCCTCAGAAACCGTGGGTCAAGTCCTGAAACCAGGGGCGATCGTGGTCTATGAATCCACCGTCTATCCTGGAGTCACCGAAGAAGTCTGTGGTCCAATTTTGGAAAAAGTATCCGGACTACGGCAGGGAGTTGATTTCAAACTGGGATACTCCCCCGAGCGCATTAATCCAGGAGATCAGGAACATACTCTGCGGAAAATCATAAAAGTGGTTTCCGGAGAAGATGAAGCCACCACCCAAATCATCGCCGACACCTATGGAGCCATTATTGACGCGGGCATCCATCCCACCTCTTGCATTAAAGTAGCAGAAGCCGCCAAAGTGTTGGAAAATACCCAGCGGGATCTGAATGTGGCGTTGATGAATGAATTAGCCCTGATCTGCGATCGCATGGGCATTCGGACTCAGGAAGTGCTGGCAGCAGCGGGCACCAAATGGAATTTTCTCAAATTTACCCCTGGTCTGGTGGGCGGACATTGCATCGGCGTTGATCCCTACTACCTGACAACCAAAGCAGAAGAGCTGGGATACCACCCAGAGGTGATTCTGGCAGGGCGACGCATCAATGACAACATGGGACGCTTTTTAGCCCAGCGGTTAGTCAAATTGTTGGTAGAAGCCAACCTGTTGATCAAGGGTGCCCGCGTTGGCATTTTTGGTCTGACGTTTAAAGAAAATGTGCCTGATATTCGCAATAGTCGTGTACCAGATATCGTACATGAGTTGCAGCAATTTGGCGTGGAACCCCTAATTCATGATCCTTTAGCCAATAAGCAGGAGGTTTTTCATGAATATGGCTTGGAATTGGTTGATTGGGAAGATTTATCCAACTTGGATGCAGCGGTCTTTGCAGTCAATCACCAAGCTTACTTAGATAAACCAATGGAATATCTGCTGTCTCGCGTCCGCCGGGGTGGGGTGGTGCTTGATATTAAATCCATCTTTCATCCCAGCATGATTCCCAATCATCTTGTCTATTGGAGTTTGTAATTGTCATCCCAATCAATCGGCCATTGCGACAATTCTCGATTCCTCTCAATCCCCCTTCATAAGGGGGACTTCAAACCTGTTTTATCTGCAAGCTGTCTATTAAGTGAGTTGATTCTATGACAAAAATTTTAGTCACCGGAGCCGCTGGGTTTATTGGATTTCACCTCAGTCGCTATTTGCTGGAGCGGGGCGATCGCGTGGTTGGCTTAGATAATCTCAACAGCTACTACGATGTCAGCCTCAAACAAGCTCGCCTAGCCCAGTTGCAATCCTATGCCAATTTTTCGTTTCAGCATTTGGATCTAGCCGATCAGCTTGGCATCCAGCAACTGTTTGCGCAGGAAGAATTTCAGATCGTTGTCAACCTGGCAGCTCAAGCAGGGGTGCGCTATTCGCTAAAAAATCCCCAGGCTTATATCAACAGCAATCTGGTTGGGTTTACCAACATTCTGGAAGGCTGTCGTCATCATGATGTACAACACTTAGTTTATGCTTCTTCCAGTTCCGTCTATGGGGCAAACACCAACATGCCCTTCTCCATTCACGACAATGTGGATCATCCCGTCAGCCTCTACGCTGCCACTAAAAAAGCCAATGAGCTGATGGCCCACACCTACAGTCACCTTTACGGCTTACCTACTACGGGCTTACGCTTCTTCACAGTGTATGGTCCTTGGGGTCGTCCCGATATGGCACTCTTTTTGTTCACCCAAGCCATTTTAGCCGGCAGACCGATCGATGTGTTTAACCATGGCAAAATGCGACGGGATTTCACCTACATTGATGACATCATTGAAGGGGTGGTTCGCACCATGGATCACACGGCAACGACCAATCCCCTTTGGTCGGGTATGAATCCTGATCCGGGTACCAGCAAAGCCCCTTACCGGATTTACAACATTGGCAATAACCAGCCCGTCGAGTTGATGTATTTAATCGAAACGCTGGAGAACGCACTGGGAATGAAAGCGGTGAAAAACATGTTGCCGCTGCAAATGGGTGATGTGCCTGCCACCTATGCCAATGTGGATGATTTAATCCGGGATGTCGGGTTTAAGCCCAGCACGTCGATCGAAGTAGGAGTCCAGCGATTTGTCGATTGGTATTTGAACTATTATCCCCGGCATCAAGAAGTTCGACTCACGGCCTAATAGCTGCCTTGTCCTAGTGGATTGTCACGCCTGAAATGATGGATACAAGCTGAGGAAGTCGGGCCCCAAGGAGTGACTGTCCCCCCCTCTCCCCCTCCCCCCCTCCCACAATTTATCCCTCAAAGCAAGATTGACTAACCACTAGTTGCCCTACACCCTTTTGCTCTATACCCCTCTGTCCTACACCCTTTGGCCCTACAATCTGCTCCCACGAGGTTCATCATGAACTTTCCTGCACCTAAATCGCAACGATCGCCCGCTTGTCAGCCTTCGCAACCCATTAAACTGCTGTACATCACCACCATCCCAGGCACCTTGTATTTCCATCTGGGACAAATTGGCTACATGCGCCAACAGGGATTTGAAATTCACGCCCTGTCTTCACCGGGAGCCTTGCCTGAGCAATTAACGGGCGACAATGCGATCGCCTTGCATCAGGTCAATATGCCGCGTCGGATTACGCCCTGGCAGGATTTGATTGCCATAGTCCAACTCTGGCGCTGTATTAGAGCCATCAAACCCGATTTGGTTCATGCCAGTACGCCCAAAGGAGGCCTATTGGGAACGATCGCCGCCGCCTTAGCAGGGGTTCCAGCTCGGTTATACCAAATGCGCGGGTTGCCTATGATGACGGCAACGGGATGGAAATATGGCTTGCTCTGGCTGAGTGAATGGGTGGCTTGCCATTTAGCCCATCGGGTTCTCTGTGTCAGTCATTCCCTGCGCGGGGTGGCGATCGCCAAGCATCTGGTACCAGCAGATCAGATCACGGTACTTTTAGGCGGCAGTAGTAATGGCGTAGATGCTTTAAAGCGCTTTAATCCCAGTCGTTTTAGTCCCAGCACGCGGCAAACCATCCGGCAACAGTATGGCATCCCGGAAGATGCGATCGTCATGGGTTACGTCGGTCGGGTGGTTCAGGATAAAGGCATTCGAGAATTGGTGCAGGCATGGCAGATCCTGCGCGATCGCTATCCCAACCTCCATTTACTGATGGTCGGGGGGTTTGAACCGCAAGATCCCATTTCTGAGGAAGTCAATGCGGCGCTCCACCAAGACGATCGCATCCATTTAACCGATGAGGTACAGGATACCGCACCCTTTTACACGGCAATGGATCTGTTAACTTTGCCCACCTATCGAGAGGGATTTCCCAATGTATTGCTAGAAGCAGCTTCCATGCAGTTGCCCATCGTTGCCACCGCTATTCCAGGTTGCATTGATGCTGTCAAAGAACAAGTCACTGGAACTCTCGTCCCTACGCAGGATGGCGAAGCATTGGCTCAGGCATTACAACAATATCTAGAGTCACCTCAACTGCGCCTACAGCATGGTCAAGCAGGGCGCGATCGCATTCTGCAAGAATTTAATCAAGAAGCCCTTTGGAAGGCACTTCACCAAGAATATCAGCATCTATTAGCCCAACAGGGCAGTTTATTCGCTCAATCGGGTGCATTGCCAGCGCAGATGTAAATCTAGTAGCAGGCTTTCTTATGAAAAAATCAACTAGTTATCTTCTTCAACAAGCGATTAAAAGCATTGCCGATCGTTTTGTTGCCCTGACGATGTTAATTTTACTGTCACCCATTTTGATTTTCGTCGCGATCGCAATTGTGATGACCATGGGTCGCCCCA
>JAYKGX010000485.1:0-3597 GCA_035285565.1 Synechococcales cyanobacterium
GGTCTCGCAAATTTGACAATCAAGCCGTGGAGCTATTGCTCCAATGTGTGGCGCTGAATCGCATGATCCAGATCGCTAAACCGGATTCTGTCTGCCTTGAAGCCTAGGAATTTCTCCTTTCATTCCAGTAGTGTTGCTTATTTTTGATTCATGCAACAACGCCACTACGAAATCCAAAACCGGCGCATCCCCAGCGCAGCAACAGCCAGCCCCAGGTTCGCCCTCTGTATTCTATGCAGTCGATGCTGAAATCGTCCAAATCATCATCGCAGACGAATTCAAACGAGAGGCGCGCACCCTCAAAAAACGCTATCGTACGATCGAAGCCGACTTACAACCCTTGATCGACCAACTCTGAACAGGCGATTATTCCCAATCCGACGAACTTGGCTGCTCAACCTACGATAGGCAGTCGAATGCAAAATTCAGTACCTCGCCCTAGGTCTGACTGAACGTCCAAACTGCCACCATGGTTTTCTACTATAATCCGACGGGAAATCGTCAATCCCAATCCCGTTCCTTTTCCCACGCCTTTCGTTGTAAATAAATGATCAAAAATCCGATCTTTCAAATCATTTGGGATGCCAGAGCCATTGTCTGCGATCACAATTTTGATCTGATTGCCTTCTAGTTTGGTTTGAATAGTAATACGATTTGGCGTTGCTTCAATCTCACTGTAACTCCGACCCTGGCTATGTTCTTCCAACGCATCAATAGCATTAGCCAAGATATTCATAAACACCTGATTGAGTTGTCCAGGAAAACATTGAATGGTTGGTATATCGGCATAATTCGTGACAACTTCAATTTCAGGACGTTTTTCATTGGCTTTAAGACGATGCCGCAGAATGAGGAGCGTGCTATCAATGCCTTCATGTGAGTCAAACCTTTGTTTCTGATTGCTATCAGCACGAGAAAAGGTGCGCAGACTATGGCTAATAGACTTAATGCGATATCCTCCATCTTTCATGGCTTTGACCAGTTTGGGCAGATCTGCGCGTAAGTAGTTAAGATCAATTAACTCAAGCTTTTCGGCTAAATTGGGACTGGGTTGAGGCAACTCTTGTTGATAGAGATCCAGTAGATCAAATAGATCATTCATCCCCTCTTCCAAAGCACCCACATTGCCGACGATACAGCCAACAGGATTATTGATTTCATGGGCAACTCCAGCGACTAAATTACCCAAGGCAGACATTTTTTCGCTCTGAATGAGTTGGACTTGGGAGGCTTGCAGTTGGGTGAAGGCTTGCTGGAGTTCTTGGGTGCGATCGCTAACTTGTTGCTCCAGGTGTCGTGTCAGTTGACTCAGTTGGAGATGGGTTGCAACCCGTACCAAAACTTCTTTTTCATGAAAGGGTTTAGTAATGTAATCAACGGCTCCAAGCTCTAAGCCCTGGATTCGATGGACTATATCTGCCAAGGCAGTCATGAAAATCACCGGAATATGCTGTGTCGCAGGGGATTGTTTCAGCCGTTGACAGACCTCGAACCCATCAATTCCCGGCATCATCACATCTAACAAAATCAAGTCAGGCTGGCTGTACTGAAGTTGTTCAAGGGCTTGTTCGCCGCTGAGGGCGATCGCAACTTCTAACCCTGCTGTTTCTAGAGTTTCTGAAAGCACCTCCAGGTTTGTTTGCGTATCATCCACAATTAAAACTAACCCAGTCAATGCTGTGGTCATGACAATCCTCCTAGAGATAAGGTTCGATTAACTGAATGATCTTGGCAGCCTGGAATGTCTTTGCGAATGGCAAGATCTGTTGGATAAATGGGCGATAGCGATCGTCTTGCGCCTGGATTTGTTCTGCGGCTACTATCAGCTTCTTCAGCCGCCCTTGACGAGCGAACAGCAGGAGGTTATCAAGATCGGCTCGTTGAGGAATCACCATCTCGGTGGAAGTCACAGGCTCAGGTGCATCTTTCGGTACTGCGGCTTCAGCTATCCAGGTAAGGTTAAGATACTGTTGCAGCAAGTCAAACAATTCCTCAATTTGGACAGGTTTTGCCAAGAAGTCGTCTCCACCTGCATCTAAGCTCATCTGGCGATCGGCTTGTGCAACTGATGCCGACGAAACAATGACGGTATGGCGACTCAATTGGGCATCAGCGCGGAGGCGTTGGAGAAACTCGAAGCCATCCATAATGGGCATGGCAATATCGGTGATGACCAAATCAGGATTGATCTGAGCCACTTTTTCTAAGCCTTCTTGACCGTTCTGCGCCTCGCTGACTTGGAAGCCAAGGGGTTCAAGTAAGTTGACAAGAACAGCACGATTTTCCCATCGATCGTCTACGACTAAAATATGACGGCGATCGCCTGCGTATCCGACAATATTCCCGATCGCGGCCGCTTGTTGCTGGCTCCAATCCATTGCCAGTGGAACATGTATTTCAAAAGAAAAATCGCTGCCAACACCGAGTTGACTCTTGACTGTAATTTGCCCGCCCATCAATTGCACAATCTGTTGGCTAATGGCAAGCCCGAGTCCCGTTCCTTCTACCTTACGCTTTTGTTCCCCGACTTGTTCAAAGGCTTGAAATAATCGAGCCACATCGTTGGGCGCAATCCCCACACCCGTATCTGCAACCTTAAACCGAATACGAGTCATCCCTGGCTCAGACGATTCCAAAAGTTCCACGCTAAAGGTGACAGAACCGCGATCGGTGAATTTAATGGCATTGCCAATCAGGTTGAGCAATACTTGCCGTAGGCGCTTTTCATCAGTGGTGATCCCAGTGGGTAAGTGTTGATCAAATTGATCAATGAATTCGATTTCCTTTTGGTCAGCCCGAATGCGGCAGATTTCTACCACACTTTGCAGGAAAGATCCAAAGTGGAAGGCTTTGGGGATTAGCTCTAGTTTGCGTGCCTCAATTTTGGACAAATCCAAAACATCATTGATCAGGGTGAGCAGATGAGAACCACATTGGTGAATGATGTTGATACCGTGCTGCTCTTTCTCAGATAGAGTTTTTCCTCGCCCTAAAATCTGTGCATAACCGAGAATGCCGTTCAGGGGAGTTCTCAGTTCATGGCTCATATTTGCCAAAAATTCGCTTTTTGCTTTGTTTGCTTCATCTGCTAGGAGTTTAGCCTCTGCCAGCTCGGCGGTTCGATCAGTTACCCGCTGTTCAAGCTGCCGTTCATTTTCTCGCAGTTGGTGCTCTGCTTTTTTCTGTTTCCGGATCGCGTTGCCTAATACAACAATAGTGATACCACCCAAAACAAATATTGTCGTAACTAACCAAACTAGCTCACGATATTGCTCGTAAAACGATGGCTCTAGGTTCAAAAGAATACTGCCAGGTGGAAGGTTGTTGAGATCAAGCCTTGCCTTCTTTAATTGTCGAGCATCAAATATCCACTGATTCTCAGATTTGGTAATCGGTTTAATGTCGTTGACCGGTGTTCCATCTAGAATTTTTTCAGCAAGTTGAACAGCCACATTGGCGTGATACTGACCATCTAGTACCTTGCCGCCAACCGCGCCATGACCAACATACATTCTAGTGTCAGTATAAATTGGGTTGGGAAGTTGAGCGCTCAATAGCTGTGCAATCTTCTCAAAGCTAAGCAAGGGACCATCAACT
>JAYKGX010000486.1:0-2658 GCA_035285565.1 Synechococcales cyanobacterium
CCCGTGCTAACAACTCTTCCATCCCAAAAGGTTTGACTAAATAATCATCCGCTCCGGCATCCAGCCCAGCGACGCGATCTTCCATCCGATCGCGAGCAGTCAACATCAAGACTGGTACCGTATGACGCTGTTGGCGGAGGCGCTGACATAGCTCTAATCCAGAAATCCCAGGTATCATCCAATCCATAATAATTAGAGTATAGATTCCGGGTTGCTGCAAATAGTTCCAAGCGACTAAACCATCTCCTGCCCAATCCACAATATATTTTTGGCTGTGCAAAGATTTTTGGACAGCCATTGCTAGATCCACTTCATCTTCTACTAAAAGTAACCGCATGTTGGTAGGTTGAGCTTTGAAGACCAATATACTCGATCTTACGGTGGCAGTTGCATGATTCGCTCATCGAGATGGTCTTTGTTAGAATAGGGGAAACTGTTTTAGTTAGGTTAGTCCTGTGCAACAGATTACCGTAGAGCTACCAGATGATTTAGCCTTACGTTTGGGACCACTGCGATCGCAGTTGCCGCAAATTTTGGAGCGGGGGTTGGTGGCCTGGAGCGATGAGGGTTCGACCGTATTTTCGGGTTTATCAGAAGTCTTAGAATTTTTGGCAAAATTGCCCACGCCTGAAGAGGTTTTGGCATTGCGCCCTTCAGACACATTAAGTGCAAAAATTACAGAATTGTTGGAAAAGAATCGCGCTGAGGGATTGACAGAGGCTGAAGAGCAGCTTTGGCAGCAATATGAGCGGGTTGAATATTTAGTCCAGATGGCGAAAGCTCAGGCGCTGTTAAAGTTGAAGAAGGCGGTATGAGTAAGAGCTATATTTCAGCAACACTGCGGCGGCAAGTTTACGATCGGGCTAATGCATGTTGTGAGTACTGTTTGATGCCAGAATTCGCAGTTTTAGTTTCCCACGAAGTCGATCATGTGATTGCTGAGAAGCATGGTGGGCAGACGGAACTAGAAAATTTGGCATTGGCTTGTACGAGTTGTAATAAGCATAAAGGAAGTGATTTAGCATCGATCGATCCTTTAGATGGTGAGATTATTCGCTTATTTAAGCCGCGCCACGATCGATGGGATGAGCATTTCCGGTTATCAGTAGGAGAGATTGTGCCCTTGACAGCGATTGGGCGAGTCACAGTTCGGTTATTGCAGTTGAATCGATCGGAACGTTTGACGATTCGGAAGGTGCTGGAGGAGGCTGGAGTATTGTAGGAGTAGTTTTGGGCAATCGATCGCTCCTCCCACCCAATGCGATCGCCCTTTTACAAACAAAATCAGGATCTCCTAGACCGATCGTCAGAAGATCCCGTTTGCTCAGCGATTACACTAATTTGCGATTGCGCTGAATCAGTTATTGCACTTTGGGGCTGAAATAGTAGGCAGCGCGTAGATTGTCTAAAACCCGTTGTAAGCGCTTCGCCGTTTTAGCATCTCCACTGGTTTGCGCCACAGCGATCGCCTGCTGGTAGTAACTATCCGCCGCCGCCAGGTTCTTTTCCTTTTCCGAATGCTGGGCAAAGGCTTGCAGCGCCGTCACCACCTGGGTTGGTTCATTGCTGCGGGCAGCCACCCGTAACTGGCGCACCAAGGTATCCATGTAATCGCGACGGGCCCCTAGACGCTCGTAACTCACCGACAACCCACCCAACGATCGAGCCATCAATGCGGGTTTTTGACTCATTTCACCCAGGAATAAGCCATTCAAATAGGCAGCAGCCGATCGGGAATAGTTCCCCGTCGCAAAATAGGCATCGCCCAAATGATTCTGGGTATTCGCCTCACCCGCCAAATCCAACACATCCCGGCGCAAGGGCAACGAATCCTGCAATCGAGCGATCGCTTCTTCAAACCGCCCCTGACGATAGGCTGCCAAACCCCAATTACTCAACGACAGCCCCATGCCACCCCGATTCTGCACACTTTCAGCAATCCGGTAACCCTCAACAAAGCTCTTTTCAGCTTCCTGGGCGGTGCTGCTCTGCAACAGAATCGACCCCACTTGGTTATAACCATAGACCAGGGCACTGTAGTCATTCATCACCCGAGCCGTGCCCAATTGCTTGCGAGCCATCTCCTCCGCCGATCGCAGATTGCCTTGGCGCAGGTAAGCATCCGTGAGACGACGATACACTTGTTCTTCAGCGGGACTATCTCCCAGTTCGATATAACTAACCAGGGCTTCCTGCCAGAGCGTGAGGGCACTGTCTACATACCCAGCTTGCAGTTGGCGATCGCCTTCTTGCATCAAGCGATCGGCATCCTGACGCTGAGGACTCAGTGTTCCGTTGTTGAGAGGAATACTGAGCTGGCGATTCAGACTCTCCGTAAGGCTGCGGGCAAGGCTGGCGGGGACTGATGCAGTAAAACCGACTGAAAAGCCCAAAATTCCAGCAAAAATTGGATAGAGGGGACGACTAAACCATTTCATGGGAAGGAACTCCTATCTGGAAACCGAAGTGACCATTCCAACTCGCGTAAGGAATGATACTAGTAGTTGTAACCTATTTCTGGGAAATGAAAAATAGCCCGTTCGAGAAAAGGTCTCTACGCGGGGAAAGCGTGCGCTACAAGGCTTTACTTTCTATCAGGCTCTTATACCAACTCAACTTGTCATTGCTACAGATCCGATCCCCCTAAATCCCCCTTAA
>JAYKGX010000487.1:0-17627 GCA_035285565.1 Synechococcales cyanobacterium
GGCTACCTGTTCCAGCGGATTTTAGAACCCAATGAACTAGAATAACCCTGGCGATCGCTAGGCTGTTTGATAAAGCTGAACAGTCTGCGATCGCAACCTTTGTTGGGTAATTTGTGCTTGTATTGGATTATTGTGTGAGTTGATTTTCCTCCTATGTTTACAAGTTGAGATTGTATTCTCTAGTCCTGTCCCCTTCGATTGCTAGAATCGGGAATGCAACTCAGGAGAACACTTGGTTAGGAGCATAGATTAGGTTATGGTTCAAGCCACACAACGGCTCGACGTTCCCAGCTTGGAAACGGAACTAGCGAACAAATCCCCCCAGAGCATTTTAGAAAAAGCCTACAGTCTATTTGACAATATTGCCATTTCCTTTAGCGGCGCTGAAGATGTGGTGCTAGTGGACATGGCGTACAAACTCAAAGGCAAAGATATCAAAGTCTTCAGCCTCGATACCGGACGGTTACATCCTGAAACCTACCAGTTTATCGATCGCGTTCGTAAACACTACGGCATTGCGATCGAGGTGATGTATCCCAATGCAGAAGCCCTGCAAACCTTTGTCCAGGAAAAGGGACTGTTTAGCTTTTACGAAGATGGGCATAAGGAATGCTGTGGCGTGCGTAAAGTGGAACCCCTGCGGCGCAAGTTGGCAACCCTAGATGCTTGGATTACCGGGCAACGCAAAGATCAGAGTCCCACTCGCGCCAATGTGCCACTTGTGCAATTCGATGGTTTTTTTTCTACGGAAACTCACGACTTGTATAAGTTCAATCCCTTGTCTAACTGGAGTTCGGCAGAAGTTTGGTTCTATATCCGTGCCTACGAAGTCCCCTACAATCCTTTGCATGAACGGGGCTTTACCAGCATTGGTTGCGAACCCTGCACCCGTCCAGTATTGCCCAATCAGCATGAACGGGAAGGGCGTTGGTGGTGGGAAGAATCCACCAAGAAAGAATGCGGATTACATGCCACCAATCTATCGTAGTCATTGCCGGAATTAACCCGGATAATTGTTTGGTTTGATGATTGTTCGGTTTTAATGCGCATTCCCGTAGAGACGTTCCGCCGGAACGTCTCTACCAAATATCGCGACAAACCAACAACGTAATATCGGGACAAACCATCATGGCAACGCGACAATCCTAAAATCACGCGGCAAATAATCCCCACCCATTTTCTGGGCACAGAACCCCAAATCCACCGATCGCCCCCCTTCCAAGGTTTTTGCCCAATCGGCTGGCGTGACCTGATACTCATTGCCCTGCCGATCAAACTGACCATTCCAACGCTGATCCACCTGCGCCTGGGGCAACGTAAACCGCAATCCCCAATTTCTAACCGTCTGCTGACCCGGATTGGAAACCTGTAGACTCATGCAAAAGCCTGCTTGCCAATCCGATTGTACTAGGGGTTTAAGCTGCAAGCCCTGCACCGATCCACCTGAGACAGGCGATCGCGAAGCTACCGGTGCCGGACCGGTGGTAATAGGGCTTGGTGATAAGGGCTGAGGTTTCGAGCTGGACGGTTGGGGGGATGCATTGGGTGGCGCGCTGCTCACAGGTGTTGAGGGTTGAACCGTAGCAGGTGTGCGCATTGTCGGCAGAGAAGCGCTTGGCACAACACTGGCTAGGGTGGCTGGCAGAAGGGAATTGAGCAACGATCGCTTCTCTAAAACCAGAGTTTTCCAATCATCCTGCAGCAGCCCCCCCGTATCACCACTATTGGGATTCCAGCTCCAATAGGCAAACCCTAAGCGATTCTGCCGCAGATATTGCACAAACTGCCGTTGCCAGATGCCTTCCTTGGATTTCTCATCCGTCTGCCGCCCCCCAAATTCTCCCACCCACACAGGCGCAATGCCCTGTCGCACAATGTAATGAAATCCCGTTTCCCAGCGATCGCTCAGGTTCTTGGGAAAAGCTTTCTCGTTGAACCAAGGTTGGTCAAATACACCAGCCCCATACTCATGGGGAGAATAGACCACTCGATTCCGGACGGATAAGCGGACTGGAAACCGCCGTACACCTTCTAAATTGCCACCCATCCAATGACGTTTGAGCCGTTGACCGGGCACATTCTTTTCCACCCCTTCCACCACAATCAGCCAGTTGGGATTCACTTTTAAAATGGCATTCCCGGCCCGTTCCGCCGCCAGCCGCCAATCCGTTGCCCGATCGCCCGTGCCCCAACTGGCTCGCCCGTAGGGTTCATTTTTCAGATCAGCCCCGATGACATTAGGCTGATTCCGATAGCGCTCCGCCAGCATCGTCCAGGCATTAATCCAATCGGCTTCTGTAAAACCGTCCCCATACCAGAGTTCTGGAATGCGCTGGTTATTTAACCGATGACTATCTAGCAGAACCATCAGCCCTTGACGACCCGCCTCCTGGACGATCGCATCCATCACTTCAAGGGGTGTTTTGCCCTGTAAATCCGCATTTCCAGGTAGACCATAATCAATTCCGCTAACCCTGTTGTCTCCCAGTGCTTGGACAGAATAGGGAAGCCGAATGATGTTATACCCCTGCTGCTTAATCTGCGAGAGGAAATCCTTGTAGTCTCGCACCCACAAGCCATGGGGCACATTGGTTTCCGTTTCCATGCCAAACCAATTGACCCCTCGCAGCAGCACTGCTCGCCCCCTGGCATCGACAATTTCGGTTCGACGCGTAGAAAGAGGAAGCTGAATTTCTGGCAGTGCCATCACCCCTGCTGGACGCACTAACCCGATTATGAGACTTAGGGTGATCAAACCCAAACTAAACCAAATGAAGAATCGTTGCGATCGCCTTCTCCAATTCCACAAGCCTCGCTGCTGTATTTCAGTGCCTAATTGCTCTAGCATAATTCATCGCATCACGACAAAAGCACAGTTCAAGCTGACTCTCTGAAGTACTATGGAGCACTCCTCAAATCATCTATCCATCAACCCATCTACCTATCAATGTACCCAACCAGATCATGGAACATCGGACGGATCATGGAACATCGGACGCGATGCCCCTGAAGAAAGTTTCTATCGCAGAATATTAATAAGACAGATGACCGAGAAATCTAGGTGATCTATCACACCAATCACTGTATTAGAGTATTCAAATCTTTAAAGCGGGTAACGCGATTCGAACGCGCGACATCAACCTTGGCAAGGTTGCGCTCTACCACTGAGCTATACCCGCGAGCAGTGCGCCTCAGCACTTAACTATCATGACAGAGGTACCCAAGATTGTCAACCCAATTTGTCAAGAAAATTGGTAGGACATTTGAGTTTTGTAGAACATTTGATCTACTCTCCTGTTATGCACATGCAATTTGATTCGATTGAAAGGCGATCGTCACAAAAGATCGTCACAAACGCGAGTGCCAACTGTGGATTATTCGCTCAGTTCTCTCAAGCAAGCCAAATAAATCCGTTAGGATAGAGTGATTCAAGAAACTTTACAGAAATCCCCCCTATTTCCATCGTGACTTCTCTTCTAACAAAAACACCCTTTGACTTACAAACCTGGCAATGGCAAGGCAACTCCATTCAATTCACAGCTCTGGGGTCGGGTCAGCCCCTCATGTTGCTCCATGGCTTCGGCGCATCAATTGGGCATTGGCGTAACAACATCCCAGCCCTTGCCGCAGCCGGATACCGCGTTTATGCATTAGACCTCCTGGGATTTGGCGGATCAGATAAACCCGATCGCCCCTACAAGATGGAACTCTGGCAAGAACTAGTAGAGGCATTCTGGCAAGACAACATTGGGCAGCCAACAGTGATCGTCGGGAATTCGATTGGTGGACTCTTGACCCTCATGCTGCTTGCCAAGGCTCCAGGGATTGCCAAAGGAGGAATTCTCCTCAATCCAGCAGGAGGGCTAAACCATCGTCCTGAAGAACTCAACCTGCCTCTGAGATTCGTCCTGGGCAACTTTGCCAAGGTCGTCCAACTGCCCGGAATTGGGACTTGGCTCTTCAATCGCATCCGCCAAAAATCCAACATCCGTCGCAGTCTACGGCAAGTCTATTGCAATTCAGCAGCAGTCACGGAGGAGTTGGTTGAACTGATTTATCGTCCCAGTTGCGATCCTGGCGCTCAGCAGGTCTTTGCCGCGATCTTACGGGCAGAAGCAGGTCCGCACCCTACTGAACTCTTGCCCCATATCCACCAACCCCTCCTGATCCTGTGGGGAGAAGCTGATCCTTGGACTCCAATCACTGGTGCTAAATGTTACCAATATTATCATGATCAAGTAGAGTTGATTTCCCTACCGAATACCGGACATTGTCCTCACGATGAATGCCCCGATCGCGTGAATACTCTAATACTAGACTGGTTAGAACGACAGAGCTTTTAAAACCTCCCCCAAAAGTGCTCTTCCGCAAGAAACCCTCGTTATTTTACGGAAGTGTCAATAATCTCTCGGGGTAGAAACCAAGCGATTCTACGGTGTCTTCAAGCCTCAAAACACGTTAGGGTCTGAACGAGTGTGGATACAGACCGCTATTCGGATCGATGAATCATAGATTCCACAGGGGCACAGATCATGGGTCACACAGATCTTTGGCATGGGGAAAATAGTCACTCTTTATCCAACGTGGAAGGACGAGACACACTTTTGCCAAGTGTCATTGAAGAACCGGGCGATCTGGCTCAGGTCGGAGATTCGCTTCGGCGTGAAGAAGCCAATATGCTCTTTAAGCAAGGCATTGAAGCGCAGCAAAAAGGGCAATTTCAGAAAGCTTTGCACATTTTGAAGCAAGTTCAAGCTATCTATTGGGAACTTGGGGAGCTATCGGGGCAAGAAAAAACATTAGGCACCCTGGGACTGGCTTGCTATAACCTAGGTGACTATCACAGTGCGATTGATTACTGTAAACGTAGTCTTGGAATGGCACAGCGGACACAAAATGCTCTCAATACGGTCAAACTATTGGGAACCCTAGGTAATGCCTACCGCCATTTGGAGAATCACAGTAAAGCCGTAGAATATCAGCAGCATAGTCTGGCTCTGGCCCAGGATTATGGGGATCGTCGCAGCGAAATGGCCGCCTTGAACAATCTGGGACTAGCCTATAAAGCTGACGGAAACTATGCCCAAGCGATCGTCTATGAAGAACAAGCCCTAGTGATCGCCAGAGAACTCAGGGAAACGGCTGTAGAAGCCCAGATCCTCAAAAACCTGGGAAATGCTTACTATGCATTGGGCAACCCCGATCGTGCCATTGCTTGTTATGAAGAACGTCTGACCCTAGCCCGCAAAACAGACGATCAACGCCTAGAAAATCAAGTTTTGAAGAACCTGGGAACGGCTTGCTATTCCATGGGCTACCACGATAAAGCCCTCATCTACAATCAGCAACGGTTGCAACTTGCCCAAAAGGTTGAAGATTCCCGAGCCGAAGAACAGAGTCTACGGAGCCTAGCCGTCTTTCATGAAGGCGTGGGGCATTTCACTCAAGCCTTGGAATACTATGAAAAGCGTCTCATGGTCGTCAAGCGACTGGCTGATCCGAGTCTAGCTGTACAAGCCCTCGATGATCTCAAACGAACTTGTTACAATTTGGGCGATTTTCTCAAGGCTAACCAGTACGAACAGAGTTTGGCTGCGAGTTTAGCTTCACACCCCTCCTCATAAAGGCTCAGAGCTTGCCACCCTTACAAGGCCCCGTTCGGAAAACCGAACGTAATGTGATAAGCCCCAAGTCATCAGGGTTTGACAATCTAAAATCACAAATTTAAACTCCAAAGTTGCTGTAGCGGCTGGATTCAGGGTCGTGGCAAGAATTTGGAGACGGTTCAAATGTTTGTCAGAATTCGGGGAATACTGGGGTAAGGAGATCAAGGACCTACTGAGTCCTACCCGACTCTCTCATTTCTCTGCGTGAGGAATGTTTTCATTTTTCTGAAAATATGGCTAGATGAAAGCGGTAGATCAAAAGGAGCCTGCCACTTCCATAGACTCTGCCTTGTCTTCATCCTCCCCCACTCACTATGAATTTGTCTCCACCTTCCAATTTGTCCAATCTGTCGAGCAGCCTCTCAGTCTACGATTACTTGCTGCAAGTGGGGAATACCCCCAAACTGACTCAGGTTAGCCCTGCAACCTTTAAAGCCCTAGTTGCAAGTGTGATTGATGTACTCATAGATGCCAAATATCCAGCTTTCCTCTGGGCAAAGCTTCCGAAGGGTGAATCCTGGCGGATGGAGTTAGAACGTTGCGTTTCTCTGGCACAGGCATCCAGAACCTGCTATATCCTGAGGAATCCCTTAGATGAGAACAGCGAAGATAGCAGCACTTCGGGAGACAAGCTGGGAGACAAAGATGAGGATTTACAGGATGGGGATAGAACCTTCCTAGGGCAGGATTGGCGATTGTCCACCTCATTTCAACTGCAGCCAGAGAGTTTACTGCGGCGAGAGTTTTTTCTTTGGGTGTGGTCTCCGCAATTTTGTGGGGCTTGGATCGCTCAACGCACAAAAACCAAGCGATTGGCTCCCGGAGAGTTAGAACATAGTGAAACGAACGATGAGGCAATGGAGCGGCGGACTCATTTAGCGCTTACCTGCACTTTTGATCGTTCTCTGTTTCAGGGACTCATTGCCCATGCGGCTCAGCTTCTTCAGCAAGAACAGACTGCTGTGGTTAAACCGGATGGCAGTCTAGATCTACGATCGCTTGCCGATCTCTCGGAGGCTTGGCAGCAGCAGCTATCACAGATCAATCCGCCAGCAGAGTTTCCAGCGGGTCTCAATCTTCTATTTAGCAAGCAAATTCAGCGTCAGGAAGAACTGTGGCAACGGGCTGCTACCCACCGTAAACAGGCAGAATTAGTTGATTTTCTACAGCTACAAAACGAGGAATTGGTGGGGATCGTCCGAGCAAAGGATGACTTTCTGAGCACCGTAGGGCAGGAGTTACGGACTCCTTTGACCAATATGAAGACAGCCCTCACCCTCCTGAACTCCCCCAATCTCAAACCCCCCCAACGCCAGCGCTATATGGATTTACTGGTTAAGGAATGCGATCGCCAAAGTTCTCTAATTGGTAGCCTGTTAGATCTGGTTAGTTTGGATCAAATGGCTGAACGACAAACCCTCAAGCCGATCTCTGTCCTAGAAGTTGTGCCTGCCGTTGTGAGTACTTATCAGCCGCTTGCCGAAGAACAAGGAGTGCGATTGGCTTATACCGTACCGGAAGATCTGCCGCCGATCGCATCTTTGAACACCTGGTTGCGGCAAATCGTGGTTAATATTCTGCATAATGGCATCAAATTTACACCCCGTGGTGGACAAGTCTGGGTGCGAGCTAAGCAACAAGGAGACTACATCCAGATTGAAATCAAAGATTCTGGAATCGGCATTCCGGTGCAAGAAATTCCCAAAATTTTCGATCGCTTCTACCGGGTTCGCCAGATGAATGGTGAGGATTATGGTGGGGCAGGGTTGGGGCTGACGATCGTGCAACAGTTGCTTCTGCGCTGCGGGGGTTCGATTTCTGTCAAGAGTAGACCGGGGGAAGGTTCTATCTTTAATGTACTCCTGCCGGTGTACCAATATCGAGATAATAGGAACGACTAAGTTCATCATCCCCTATACGCGGGATCACTTCCCGCGTTGTTGCAATATGGCGATCGAAATTTCCGTAACCCTGACTCAGATTCAAACCCTCGACCTCAGCGCTGCCCAAGCTTTGATCGATCCCCTTTTAACCACAGCCACCCCAGACAACCTCAAGACTGCTGAACAGCAGATCTCGTTCCAGATCAACTTTCCCCAGGATCCCAATGATCCCCGTGAACTGTCTGAGATCCCGGAAGTCCGACTGTGGTTTATTTACTTGGATGCCCAATATCCCTGGCTCCCCTTCTTGCTGGACTGGAAAGCTGGAGAACTAGCCCGCTATACGGCGATGCTGGTCCCACACCAATTCCATCCCAAAGATGGCATCCAATTTAATATCGAAGCATTGGAAATTTTTGTCATGAACAAGACTTTTGTACTATCAAAATGGTGCCAGCAGCAGGGGATCAAGGGGCGATCGCACATACAAGCCATGACTCAAATGTTAGGCTACGAGTTGGAAGATGGATTTTTTGACTTGATGAATTTTCAATAATAAAAGTTTAATTGTAAGCAGGATCCAGTTGCTTATGACGTAATTTAGTGAGATTCATGAGTGAGGTTCACCTGTTTTCTGGAAGCTGAACATTGAGGGTTTTAAAATCGTCGAAATGTAAAAAACTTCCTAAGCCTGAGGGGGTTTGGTGATCCCCGCAGTAAGCTATGAGCTAGAGTCCCCGAGAAGCAATATTTCTCCAGTTTCTCCTCATTCTCGTTGAGATTCTTGCTCATATTCTGAGACATTATCTATGACAAATCTGAATATTCCAACGCCTGCTGTGCAACTCAGTGAACGCTTGCCCAAGTCTTTGAAGCGGTTGGCGGAGATAGCTTATAACTATTGGTGGTGCTGGCAACCGGACGCGATTTCGCTCTTCGTGATGATTGACCCCATGATCTGGAGTCAGTGCGCCCATAACCCCGTCATTTTGCTAGAGAGTGTCAGTAGCGATCGCCTCGCCCAACTGACCTGCGATCCTCAGTACATGAAACAGTTCCACCAGGTGCTGAGCAAATTTGATGCCTACCTGGTGAGTCAAACAACTTGGGTCAATCAAAAGATTCAGCCTGCTGCGACTCCGAAGTCCCCCTCAGCGGAGCATCCGATCGCCTATTTCTGTGCCGAGTTTGGTATTCACGAATCGTTAGCCGTCTATTCTGGGGGGCTGGGGATTTTGGCAGGGGATCATCTCAAGTCCGCTTCTGATTTGGGCATTCCACTGGTAGGGGTTGGGCTGCTCTATCGCCAGGGTTACTTCCGGCAACGGTTGAATAGCGATGGCTGGCAAGAAGACTATTACACCGATGCGCCCTTTGAACGCCTGCCCATGGAACTGATGCACGATCGCAATGGCAATGTCATTACGGTTTCTCTGAAGGTGCGTGCTAGGGAAGTTCGCGTCCAGATTTGGAAAGTGCAAGTTGGGCGAGTGAGCCTCTATCTGATGGATACCGATCGTGAGGATAACGATCCAATCGATCGCTGGCTGACCGGACACCTCTATGGCGGTAACCAAGAAACTCGGATTGCTCAAGAAGTGCTGCTGGGCATTGGTGGGGTTCGATCGCTACTAGCATTGGGTATTGAACCTGCTGTTTACCATTTGAATGAAGGTCACGCGGCGTTCTGCCTACTGGAAGTCTGTCGGCAGGAGATGCAGAAAACGAGCAAAGCCTTCTACGATGTGGAAAAGTCTGTGCGCGATCGCTGCGTATTCACCACCCACACTCCTGTACCAGCAGGACATGATGTATTTTCCGCCGATTTAATGGATTCCTACTTTGCCCATTATTGGGAAGAGTTGAAACTGTCTCGTGAGCAGTTCCTCGCCTTGGGCGCGCGTCGTTTAGGAGATCCGTGGGAACCCTTTGGGATGACCGTTTTAGCGCTGCGTCTCTGCCGGAATGCCAATGGGGTGAGTAAGCTGCATGGCGAAGTCTCCCGCAAGATGTGGACGGTGATGTATCCTGAAAAATCAGAAGACAACGTCCCAATCGGCTACATTACCAACGGCGTTCATGCCGCAACTTGGACAGCTCCCTTAATTGCCGATCTCTACGATGAGTATCTCGGTCAAGATTGGGCACAGCAGGTTTACGACCCCAAACTATGGGAAAAAATTGCCCAAATTCCTGCCGCCGAACTGTGGCAACGGCACCAAATTCTGAAAGCTAGATTGGTTGCCCATACCCGTGCCAAGATCCGCAATGCGCGGCAGAATCGGGGAGAAGATTGGAGCCTGATCCAGGGCACCAACCATTTGCTGGATCCAGAAATTTTGACGATCGGATTTGCGCGTCGCTTTAGCCCGTATAAACGAGGAGACTTACTGCTACGGGATGCGGAACGGGCATTAAAAATCTTCAGCAATCCCACTCAACCAGTGCAGATTATTTTCTCAGGCAAGGCGCACCCCGCCGATGAAGAAGGTAAACGGATCATCCAGCGGCTCATGGAATGGTGCCGATTGCCGGAATTGCGCGATCGCGTTGCCTTTGTGGAAGATTATGACATGTACACCGCCCGCAAATTGGTGCATGGGGTGGATGTCTGGCTGAATAATCCCCGTCGCCCTTTAGAAGCGTCCGGCACTAGTGGTCAAAAGGTCTGCTTCAATGGTGGGTTGAATTGTAGTGTATTGGATGGTTGGTGGTGTGAAGGCTATCAGACCGATGCAAACGGTCGTGGCTTGAATGGATGGGCGATCGGTGAAGATGCCCATACGAGTGACCAGAACCTCCAAGACAACATTGATTCCACCTCCTTGTATGAGTTGTTAGAACAGCAGATTGTGCCGCTCTACTATGATCGCGATAGAGATGGGATTCCCCAAGGATGGGTCAAGATGATGAAAGCCTCGATCCAGAGCAACGGGCTAGCCTTCAATACCCATCGCATGTTGATGGATTACATGACCCAAATGTACATTCCTGGGGTTCCAACCAAGGTTGAACTCTCTCTAGCCAAGGTGTAATTCAGCCTGCCACTCATCCAGGGATTACCAAGATACAAGAATTACCAAGATCCTGATAGGGTAGAAGGGTCGGCACCATTGCCACCTTCACCCTATTTTTTATTGCTATGGCGCGTTTACCTGCCATCCCCGCCAAACTGCTCCCCTGGCTAGACATCTTAGCGATCGCTGCCTGGGGAATTTTGATTTTGGGCTATTGGATTCTGGGCAAGATGGATTTGCTCATCCACAAGAATTATGTGCCTCTAACCGTTAGTGCTGGGGTGGCTTTATTAGCGATCGCTGCCTATCGACTGCAGCATTTTCTGAGGAGTCGGCGATCGCCCCAACCCGCTTTGCAACACCTCTCCCTGCTACCACCGGGTTGGGGGAGTTGTTTACTGCTGGGGGTCGCGATTCTAGCCTTACTCATTCCCCCTCGGGCATTTGCGAGTCAGACGGCAATCCAACGTGGAGTCAATGATGCCATTACCCTGACCCGAGTTCGCCCCCAAGCCTTCCGGCTCAATTCCAACCCCGCCAATCGCACTTTGGTGGAATGGATCCGCACCCTGCAGACCTACCCAGAACCGGATACCTATGTGGGACAGAAAGCGAAGGTTCAGGGGTTTGTCGTGTATCCATCCCAGATGGCGGAGGAATATTTTTTGATTACTCGTTTTGTTATTACCTGTTGTGCTGCAGATGTTTATCCCGTCAGTCTGCCAGTGAAGTTGAAAAGTGGCGATCGCAGAACCTATCCTCAAGATCAGTGGTTAGAAGTTGAAGGGCAAATGATCACGGAAACCCTGAATCAAAAGCGACAATTGGTGATTCAAGCCACTGCCCTCAAGCCGATTCAGCAGCCTAAAAATCCCTATGAATATTAAGTGAATGCTGGAAAAATCATCCCGCAAATCGGATCCCTAAGCCGATCGAGTCTCAATCTATCTAGGTCTCAATCTATCTGAGTACAAATACATTCTGAGTACAAATACATATTATTGAAGATGCAATGAGTAAAAGTACTTTATCGATTCTGATTGACTTGTTAAGAATTCTATGGAAATAGTGCGCAAAATAGGGGAAATCAATCAGTAAAAATGCTCATTGAGGCGATTTTTAAAGGATTTGTGTAACATTTATTGAATAGTGCTTTCCCTGATGAAGGGGGTTCCCTATACTTGATTTTCATCTGAATCAATTTCGGGGATCGCTCAAGGATGAATCATTTAGATGACTCTGACAGCGAATTTATCTCAAAGGATCGCCAGGTATTGTAGTCAATTAAAGTCTTGATGGATCGAGCATTAATCAAATTGTTGATGCAGACTTAAATGACTCAAAAATTAATTGCTGGAAGCACTTGTAAGGTGACCTAAGTTTTAGTAACTGCAGTCACAAAGTAAGTGTTTATTGAGTTTACGGTTACCACTCAATTCACAAATTCACATCTGGGAGACAGAACTATGACTTTAGCAGCATCTGGTCGGCAAATGAATCAATTCCAGTTGTTAGCTGTTATTAAGAGTGTTTTGATTTGGTCGTTTGTTCTCGCAGTTTGTATGATTGTGATTGGATTTCCAGTATTAGTTTTAGTCGTTTCAGTGGGATCTTTGCTAGCTGTTACCCTGCACGCCATCCTACCCATGAATGGCATTTTGTATACAGCGATCGGGTTCCTGGGGATTCACGTCTTGGGTATCTTGGCAGCTTCGACCTTTTTAACTCTGAAGGGCTATCACCCGCAGGATGTGGAGTGGTTGCGCTGGTTGCATGGTCAAGAAAATCCCCAAGCATCTAGCACCTATGCTTCCTGCCCATTGACCTGTGATATCAACAACTAAGCGTTTTTAGCAAGTGTTTTAGCCATTGAGCTTCACCATTGAAGGCTCCTGAGAAGCAAAAGGTTTCTTGAGCAAACTGGACAGCAGCGTTGCGATCGGCAGCGCTGTTTTGTTTTAAGCCAATTCACGATTAAATAAGAGGCGCACTCTCACTGACAAGCACCATGCTGAAATTTCCTATCCCGGTCTGTATCACCGTTGGGACACGCCCAGAAGCTATTAAGATGGCTCCTGTGATTCAGGCATTTCAGCGATCGCGGGTCTTTAAACCCCAGGTGGTGCTCACCGGACAGCATCGTGAAATGGTGGATCAGGTCATGCATTTGTTTGAGCTAACAGCCGATCATGACCTGGCAATCATGCAACCCAAGCAAAGCCTGACCGATATTACCTGCAATGCCCTGCGAGGGTTAGAAGGTCTTTTTCAACAACTCCAACCTCGCATCGTCTTAGTCCAAGGGGATACCACGACGGCTTTTGCAGCAGCTTTAGCCGCGTTTTATCAGAAAATTCCGGTGGGGCATGTGGAGGCGGGTTTGCGGACTCAGGAAATTTACAATCCCTACCCAGAAGAAGCCAATCGTCGGCTCATTTCCCAGGTGAGTCAACTCCACTTTGCTCCTACAGCTCTCTCCGTTGAAAATTTGAAGAATTCGGGGATTCTGGGCGAAATTCATCAAACGGGCAATACAGTCATTGATGCCCTGCTCACTGTTGCCCAGCGCCATCCTACCTGCGAAATTCCGGGTCTGGTTTGGGAGAATCATCGAGTCATTCTGGCAACGGTGCATCGTCGGGAAAATTGGGGTGCGCCGCTACAATCGATCGCCGCTGGATTTTTGAAAATTCTGGAAGCCTATCCAGATACTGCCTTACTTCTGCCCCTGCATCGCAATCCCACCGTCCGCGAACCTCTACAAGCCATTTTGAGCAACCACCCTCGCGTCTTTCTGACAGAACCTTTGGATTACACTGCCCTCGTGGGAGCTATGCAGCGCTGTTACCTACTTTTGACAGATTCTGGTGGGATCCAAGAAGAAGCTCCTAGTCTTGGCAAGCCTGTTCTAGTCCTCCGGGAGACAACAGAACGACCCGAAGCCGTCAGCGCAGGCACGGCTAAACTGATTGGTACCGATCGCGATCGCATCTTCCAAGCCACCAGTACCCTACTCAGCGATGCCCGAGCTTATGAGGCAATGGCCAATGCGATTAGTCCTTTTGGAGACGGACTTGCTGCAGAAAGAATTGTTAAAATTGTGGAAAATTTTCTGGATCCGTCGAATCTTTCTGGGAGCTAAATCATCAAAAACCTCCGAGAGCCCCCCGGCTTTAGACTCGGGGAGGGATAGGAGCGGCAATAGAGCGGTTCAATGCCGCGAAAATTGCCAATCAATCTTTGCAGCAAACTGGTAATCTCACAAAACACCTATTATCATGTGAGACATGACACAAAAAGCCTTTAAGTACCGTTTTTATCCAACGCCTGAGCAGGAAACCTTGCTGAGGCGTACGATTGGCTGTACTCGTCTTGTGTATAACCGTGCTTTAGCTTTTAGAACTGAGGCTTGGTATAACGACAAGCAACGAGTCGGTTATAACGACACTTCGGCAATGCTAACTGAATGGAAGAAACTTGAAGAATTAGAGTTTCTCAATGAAGTTAGCTGTGTCCCATTGCAGCAAGGATTACGGCATTTACAAAAAGCGTTCAGCAACTTCTGGGAAGGTCGGGCTAAATACCCTAATTTCAAAAAGAAGCGGAATGGCGGTAGTGCTAAGTTCACTAAATCGGCTTTTAAGTTCAAAGATGGTCAAGTATTCTTGGCTAAGTCCTCTGAACCCTTGCCGATTGTGTGAAGCCGTTCACTGCCAGAAGGCGCAATACCATCAACCATTACGGTGAAGCTCTCACCTGCGGGTAGATGGGCTGTTTCGTTATTGGTGGATGTCGAGATCGAGCCATTGCCTAAGTCTCCTCATCAAGTTGGGATAGATTTGGGTGTAACTAGTCTAGTTGCCTTAAGTCATGGTGAGAAGGTCGCTAACCCTAAAGGGTTTAAGGCTAAACGCGCCAAACTGAAACGGGTTCAGAAAGCATTGAGCCGCAAAGTTAAAGGCTCTAATAACCGTCGTAAAGCTGCTTTGAAAGTGGCTAAAGTGCATCAAGAAATTGGTGATGCCCGCAAAGATTTCCTTCACAAACTTACAACTCAATTGGTGCGTGAAAACCAAACCATTGCCGTTGAGGATTTGGCTGTGAAGAATATGGTAAAGAACCCTAAACTTGCCTTTCTATCAGTGATGCTAGCTGGGGTGAATTGGTCAGACAGCTTGAATACAAGTGTGATTGGTATGGTCGCACTTTGGTCAAGATTGACCGTTGGTTTCCCAGTTCTAAACGATGCGGGAATTGCGGTCACATCGTCGATAAGTTGCCATTGAATATTCGGGAATGGGATTGTCCTAGTTGTGGGGCAAAGCATGACCGTGACCTCAATGCAGCTAATAATATTTTGGCGGCAGGGCTTGCCGTGTCTGTCTGTGGAGCAACCGTAAGACCCGAACAGAGTAAATCTGTGAAGGCGGGTGCTAAGAAGCAGAAACCTAAGTCGTGAGTCTTAGGAATCCCCTGGCTTCTAGCCACGGGGAGGATGTCAATCATGATCGCTATCATGACGGCGGACTTGATCCAGGAGTTCTTGCTTGGAAGACCGTAGCTCATCCCAAAGGATCTTAATTTGATCGTAAGCTTCGTTGGAAGAAATTTTTCCCGCAGTTTCTAAACCACAGATCAAAGAAACGCGTTGAGCAAACTCCTGCAAGTTAGCATTGAAGGCAAGTTGCTCTGGAGAAAATTCCCCCCGATAGGTTGCTAAGGGATTGAGGAAAGATTGTTTTAAATGATCAGAAGATTGATTCACAGTAAACCCTAACCTTAGGAATAATTAGAATCGCCCCACTTTAGAGTCTAGACCAAGAAGAGGAAGTCTAGTTTAAGACAGTAAATAGGGCCGTTTAAGCTTGATCACACCCAAACGATAGCGGGGGTGATGTGGCATTCTGATTAGATTTATTTTTCAGAAGTGATTCTTTGAATCGATTTGCCCATACTGAGGAGACATCCCTTTAAATTGCATGTCGTAAAGGTTTAAGCTGTCATGCCTGCGATCGCAGTGTCGGTCATTATTCCCATTTACAACGGTCTGGCAGATCTGCCAGATTTGCTCGATTGCCTGCGATCACAAATATACCACTGCGATCGGGTGGAATATCTCCTCGTGGATAACAAGAGCGGGGATGGAACCTATGAATTTCTCCAAGCTGCCAGCCGCGACTTTCATGTAGAAAACTGGAATATCAAAATTCTACAGGAACAAAAGATTCAAAGCTCCTACGCCGCCCGCAATACAGGAATTTTGAATGCCCAGGGACAAATTCTTGCCTTCACGGATGCAGATTGTCGTCCCAGCAAGACTTGGCTGAGTAACCTGATGGCTCCCTTTGAAAATCCCAAGGTGGGGCTAGTGATGGGAGAAATCCAAGCCCTATCAGGCAAAACCTTGCTGGAACTCTATGCCGATCGCCAGAATACCCTCTCCCAAAAGCATACAGTCAGCCACCCTTTCTGCCCCTACGGTCAAACCGCCAATTTAGCGGTACGGCGAGAAATTTTGCAGCAGGTGGGTCTTTTTCGTCCCTACCTGACCACGGGTGGAGATGCAGACCTATGCTGGCGGATCCTGCGGCAAACAAGTTGGGACTATTACTTTTCAGAAGCCGCGATCGTGGCACATCAGCATCGGAAAACCTTGCCCGATCTGCTCAATCAGTGGAAGCGCTACGGACGATCGAATCGCTTTCTCCATGAGTTACATGGGGTGGATTTGATGAAGAAACCCTTGCCAAGCTATTATTGCTACCGGATCCTCCGCTGGTTAGGTAAAGAACTTCCCCAGGCGCTCGCCCAACTGCCGACTGGGAAAGCTAATCATGTAGATCTCCTCAGCACACCGATTGGTTTACTTTGCCTCAATGCCCGTTGGCAGGGTCAACAAAGGAGCTACCTGCCACAATTTGCTGATCAAATTGCCTGGCCAGAGCCTGAAAAATCGAGTTCTTTCTAGGCGTTTTGCTTTTCTAGGCGTTTTGTCTGGCAAGTTATTGTAGAATGCTATGCCTTGCCAAAAGAGCACAAGTCAAAAGGCGGCAGGCAAAAAGGCTCAAGTCGTCCGCAAAAACGTTTAGGATTGTAACAGGTTCGGTTGAGCGACACCGGACTCGCAGATTATCGCTAGGAATTATCGCTTATGTCAGAGCAATTGTTGTTGGTCGATGATGAGCCGGGACTACGGGAGGCCGTACAGGCTTACCTGGAAGATAGTGGTTTCACCGTCCACACTGCGACGAATGGGAACGAGGGCTGGGAGATGGTGCAGCGAGTCATGCCCGAACTCGTGATTAGCGATATTATGATGCCGCAGGTGGATGGCTATCAACTCCTGAAAAAACTCCGAGATGATCCACGCTTTCAGGCGTTACCCGTCATTTTCTTAACAGCAAGAGGGATGACCAGCGATCGCATTCAGGGCTATGATGCAGGGTGCGATGCTTACCTCCCGAAACCCTTTGATCCCGATGAACTCGTTTCGATCGTGCGCAGCATTCTCAATCGTCAACGGGCTGCCCGAGCGGGTTCTGGCGACAGCGATCAGCCTGATGTGGCAGAACTAGCCCGACAGATTAAAGAGATCCGAGCGATTTTGACCCAAAAAGGTGGCATTCCGACCAATGCTTCCCCCGTCAACATTGATTTTACTCCCCGAGAGCAAAGTGTTTTGGAACTCGTAGTAGATGGCTTGATGAATAAAGAAATCGCTCGTCGGCTAGAGACCAGTGTGCGGAACGTGGAGAAATATGTCAGCCGCTTGTTTACCAAAACAGGGACCAACAGCCGCACTGAATTAGTCCGATTTGCCTTGGAAAATGGTCTGGTGAGACCTAAAAATAGCTAAGCTCTAAACTAACTTAGCTTTGAGGCGATTACCTATGCGGTGAGGATCGCTCCAACCGTTTTTCCCTAGCCTTGGGGCGATCGGCTTACCCGCCTCAATTCACCCGTCTCGGTTCACCAATCATAGGGAAATTAAAAGCCATTGATAGAAAAGCAAAAATTACGCTTACCCCAGATTACAAATTCGTAGATTAAAGTAAAGATAT
>JAYKGX010000488.1:0-17549 GCA_035285565.1 Synechococcales cyanobacterium
CCCTCTCCTCATTCAAACTGTGTTGCACCCAACGAAAAATTGCTGTATATTTTAACCCCGATTCCTTTTCCCTATAGAACCAAAAATTGCTAGCAAAATTCCTGTTTCGTTAATGTTCTGCTCGCGAAGGTCATGGTGGATGAATCCCAAAAGGCGCTATTCCGCCTGATCTTGTAAGTGTTTTTCTAACTGCTGAATTTCTTCGACTACCCGAATTCGACTCGCTTCTAAATGCTGATGCATAAATTTCACAGCAGCTTTGGGATCGCGATGGGCGATCGCCTCATAAATTTGCCGATGCTCCCCCCGGATTTCCAACACCTTGGGATTATGCTGCATGGTGCGAATGCGGATGAGGGTCATTTTGTCGAAGACCTGATCCAAGAGCGAAATCAGCCAAGGATTGCCAGAGCTTTCTGCTATCAACCGATGAAATTCATAATCCATATGTAGGAGCTGAAAGGGCGTTAAATGATGGGTGGTCTTCCCCCAACTCTTTTCCGCCTTTTCAACGGCTTTTTTCAGGTGCTTGATTTGGGTATTCGTAATGTAAACACAAGCCTGAGCGACGGCCAGTTCTTCTAAACCCATCCGACAATCATACAAATGTTCGGCATCTTGGGCAGAAAGACTGGCAACACAAATCCCACCCCCCTCATCAGTCACCACCAAATTATCCCGTTGAAGCTGGCGGATGGCTTCTCGAATCGGCGTTCGACTGACTTGAAACGCAGCAGCCAGTTGCACCTCCACTAAACGTTCCCCACTGACGAACTCACCCGATAGAATGGCTGCTCGTAAAGCTTGATAGGTCTGCTCATGCAGCGATCGAACCCGCTGAATTGCTTGATTGAAATATCCTGAAGAATCTTGCCGCACAAACTAAAGAACTCCTAAATCTTCGGACGAAGAGTAATAGCTCACATGAACTATAGGAAGATGCATAATCTCAAAGCAATTTTGCCACTGGTTGAGGGGCGTTGGCTCAATGCCCTCTCTCAAGGTACCGCATTTTTTGACGCTTATTATTATGTCAATGTATCTGAAATAGCAGGTTGACATGCGCCATAATTTTACTTTAAAATAGTAGCGAAAAGCACAGACAAAGATTCGGACGTACAATCTCACAAGTGCGGTGACAGGTTTGCTCGTGCCTCATGTTCTACTCAGGAGGCTCATATGAAATTTTCGCAACAGAAAAATAAAGCTCAATCCCCCCAACTCGCGAATCGGCAAGACCAAATTCAGTCAAGTCATCCATCAGCAGAGAGGCTGACTAAGGGCTACATGCACCCTAACTTTATCCATTGGGTCTGGTTCGGGCGATCGGGTCATCCATCGCCTCCGGAATCGCCGTATTAAAGGTCTTGCACTTATCTTGCCCAATAGATAATCTTCTTCTCTAAGATGGCAAATAGTCCGTAGAGTAATGTACCCATGATGCCCAGCATCAAAAGTCCGGCAAACCCAAGGGGTACATCAAAGTTGGAACTGGCGCTGACGATCATGTAGCCAATCCCTCGGTTTGAGGCAACGGTTTCAGAAATCACAGCGCCCACAAAGGCTAAGGAAATGGCCACTTTAAGCGAGGCAAAAATGTAAGGTAGGGTGTGGGGATAGCCAACTTTTTGAAAAATCTCGACTTGGCTTGCTCCTAAAGCTCGCATGACATCTTTCATTTCAGGTTCCACGGTGTCTAAGCCGAGTGCCACATTGACTGCGATCGGGAAAAATGCTAACAGGAATGCGGTGAGGATTGCAGGGACGGCACCAATGCCAAACCATAATGCAAATAAAGGAACTAATGCTACCTTTGGGATTGTATTAAATCCCACCAAAATTGGATAGAGAATGATATAGGCGAGGCGAGAGTAGCCAATTAAAAACCCTAAAATCACGCCAGCCACGATCGCCAACAAAAATCCTACGATCGTTGTAAAGAGTGTTTGAACTGAGTTTTCAAAGATAGCGGGCCACTTAGTCACCATGGCATTGGCAATGATGGAAGGGGCGGGGAGGTTAAATACCGGAATCTTGAGCGCCCAGGTTAACACCTCCCACAAAATTAATAGCAACAGCGTGGCAACCAAGGGCATGATAAGGGTGGCTTTTTTCGATCGGGAAAATTTTTCTAGGGATTCCATAATGTTTAATGTTTAACTAAGAGGTTAATGTTTAACTAAGAGGTTGAACCAGCAAGTCATCCATTAATTCCGATGTATATGCCGACGGAGGTCAGCAACGATGTGGTTAAATTCATCTGACAACATCATTTCTGGAGTCACGGGTCGCGGCAGATTGGGTTTGACCTTGTAAATAATCGAACTAGGACGGGGCCCCATCACATAGATTGTGTCAGACAGAAAAACGGATTCCCGCAAATCATGGGTAATTAAAATACAAACACAGTTCACCTGCATCCAAAGATCTTGCAGCATCACCCACATTTCCTCACGGGTGAAGGCATCCAAGGCTCCAAATGGTTCATCCAAGAGCAGAATTTCCGGTTGATGAATGAGCGCCCGACAAAGAGAGGCTCGCTGCCGCATCCCGCCGGAGAGTTGCCAAGGATATTGGTGCTGGAAATCCTGAAGTCCGACAATTTTCAACAGCTTTTGCGCCTCTTGCACCATGCCTTGTCGCTTCTGGGGATCTTTAAAATCCCGTTTATAGGGTTGAACTACTTCATAGGGCAACATGACATTACTCAAGGTGGTGCGCCAGGGCATCATGACGGGATTTTGAAATGCGATCCCTACATTGCGCAGCGGGCGGGTTACCTTTTGCCCTCGCATTCTCACTTCCCCTAAGGGAGCCGGAGCTAGCCCAGACACCATTCGCAAAATTGAAGTCTTACCGCAACCACTGGGGCCCACAAAGGAAACAAATTCTCCAGGGGCGATCGATAAATTCACTTCATCAATAATCCTGCGCACCCCCCCCTCGACGGGATATTCCAACCCAATTCGATCGAACTCCAGAATCGCAGAAGCTTCTTCCGGTGGATGGGTTGTCGGAAATTCAGACTGAAGCATATGTTATATCCTCTTGTGTTATACCCTCTTGAAGCGATCAACACACCAAAACCAGCAACTGACTTAACCAAAACTTGCGTGGAGTTAGGGTACACGATCTTCCAAAGCGTACCTTCCTCCATCATGCAGCAAAGAAAACAGAATAATCGTATCGTACAAAACAGTTTTATCCGCTGACTGGATATTCACTTAAGTAAAGGATCTGTATACCGCATACCAATCTTATCTATAGGTTAGTAGTTCACTACAGGGCTTTGCGGAGATTGTTTAGGGATTAGAGATTGTTGGTAAGTGATGTCGATTGCTCCATGTTGTTTGGCAAATGTTACTGCGGTGAGTGAGGGGTTGGATCATGTTGAAATTCCTGTCTAGAGGCTTGGCGAATCATTCTATCTGGTCTGGACGATCGAGAAGTTTACGACCTCTAACGGGTGTTGTTTTGTTGATGGGTGCTCTGTTATTGAACAGTTGTCAGACCCAGCCCCCTAGCACCAGTGCGCCAGGAGCAGCAACTGCACCAACTAACGATCAAGCGAAACGCACGATCAAGGTGAATCCGTCTTGGCTCTTGCAGGGTGATAATGCACCGATTACCTTGGCGGCGGAGCGGGGATATTTTGCCCAAGAAGGATTGGATGTGAAGATTGAACGGGGCTATGGTTCGTCAGATACTATCACGAAAGTTGCCGCAGGACAATTTGAGATTGGGTTTGGCGATATTTACTCGATGATTGAGTTCAATGCCAAAAACCCGAACGAAGCAGTGATTGCTGTGGCGGTGCCCTACAATAAGTCCCCCTTTTCGATCGTCACGCTGAAGTCCAGTAATATTAATGATCCCAAGGGTTTAATTGGCAAGAAATTGGGTGCGCCTGCGGGCGATGCTCCCCGGAAAATTTGGCCGGTGTTGGCGAGTCAGCTTGGGGTCAAGGCTGATGGGGTGGAGTGGGTGACAATGGAACCCAAGTTGCGCGAGACGTTTTTGGTTAAGGGGGATGTGGACGCGGTGAGTGGATTCGCAACAACTGTGATTCCGTCCCTGGAGAAAGCAGGCAAGAAGCTGGAAGATTTGAATGTATTTTACTATGCTGATAACGGTTTGGACTTGTATGGCAATGCGATCGTGGTGAAAAAGTCATTCCTCGATCAGAACCCTGATGTTGTCAAGGCATTCCTCAGAGCCTACATTAAGGGGTTCCAAGACATGGTCAAAGATCCAGCATCTGGGCTAGCCTCAGTGAAGAAGGCTGGAGATGCGCTGATGGATGAAAATGCCGAAAAGCGACGGTTACAAATTGCCTTAGAGCGTTTATATATCACGCCTGAGCAAGACAAGGTTGGCATTAGCGGTGTTGATCCGGCTCGATTAGAAAAAACGATTCAGCAGGTTTCGGGGGCATTGGGCGTTCAGCCACCCGCGATCGATCAAGTGTTTAATCCCAACTTCTTACCGCCGTTAGACCAGCGGCAATTACCTGCAGCAGGTGAGCGCAAGCCCCTGAATTAATCTGATTCATTCAATCAACCCATGGTATTCAATCAACCGATTGAATTGAATCAACCCATGGGTTTGGATTATGCTTTGCTGCACCTCATGTTCCAGATTTTTGTTTTCCACGTTTTGTGTGTGAGGATTTTTCAATGTGGTCTCGATTTTCAATCATCTCATTCCCTGTTTTCGTGAGTTTGCTAGCATTGCCAAAGTTTGTGCTGGCTGAGCTGAAGCCGACCCACGATGCAAGCTTAACTCAAAATTCAAGCCTGGTCACCAGCCTTCCCACTTCTGAAATCTTGGCTGGGATCGATGCCTATGGTGAGATTGAAGCTGCTAGCTTAGAGCCAGCTAGTATGGAACAAACCAATTCTGTGTCTCAACTTTCGGATGTCAAGCCAACGGATTGGGCGTTCCAGGCTTTGCAATCGTTGGTGGAACGCTATGGTTGTATCGCAGGGTATCCCGATCGCACCTATCGCGGCAATCGTGCTTTGACTCGGTATGAATTTGCGGCAGGCTTGAATGCTTGTATGGATCGGGTGAATGAATTGCTCGCTGCTGTGACAATTGATTCTGTCAAGCAAGCGGATTTAGCCAAGCTAAGACAGTTGCAGGAGGAATTTGCAGCGGAGTTAGCCACATTGCGGGGGCGCGTGGATGCTTTAGAGGGCAAAGTTGCTACGCTAGGAAAGCAACAGTTTTCTACCACCACGAAATTGACTGGAGATCTGTGGTTTAATATCACCAGTGCTTTCTCAAGTGATGATGTTCTGGCAGAACGTGGTGTCGCAGGCAGTCCCTTTGCCCCACCTCGTCGAAATCCCATTACAGGGGTTCCATCGCGAGTAATTCGTCGGGATACCAACACCACGATGAGTTACTACCTATTTTTAAATCTCAATACCTCATTTACGGGTAAAGATTTATTAGTCACTCAACTGACCGCCGGGAATGGTAACTCCCCAGCCAATCAACTGGTATCTTCGGGCTTTTTCAATTCTTGGGGAACTCCCTTTACCGATCAAACGGGTACACCCACTGCCAATGACCTTGTGATTCGGGAGTTATCCTATACATTTCCGCTCAGTAAAAGTATTACGTTAGCTGTTGGGCCGAGATTGAATTTCTACAAGTATTATGATGGCAATCGCTATACCTTTTTTGCGCGCGGTGCCTCCAGTTTTAACTCCAATGGCAGTACCCTTTCTAATGCGGTCGATCGCGGTTCTGGTGTTGTCTTAACTTGGAACCTCAATCCTCAATTGCGTTTCACGGCGGGTTATTTGGGAGAAAATACTGAATTCCTCAATGGTGAGATTTTCAATACTTCCAACAAGCCGAATAATGGTCTCTTTAATTCTACCTATACGATCGCTACAGAGTTAGCCTATTCCCCCAGCCAAAATCTCAAACTCAAATTACACTATGCCCGTACTCGCATCAAAGCCTATAACGGTTTCATTGGTGGGGCTGTGGGAGAGCCGTTACCCTACGGCTATGCTGATGATGGTTTTGGTGGGCAAGTGAAGGATGCGAATTCTGATGCCTTTATTGCAAATGTTGAATGGAATATCACGAACAAGATTGGAGTGTTTGGGCGCTATTCCTGGGGACGAGTTGGCATTGATCCGATTAACCCAGCCCGATCGGGGGGGGATATCAAAGTGCAATCTTTTCAGGTTGGGTTGGGCTTTCCCGATTTGGGCAAGAAGGGAGCTTTGGGGGTGATTTCCTTTGTTATGCCCCATAGCTATCTCTCCGGGCGTAACTTCTTGTTGTCTGGCAAAGGGGATGGTGGTAATCAGTATGATTTAGAACTTTCCTACTACTATCCGGTTAACAAAAATATTGCGATCGTACCTTCATTTTACGCGATTTTTAATCCTAATAATTTTGGGAGTAACTCGACTGTGTATGTGGGCAATCTTCGGACGCAGTTTAATTTTTAAGCAGGGACTTTGGATGGATTCTTAAAACTGGAAATGAACTATGGTGACCATGATCAATAATGTCATGGTCATTATCAGAGAAATGGGTCTAAAACCCCGTCCTAGAAGGACGGCTGTTCTTGTTTGTGAATGAATAGCTTCAGCACCTCTATTGGTGCACCTCCAACGGAGCCAATCAAGTAGCTAGGACTCCAGAGGGCAGCTTTTCCATATTGATTTAGGGATTAAAATGTTTGCGGTCATGTCTAATGGGTCTAAGGCTGAAAGCCCGAATTACTCGAAGCATGATCGTAAAATTCGCAAGCTTCAGAAGAGGTTAGCGCGTCAGCAGAAAGGATCAACCCGCAGAAACAAAACTCGAAAATTCTATTCTTTTAGCACCTATGTCCAATCTCCAATCCAGCAAAAAACGTATTTTCATCTGTGGTTCTGCTCTACGGGGGCAGCCTGATCATCGAAATTTGGGTGATGCTGAGTTTATTCGATCGGCAGCTACTAAACCGTTGTATCGCCTTCATGCTGCAGAGAATGGCTGGCACCCCGCTATCTATCAGGTAGAAACGGGAGGCATTTCAATTCCGGGTGAGGTCTATGACTTGACGATCGCGGATTTTGATTACCTGGCAGCTAATGAGCCGCCCCATATGTATCCTAGCGAGGTGTTGTTAGAAGATGGGGATACGGCGATCGCTTTTTTGTACCCGCAGGAACTGATTGAAAAGCATAATTGGCCAGATATTTCTGATTTAGGGGGCTGGGCAGCTTATAAGGCTTCCTTGCTTAGATGAGATCCTTAGCCAAGAAAAAGAGGATCAGGCGTTCAAATCCTGACCCTCTAAGCAAGCAATGAACGACCTCCAGAATCGTTCTAACCGAAGCGCAATGTCTGAAAGATAAAACGAGCGATAAAAATCGCTGCCAAAATCCAAGTGACTAATGGCACCTCCTGTGCCCGACCCTTGACCACCTTAGCAAACGGATATAAGATCAAGCCCGCCGACAAACCTGCTGCGATCGAAAAACCCAACGGAATAAAAAACAACGTCGCAAACGCTGGAATCGCCTCCGTCAAATCATCCCACTCAATACTCTTGATACTTGACATCATCAACACTCCCACAATCATCAATGCTGGAGCGGTTGCAAATGCTGGAATTGCCTCAAAGATAGGTACAAACAGCAACGCCAATAAAAACATGAGCGAAGTCACGATCGCCGTAAACCCTGTACGACCTCCCTCAGATACTCCTGCTGCTGATTCTGCAAACGTTGTCACGGTGGAAGTTCCTAAAACTGCACCCGCCGTCGTTGCGATCGCATCTGCCATCAAGGCATTATTGGCTCGCGGCAATTCGCCATTTTCGTCAATGTAGCCGGCTTGAGTGCCTACCCCTGCTAGCGTCCCGATCGTGTCAAACATATCCACGAACAAAAACACCAACATCACTGCAATAAAATCAATCCAGTTATTCCCATTAATCCCGGATAATCCAGTAATCGCCTGCCCAAATAGATGGGACGGAAAAGCCGGAATCTCCATAAATCCCTTCGGAGCTGCCGCCACCCCAAATATCCAGCCCAAAATCGCCGTTCCCGCAATTCCCCACAACAATGCTCCTCTCACCCGTCGAATGATAAACATTGCTGACAGCAACAGCCCAAAAGTCGCTAACAGTGTTGCTGGTTCCCGAAAGCTCCCGAAGGCAGTCTTCGTCACCGCATCTGACACAATTAGCCCCGCTCCACCAATCTTCACCGCACTCCCTAGACCGATATAGGCTAAAATCATACCGATCCCCACAGTCGTTGCTGCCTTAATCGAGTTGGGCACCGCTGTCACTAAATGCCGACGAATATCCGTGACCGTTAGTCCAACAAAAATTAACCCCTCAATCAAAACTGCCGCCAATGCAGTGCGCCAGTCAATCTTTAACCCCAATACGACTGAATAGGCAAAGAATGCATTCATCCCCATGCCTGGAGCCAGCGCGAAAGGATAGTTCGCGAACAATCCCATGGCAAAAGTCCCGATCGCCGCCGAGATCCCGGTTACCATTACCAATTCCCGAAACAGATCCTTGGGCTGGCTCAAGAACACTGCATCGGACATAATTAATGGATGCACGACCAAAATATAGGCCATTGTCATGAATGTTGTGACACCCGCCAGAATTTCCGTGCGAAAGTTAGTTTTGTAACTATCAAATTGAAAATAGCGAGCGATCGCTGCTTGCCAGCCTCCCCCGGATGGCTTTGGTGGAGTCAGTCTTTGTAGCTCGGTTTCAGAAGTACTCATTCAACCATCTCCCTGAAATGACCTCAATTAAGCTTAGAACTTGCTTAGAAGTTGATGCGATTGAAAAGCTGTTACATATATCAAACGATCTGATGTCAAACGATCTGATATCAAACGATTTGACAACTTGACGTTCGGTATACTGTACACTTTTGTTTTATAGCTTATTTATTCTGATGTTTGTGTTTTAAGCTACAAAAAACGCAGGATGGCTACAATCGCTACTAGGGGAGATCAACCCATGAAACTCAATCACATCCTTTGGGTTAATTCCTGCCGCTCAGATCTCGATAAATGCTCAATCCGTAGGCGATCGCTAAGGGTTCAAACAAGAAATATAAACCACTGACTACCCAATCTGGTAGCAGTTTCTCTGAAAATGCAATGAGAATTGTGATCCCCCAAATGGGAAAAAGCTCTAGAAAGAGTTCCCAAGTGCGATCGCGAATTAAATTCCAACTAGCTCCTAAACTGTCGATCCCAGATTGCTCATCCAACATAATGGTCTCATGGGTAAAGATGAGTTGAATGGATAGAAAAACACCAGGAACCAGGCAAAATAGTAGACCTATGCCAATCGCTACAACACTTAACAGACTACTAACTACCAGATCAACCAGCTTGGCAAGGGTTGTTTGAACCGTTGTACGCAGGTCTAATGTGCCCTGGGTTTGGTAGCGATCGAGCAACAAGATAGTAGCGCCATTAACAAAGCTATGGGTGAGCAAGTGGATCATAATCAGGGGCACAATTTCCATCAGTTCTCCTAGGAGAAAACTGCCTAACCCGCGATCGCCCGTGATCTGGTTAACCAGAGATTGTATGGGCAATATTTCCAGTAGCAGTGAGCCAAGCCAAATTGGGCTGGCAAGGATCAGAAGGGTGAGATAAATGGGGCGGATATTATCAAAACAAGCTTGTAGACGTTCTAGCATATCTTTTCAACAGAACAATTCACTAATGTCCTCGACTCACTCCAAGATACAGTTCGCCCACCTGCGGGTCATTCAGCAAATCAATCCCACGACCTTCAATGCGATCGCGTCCAGCTTCCAACACATAGCCGCGATCGGACATTTGCAAGGCTTGTTTGGCATTTTGCTCCACCAGTAAAATCGCGGTGCCCGATCGCTGGATTTCTTGAATTTGTTCAAAGACGCTGGTGACCATGAGGGGAGACAACGCTGCCGAAGGTTCATCCAGTAACAGCAGCTTAGGACGCAGCATCAGGGCTTTTGCCATTGCCAGTTGTTGTCGTTCGCCGCCTGAGAGGGTGCCTGCTCGTTGTTTACGCCGTTCTGCTAATCGTGGGAAGCGATCGTACATTTCCTGTTTCAAAGGGGTTAAATCACCATCGCGCACAAAGGCTCCCATTTCTAGGTTTTCTTCGATGGTTAATGAAGGAAAGACATTGACAATTTGGGGGACGTAAGCCATGCCTTTGGGGACAATGCGATCGGGTTTTAAGCCAGCAATGTTTTCGCCATTGAACTGAATCGTACCCGTGTGAGGCGTTAGCAATCCAAAGACTGTTTTCGCTAAGGTTGATTTACCTGCGCCATTGGGACCAATAATGGTGACTAATTCGCCAGGATAGATTTTCATGCTAATTCCCTGCAGAATATCCAAGTCTTTGATATATCCAGCATGGATGTTTTGGACTTCTAATATTGGCTCAGACATGGCAACGACTTGATCCTACGATCGCATTTCAAAGGAGATTGCTCTAGATTAGCAGGTTGCTGCGATCGTTGCTCAGGTCAAAGGCAAAAAGGCAAATTCTGCGCACAGAATCCAAAGAAAGTTCGCAATAGCCCCAGCAAAATCGGCATTTCCCCAATCCCATGCAGCAAGGTTTCTGCCCCTGCCCCATCGATCGCTAAGCGATAAAACTTCCAGCCTTCCCCATTGGTTACAATTCCATAAATGGTTAGATCCTGCCCCAACTGGCGATTCATCCACTGACAAGCTTGCATTTCCACCAAACACTGGGCAGTTCCCTGTTCAAAATCATCCTTTTTTGCCTCAATGACGCAGACAAAGGGCGCTTCTAAATAAGCCCGCCGCTCTGCAATCAAATAATCAGCATTGCCACAGGTCTTTTCGCCTTCTAGGTAAGCCCCCTTCCAGACCTTGAGCCGATCGAAGCCTTCCAACCCCTCCTCACAAATTGCATCAATCAAGAGAGTCTTGGATACCTCTAAACTTTCCAGATCAAAGCGTTGCAAGCGATCGAGCCGTTGCTGAAAAAAGTCACTCATTGGGACAGGTTCCGCGACTAAGTTCCAGCGCGATAGTTCCGTAATCCCCAATTGCTGAAAAGCTTCCTTGTAGGTAAAGCTCGAAAAGCTCTTTTTCCGTTCCTGCGTGGCTTGGGTCATGGTGAAGGTCTCACAGACAGGCTCAATCGGGATTGTTTATATAATATCACTATGACTACTAATATCACGATGACTCACGTTGACCCCCTCCAGTTGCAGGCATTGCTCAGTTCGATCGCCCTTGAAGGGATCGTTGTGTTTGGTTGGGGAAGTTGGGCAAAGTTCGATCGGCGATCGCTGGTGTGGGTGGCTTGTGGGACGACTTGTATCACGCATCCCTTTCTTTGGCAGATGTGGCTACAGCTTGCCCCAACGAGTTATATTGCACCCCAAGCATTCGCCTTAGAAATCATGGTGGCGGGGGTGGAAAGTCTGGGTTATCGATGGGCAGCCGGATGTTCTTGGGGGCAGAGTTTGGGTTTATCCTTTATGGCCAATCTGGCATCCTATCTGGTCAGTGTCTTTTATCCCCGGTGAGGGTTCATGCCAGCCTGTGGCGGTTGTGCGATCGCCTGCCCAGGTAATAGCATGACCAACAGAAGCGGAATTTCGATCCAAGCATGAATGGCTGCCACAATTCCATAGAAAGCTCTTGTGATCAGAAATGAATGCTGGAATCCTAAGAATAGTACAATGGAAATTGTAACGATCGCCATGTAGAACCGATGTGAAGATCGCCCAGGAAATCTTAGAGCAGGTGAATTAGAAGTCCACTGCGAAAATAGACCCAGCACAATCGCATAGTGCATACATTGCAAGAAGGTCACGGCTGAAAACAACGGTAGAGCGATCGCAGAAAACTGCCATTGGGGGGCAAGAAAGGCACTGAGATAGGGATCGGGCAAGTCCATTGCGCTGGGGAGCATCTCGATCGGCTGGACAATCCATTGGTACAGGAAAATAAGCCCTGGCAGTAAACCGAATCCTAGGCAGCACAGCCAGCTAAGTGGCAAACTATTCAGCGGCAAACTAGGTCGATGTGCATGGGCGGGGGCAGTCCGGTTGGGGCGGGATTTCAGGGGCAAGGCAGGACGCGATCGCTGTAGAATGAAGCCAAGTGGTGTGAGATTATGGATGATGGCAAAGATAATAGATGTGGCGATCGCATCTTTGACAATACCAATGCCAATACTGAAGGCAATCACAATCCCCAGTGCTCCCAAGCGCCAACTCTGCTGCCAGACAGCTCTTGTGGCAATTATCACTAACCCAATTCCACAGAAAAGTTCTAAACCATAGTTCAATGGAGTTGGAATCCAACCGAGCAAGCTGAAACTGCGTAGTAGCGCGATGATGAGCGTTCCTTGCAGGATGGAGTGAGTGAACGATCGGGGCAAGTTCGGGTAAAACTGACTGTCCAGATAACGCAATTCAACGGCAACATGGGCAAAGCCAAACAGCGCCAGGGTCAATACATAGGTGGCAATCGGAAAGGCGATCGCACTCCCAGCACTGATACAAATCACCAGGATCATCCAACAGCTTGACCAGAATCCCATCGGCAGCGTCTCCTCTAGGAATTGGACTGGGAATTGGACTGGGAATTAGACGGGGGATGAGGCTTTCTGCGCTGCCAGAAAACTGCGCCTAAAATGCCGAGTCCAAGAACTGGCAGGATTAGCCCATAGGGTGGTGCAGAAGGTGCTCCTAGGGATTTCAGTTGCAGTTGTTTGGAGTTCAGCAGCGTAATTTGAAAGCGTTCTTCCAGCAGTTTCCCTTCCTGGAGGATGACCGTGGAAAATGGTTTGGGGATAGACGGCTGACTGATGATCAATTGCTTCTCTAGTTTGGCGTTCACTAGGGCAGTGCCTTGGCGATCGATTTGCCAGTTCCGGTTTCGCAACTCTGGATAATTCTGCTGGGGTTGAAACAACCGTAGATCGGCAGGTTTGACGCTGGCTTTGGGCAGAGCGGCGATCGTGGCAACCGGTCGATATCCATTTCCCAGGGGAATACAGCGATCGCTGTTGATTAACCAATAGGGCGTGGTTTCTAGATTTTGATTTTGAGAGCCAATTTTAACAAAAAATAAATGATTGGGATATTGTGAGCGATTCATCAGTTTGACACAGTAATTAAAGTTCCGTGTCTCGCCCAAAGGAGGTGGGACATCTGCTAGAATGTGCATGATCGTGATTGCCTAGACAGTTCCTTCCAGTATATCCAAAACTCAATTGATTAGGCTTGCTTTCAGCGTTTCCCAAGAAATGCCTTCGCCAGGATTTGTTTCATAGATCTCCAAACGGCGATCGAGTTCTTGCTGTTGAGCTGAGTTTAATTCAATGTCATCTGCAACTTCAATTCTGACCGCTGGAAACGCTAGAATAATACACTGAACACGTGGGTGGGGATCTTGCCTCACCGTGATCGCTGCTCCCAGTCTGTGAATTTCTAGTCTGCTGTTATTTTCCACAAACTCTTTTATGACACTAACCGATCGCCCCGCTGCCCTCACCCTGCTGCAAAAATTTATTTGTATTGAAAACCTAACTCCCGAAGCCATTCCCGACTATGCCACCATTCAAACTGCACTGGCGGTCGTGGCAGAAGCATCTGACTATCAAATTTTGGGCATTTGCGCCGATAATTGGCAACAAGGACAACTCGCCTTATATAGCTATCTCACTGCCCTGGATTATGACGATCGCCCAGAAATTCCTCCCGTTAGTGGATCGCTCTATATCAAATACAATCCTCGCCTCCGCAGTTGCCATGCCGAACCCTACGACGGTCAGCACCGGGGCGTATTAGTGGCTTGCATCTCTGCCTACGATGAGGGAGTCAATGAAACCTTTGGCCATTTACCCTTAGATTTATTTCTCCAGAACGACTCCCAAACCCCGCCCCACTAAAAATATCTCCCTCCCTCGTACAGACGTTTCGCCGAAACGTCTCTTTCATCCCATCGTGTAGACGTTTTGCCGAAACGTCTCTTCCACCCCCTCCTATGGATCAAACTACTATCCTCTATCGCATTCTCGATGCCAACCTCGATCGCGCCCGTGAAGGACTGCGAGTCATTGAAGATTGGTGCCGTTTTGGACTAAACCAGACCGAATTAACTGAAGGCTGCAAAGCAATGCGGCAGGAACTCGCGACCTGGCATCGTCCCGAATTTCGCGCTGCTCGGGATACACCTGCCGATGTGGGTACTCAGATCACTCATCCCCAGGAAGCAGTCCGTGAGAATCTCTCAGCCGTTCTCCAATCTAACCTTTGCCGGATTGAAGAATCCTTACGGGTTCTGGAAGAATATGGCAAGGTTTATAGCCCAGCGATGGGTACTGCGATGAAGCAAATGCGCTATAAAATTTACATTCTAGATGGCAAACTGATGATCATTCCCCATTCTTTACGCCAACAGCGGCTTCAACAACTCCAACAATCCCATCTGTACCTGGTTACGTCGCCTTCGGAAACATTTTTTGAAACGATCGAAGCAGCCCTAGACAGTGGCTTAACATTAGTCCAATATCGGGATAAAAACAGAGATGATCTGCAGCGCTATGAAATTGCTAAAAAGCTGAAAAGTCTCTGCGATCGCTACAATGCCCTCTTTTTGATCAACGATCGGATTGATCTCGTCCTGGCCGTGGATGCCGATGGGGTTCACCTAGGGCAGCAGGATTTACCCTTTGCCGTCGCTCGCCAACTGTTGGGACCCGATCGCTTAATTGGTCGCTCTACCACCAATCCCGACGAATTCCACCGGGCAATTCAGGAAGGGGCAGACTACATTGGCGTAGGACCCGTCCATGAAACTCCCACTAAAGCGGGAAAAGCAGCGGCGGGCTATGATTACGTGCGCTATGCCGCTGCCCATGCTCCTGTTCCCTGGTTTGCCATTGGTGGCATTGATTTAGACAACCTCAAAGATTCGATCGCTGCTGGAGCCACCCGAGTGGCAGTGGTGCGTGCCATCATGCAGTCTGACCATCCCAAACTGACGACCCAATATCTCCTTTCCCAATTACCGATTGTGCCGTTCCCTGCGGAGCTAGAAGGTTCAGTCTAACCTCTCTCCATCTCTTCCTCATGACACCTGACTAGGAACTTAAACTTTTATTGCAACTTCCCCTAACTTATTGCAATAGCTTATTGCAACCATGGGTGATTGCCTGGGGATGTTACAGATCATGTATAAATGGTAGAAATATTAATTCACTGTCGTACTCTACTTCCTGGGTAAGCCTATTTACCTACTGAGACAGCAACAAAACTTTATAGGGGCTTGTTGTCTTATTGAAACCTCCTATCAACTATATTTTGGTTTTTTAACCACATTTGGAGAAATCCCGATATGGCACTCCCTTTGCTTGCATACAACCCCACATCCCAAAATCAGCGTGTTGCTGGGTTTGAAGTTCCTGGCGATGAGCATTCTTGGATCTTCACCACAGAGCATTTGTTGAACCGTGGGGAAATGGATGATTTAATCCGAGCTGCATACCGTCAGGTATTTAATGAGCAGCAGATGACCGAAAGTTCTCGGCAACTTTATTTAGAATCTCAGTTACGCTCAGGGCAGATCAGCGTGCGGGAGTTTATCCGAGGGCTGGCTACTTCTGATGTCTTCCGGCGGCGTAATTTTGACACCAATAATAATTACCGCTTTGCCCAGATGTGTGTTCAGCGGTTGCTGGGTCGCGAAGTCTATAATGAACGCGAAAAAATTGCCTGGTCGATCGTGATTGCCACCAAAGGCTTGTTTGGTTTCGTGGATGAATTATTGAACTCATCCGAATATCTCAGCCAATTTGGCGATCACACCGTTCCTTACCAGCGTCGTCGGATTCTACCGCAGCGCAGCCAAGGTGAGCAGCCCTTTGCCCGCATGGCTCGCTATGATGAATACTATCTTGCTAACTTGCCGCAATCCAGTGCAGGCAGCTACTGGCTCAGCAATGTGGGCAGCGACTACCGTTGGGCTTGGCAGAAAAATCCACCGGCTAGTTTGGGGCAAGCTTGGAATATTGTCATTATTGCCGGAGCTGGCATCATTGGGTTAGCACTGGCGGCGGCTCTGTTCCATCTCTAAGATTCATTCTCTTCGGTCATTGACGATCTATTCCTTCCCAAGAATAATGAACCCCTGGGTTGTCGGCAGTGTTGCTCCTGATGTTGTGAGTAATGCGATCGGTGACCCAGTTTTTGGTCTTATCATGAAGGGATGTCAGAATCATCGAGCATTCAATCAGTTATGGTGGAAACGGTTACTCTCCGGGTCAATGGGGCAGAAAAGTCCTGTCCTGGATCGACAAATTTACCCAGCTTGTTGCAACAACTGGGGGTGAATCCCCGTTTAGTGGCGGTGGAATATAACGGTGAAATTCTCCATCGGCAGTTTTGGGAGGGTACTACCCTGCAAGAGGGCGATCGCTTGGAAATTGTGACGATCGTGGGGGGTGGCTAACCTGAGTATTCTGGCAAGCTTGAAGGTTGGCACTCCCCAGGGTGCGCCTAAAAAATTGCGCCTAAAAAAAGAGAGGCTGCGGGAGTCTCTCTTGAGGGAATTTTGGGTGGGAACTGTTGGGTGAATTTGGCAGGCTTGGGGGGCTGGGGTCTTGCCCCTTGAGCTTCTTGCGGAGCATTTGAGTTTGCTTTTTCAGTTGACGTTGCCGAGCTGAACTGCGCTTTCCTTTGTCATTACGTCCCTCCCGGCGTGGAGATTCCCATCGTTTCATGTGCATAGTTAATGTCTCCTATGTGGTAACCTTTGGTGGTGGTACCTTGATTGAATACCTTGGTTGTAGCATATAGCTACCCAGAATCGCGATAACGTTCCGCAAACAAGTCAAATTTTGCCCAGTCCAATCTTCTGCCCAGTCACACTCTGTTGGCGCAAGAACCTATTTGCTGGTGGGTGATTTTAAGTATGGGCGAGGAGAGACTCGAACTCTCATGCCTTTAAAGGGCGGCAGATTTTGAGTCTGCTGCGTCTACCATTTCGCCACTCGCCCGTGAGTGCTCTGTTAGTATAGCCTATCCCCCAGATTTTGAGCAAGCGATCGCTCACGTTTCTACCAATTTTTCCAACCGATGGATGTTGCTCCTGACTGGGAATGGGGTTGCAACAGGGCTTGATAGGCAGCACTTCTTGCCCATTGATCAATTTCTCGCGCCCGCAGTACGGGTAAGGGATGGGTCAACTGAGCTGTTTGCATCTGCCGCAACAGGGAACCCAAATCATCCTGACTGGCGCGATCGTAGGCGCGGGCTTGTTCGACAAAGGCTTCTAAATTTAACTGATCGACTAAGCTAGGGGATCCGCCAGATAGTTTCATCAACACCGACATGGTGATCCGTGGATCCTGGGTTGCTAAGAGGGCGGCGCGATCGCAGGTCAATTCTGCACAACGCACCCAACGCATCAACTGTTCCTGCCAACCTTGGGTCAGCCAGCCACCGAGGGGAATTTGTCCCGCCGTCAGCACAATCAAATTGGCCAAAGTT
>JAYKGX010000489.1:0-14547 GCA_035285565.1 Synechococcales cyanobacterium
CTCTCCCTCCCCCCCATGTCATTCCAAAACATTCCCGAACCTCAAATCCTCCGACTTCTCCCCAACTCCCAACCGATCGCCCCTCCTGAACCTGCCGACCTACGCCAACAACGGGTAGACGAATTTCTAGCAGCGCGATCGCTGGCTCCCAAAAGTCAAAAAGCCTACCGCGAAGATTTAGCCCGCTTCATGACTTGGACAGATACCGCTTGGAGCCAGGTGACTCCCCGTCAGGTCGCTCAGTTCAAAACAGATTTACTACGGCTGAACCCAGACAATGGCAAACGGGTTTTATCCGACGCATCGGTCAAACGGATTTTGCAAACCCTCAAAAACTTTTATAACTGGATGCAATTATCTGGCTATCTCGATCGCAATCCCACCTATGGCATCAGTCTTCCCAAATTACCCGAACCAGAAGCAAATCATCTTACCGACTCCCAAGTCAAAGCCATTTTTCAAGCTGCCAGTGATAGCACCCTCTGTGAGCGCAATCTCGCCTTGCTGTCAGTTTTGCTGCATGGGTTACGGGCCCAGGAAGCTGCCAATTTAAACGTAGGAGATTTTGATGGGCAGCGGGTGAAAATTCGTCAGGCAAAGGCGGATAGTAAGGGAACAGTTCCATTGGATTTGGAGGCTCAGATGTGGGTGAATCACTACCTGCAATGGCGCGCCGCCCAAGGGGAAATGCTGACCGAAGAGAGTCCCCTGTTTACGTCCCACTCCAATCGCAATCAAGGGCAGCGCATGGGTTACCACGCCATTCAAAAACTGATGAAAGCGATCGCCGCCAAAGTGGGATTTGATTTCCACGCCCACCAATTCCGCCACACTTTTGCCACCAACCTCATCTTAAACGGGATGAACCCCTACCATGCCATGACTTTAACCCGTCATAAATCACCGCAAACCTTTCGTCGCTATACCCTCGCTGCCGATGAACTTGCCGCCGAGCAAGCCTTCCGCTCCCTCAATTCGCAAGTTGAGCGATAGAACAAATACTCAGTCTATGTCCTCTGGTAACTGCATCATCCAGTCTAAAAAGTTGTGCAACTCTAGTCATCAACCGACACAAGTTATTGAAGCTGGCTTTGGAGGTCTTGTAGTTGAGCGATCGTCAATCCTGTGGTGCGGGCGATCGTTTCTAGGGGGATCTGTTCTCGCAGCAGATTGAGAGCAATTTCCACCTCCCGACCTTGCCGTCCTTCTTGCCGTCCTTCTTGCCACCCTTGGTTCTTAACTTCTTGCTCCCAGAGTTCAAAAGCCCTACTAATTGCCATAATTTCCTCCCTTTGGATAAAGTCTTGCAGTTCCCCCATGTCCATTCTAACTTTCCAACTGGCGACCAACTGTAAAATCACGTTGCGTTGTGGGGCAGTTTCCGGTAGAGACAACACCTCCTCGATCGCCTGTCGTTGGGTCTCACCCCGCCCTAACACTCTCAGTAACAGCGTTTCTGGAATCATGGGCAGTTGATCAATCGCTACGATCGCTGTTTTGAAAATCTCGTGTAGGAAATAGACTCCTGGATACCAACCCGCATTCACCTGACCACCCAGATCTTTGACCAAAGGCTGAGACACGGTTGCTGCTAGAATCCAAAGCCGAGGCAATTCTGATTCAGAGAGGGGCTGCTTTAATTGTGTTGCTTTGCGCTGTTCATCTTCTTGAATCCACAGGAGTTTCATCAATGACGTTCTGACTTCTGTGCGGCTGGGGGCATTACGATAAGGTTCGATTAAACACATCCCATCAACCATTCGTCCTAACAATCCCAAATCTGATAAAGACTGCTGTACAGTAGAATCTGGCACAAACCAAATATCGACATACTTGGCTTCTCCCGGTACTTCATACTGACGTTGCACGGTACCCAAAGGCGTGAGAAATTCCTCTAGGTACTGTTTGGCAAGTTGATCGTGGGGTATTTGAGTCATGCTATTTAAACTATCCCCAATCTGATGTTAGTTGCAATAGAGCAGTGGAGAGGGGTGGGTGTTGAAGAGAATTGCTCCCTTGCCTACCCTACCCCCGTTACTCCACAACAAATTCATCTCTTAACGTAAGATTGATGAACAACTAGCAGAATGGCATTAAAACACAAACGCCGTTCGGAGCGTGCCTACGATCGCATCGGAATTGCGCGCATCATGGTTTGGAGCCGTCAGCCAAATAATCCCTGGTGTAATCGAAATGTGATCATTCAATCGCATGGAGTAAAAAGCCTCAATGTGGAACCCAGTATCCCGATCGCGCCGGATACCGCCGGGTAACCCAATCGCAGCCGCCACCCGATCGTTGCTCGTATTCACCACCTTGGGTTGCATTCCCACAATAATGCCGCCCGTATTCCCTTTTCTACCCAAATCGGGAAACGCCAGGTGAATGGCATAATTCAAAACCCCCACCTGACCTCGATTGCCCGTTGCAAGACCAGAGGTATCCGTCCCCAGCACATTGGCTCGGGAATAGCCGACCCAGCCCCCAAACTGAAACCCAGGATTCAAGCGATAGTTCAGCGTAAAACCAAAATTATTCGACGAAACGCGATCGTCTTCTGGAGTACTAAAACCACCCGTACTCACCTTGGCCGCGTTGCTCCCTGCTAAGGTATCAATTCCGAACTGAGGCGTGTAGGTATTAGAATAAAACAACCCGGCTGTAAAAGATTTAGCATAGAAAGTCAATTGAGTAAAAGCGGCATACCCCCCATTGAACAATCCAGAAGTAGCTCCTGGTAAATTCGGCGAACCAACACCGGGAATATCCTGCCCACCGTAGCCTGCCACCAGCGTCAGCGCATCACTAATTTTAAAATTGACCCCTAGCGCCGCTCGATTGGTGAGGGGATAGTAAATCGGATTGGAATTGGCAAAGTTAGAAACAGAACCAGTTGCGAAATCCCATAAGGGTGTGACCGGATCTAACCCCAAAGAAGGTGGATCAGTTGTGCCCGCTGCAATCGAAACATTAATGCGATCGCCAATTGGAAAGATATAACTCAGTTCATGTAAACGTAAATCATTCGTATTATCAAAAACACTCGGTGGAGCAGCTAATAAACGAAACTCATCAGAGAATACATCCGGAAATGTAGAAGCAAACCGTTGAGGTGTACCAAATCCCCCATTCAGATTATCAATGTTGGGATTCCCAGCATTCAAACTACGCAGATTAGCCGCTTCTAACCGAGTGCGCAGAACATCTTTTCCAGTAAAACTGGTATTAAATTCCAACCGAGCGCGATAGTTGACGATCGTGTTGTTAGCATCACTAGAATCCCCTCCAAAGGCATCCGCAATGAACGTAATCACCTCACCGCGCAACTTCGTAGTTGTAGAAAACTGTTGCTTCTCCAGGATCGCCACTTTGGCTTCCAGCCCATCTACCCGACCGCGCAGGGTGGCTAATTCTGCCGCAAATTCTTCCTGGAGCTTTTGCAAGGCGATTAAGTCTTCTTTCTTAACCATCTCCGCTGTGGAAGCCGCAATGAATTCATTCACCCGATCCATACAGGCATTTAACCCCGCCGCAAATTCGTAACGCGTGATCGCACGGTTGCCTCGGAAAGTCTTATCAGGGTAGCCCGCAATACAGCCATAGCGCTCTACCAGCCCCTGAAGCGCCTGAAATGCCCAATCCGTAGGCTTCACATCCGTCAGTTGAGATACAGAGGTCACCTGAGCCATGGCAGCATCTTGTTCCGGTTCCAGCTCCAGCCCAGTCTCTAGCCCAGTCTCTAGCCCAGTCTCTAGCCCAGCCTGACGCTCGATCGCCCCCCAGCCTCTCTCCCACGATTGCCTCTCCTCTGCTCCAGCCACACTGGACATAGCGGCGATCGCAATCCCCATCAGCCCAAGAGTCCTCAGTAGAAAAGCAGGTTTAGTCATGCAATTCACGAAATGTTTACCAAATCACAACACCTAATAGGTTACAGGGAGAACATCCTCTTGACGCAAAAAGTTAGAGTGCCATCCCCCTGGGACTCATGCTCCAATTAGCTAGATCCGGCAAATAGGGTTCAGAAGTACAAAACCCTTACAGCATGGCATTTTTGCACAGCTCAATCAGGACAGCAATCAGAAAACCAGCGAGAAATTATATCAATCCCTTGACAATTCCAGGAGAGTCCTAAAAAGCTCGTTATAATATAAGTATGAATACCTGATAGTGACTCGTAAAACACGTTTCAGAGCAACATCCCCTCAAGCAACATCCCCTCAAGCGACATCCCTAGAGCAACCCGCCTTGGATAGAGCTGTTCCCCCCCAACTGTTGCAGGAAAACCCACCGTGTCAGGAGGTAATAGGAGTTATGTTAGACAGATATCAAGGATTTCAGTTAGGAGAATGGTCTGAGAGTATTGATGTTCGAGCTTTTATTCAGCAGAACTATACTCCCTATGGCGGTGATGGAACCTTCCTCGCCCCCGCCACCGAGCGGACAAAGCAGTTGTGGGAGCAAGTCACCCAACTCATGCAGCAGGAACGGGAAAAAGGCATTTTGGATAGCGATACCAAAATTGTGTCCACCATCACCTCCCATGCCCCAGGCTACCTCGATCGCAGTCTGGAACAAATTGTGGGATTGCAGACCGATCGCCCCTTGAAACGAGCCATCATGCCCTTTGGCGGAATTCGGGTGGTCAAATCTTCCCTAGAAGCCTACGGGTACCAACTTGATCCCGAAACGGAAGCAATTTTTACCCAATATCGTAAAACCCATAATGATGGCGTATTTGATGCCTACAGCCGAGACATGCGCTTGGCAAGGCGATCGGGTATTATCACCGGATTACCTGATGCCTACGGGCGGGGACGCATCATTGGCGACTATCGACGGGTGGCGCTCTACGGCTGCGATCGCTTAATTGACGACAAAAAAGAGCAAGTTCTCTCCCTAACTGGGGAAAATTCCACCGAGACAGTCATCCAATTACGAGAAGAACTCTCTGAGCAAATTCGCGCCTTGATGGAACTGAAGACCCTAGCAGCCAGCTACGGCTTTGATATTAGTCAACCAGCCTCTACAGCCCAAGAAGCCATTCAGTGGCTCTATTTTGGCTATCTGGCCGCTGTGAAGGAACAGAATGGGGCGGCCATGTCCTTGGGTCGCGTTTCCACCTTCCTGGATATTTACCTAGAGCGAGATTTAGCAAATGGGATTCTCACCGAAGCCGCCGCGCAGGAACTAATCGATCACTTCGTCATGAAACTGCGCATGGTTCGCTTCCTCCGCACGCCCGAATACAACCAACTCTTTTCCGGCGATCCCACCTGGGTGACCGAATCGATCGCAGGCATGGGGTTGGATGGCAGATCGCTGGTCACTAAAACCAGTTTCCGCTTCCTGCACACCCTGACTAACCTAGGACCTGCCCCAGAACCTAATTTAACCGTCCTCTGGTCAGAGCAGTTGCCAACCGCTTTCAAACAATTCTGCGCGCAGGCTTCCATCGAAACCAGTGCCATCCAATACGAAAATGACGATCTGATGCGTCCTTACTATGGGGATGACTATGCGATCGCCTGTTGTGTGTCTGCCATGCGGGTTGGGAAACAAATGCAATTCTTCGGCGCAAGGGCAAACCTGGCAAAAGCCTTACTCTATGCCATTAACGGCGGGAAAGATGAACTCTCCGGTGAACAGATCAGTCCAGCCTTTGAAGCCATTCATAGCGACACCTTGAATTATGAAGAGGTGATGGAGAAATTTGATCGGATGATGACTTGGTTAGCCAGCCTCTATGTCAACACCCTCAATGTTATCCATGCCATGCATGATAAATATTGCTACGAACGTTTAGAAATGGCATTACACGATCGTGATGTGTATCGAACGATGGCCTGTGGAATCGCTGGACTCTCTGTTGTGGCTGATGCACTTTCTGCGATTCGCTATGCTCAAGTTAACGTGAAGCGTAATGCTGAAGGATTGGCGATCGGCTATGAGATTACAGGAGAGTTTCCCACCTTTGGTAATAATGATGATCGCGTGGATGCGATCGCCGTTGAACTGGTGGAAATCTTTATGAACAAACTGCGGCAATGCCCAACCTATCGCAACGCTGATCCAACCCAATCCATTCTCACCATTACCTCCAACGTCGTCTACGGCAAGAAAACAGGCGATACTCCCGATGGACGCAAAGCCGGTGAACCCTTTGCCCCCGGTGCCAACCCCATGCATGGTCGCGATCACAATGGGGCGATCGCAGCCCTCGCCTCCGTCGCCAAACTACCCTACGACCATGCCCAAGATGGCATTTCCTACACCTTTTCCATCGTCCCCGGTGCCCTCGGTCATACGGAAAGCGATCGCGTACAAAATTTAGTAGGATTACTCGATGGCTACTTCCACGATCAGGGTCACCATATTAACGTCAACGTCCTTAACCGCGATCGCCTGTTAGATGCCATGGATCATCCGGAGAACTATCCACAGTTAACCATTCGTGTTTCTGGCTATGCTGTCAATTTCATCAAACTGACCCGCGCACAGCAACTGGATGTCATCAACCGTACCTTCCACGATCGCTTCTAGATTAGATTGAGACTGTCAGGCGATCGAAATTCGATCGCCTACTTGTTGTCCTTCCTAATGCGTTAGCTTTGAGTTCGCTCTATGATCCATACAATCTATCCTCCAGCCAGCACGATCGGTAGGATTCACTCAATCGAAACCTGTGGCACCGTAGATGGACCTGGGTTACGGTATGTCATTTTCATGCAAGGTTGTGCATTGCGTTGCCTCTATTGCCATAATCCCGATAGTCGAGAAACCCATGCAGGTCGAGAAGTGACGGTGGAGGAACTCATAACTGATATTGTGCGCTATCGCTCCTACATGCAGGCTTCAGGGGGCGGAGTCACCGTCAGCGGCGGAGAACCCTTACTCCAACCTCAATTTGTGGCTGAGCTATTACATCGTTGCCAAGCGATCGGACTCCATACGGCTCTCGACACATCTGGATACTGTGATCTAGAACACGCAAAATCAGTGCTCGAAGTAACAGATTTGGTGTTATTGGATATCAAATCCTTTGATCCCGAAATCTATCTCAAATTAACCAGCGTTCACCTAGAACCTACGTTAAAATTAGCGCAGTACCTGGATAGCATTCACAAACCCGTTTGGATACGCTTTGTTCTTGTTCCCGGTGTAACGGATGCTCCGCACAACATTCAAGGATTAGCAGATTTCATTGCAACATTAACCAACATCGATCGTGTTGAAATTTTACCCTTTCACAAGATGGGAGAATACAAATGGCAACAACTCGGGTATGACTATCAATTAACCAACACCCCCACCCCCACCCCCGAACAAATTCAGTTAGCAATCCAACAATTTCAAACCCGTGGGATCCCTGCGATCGCCGCTTAGCTATTCCCGATCCCATCGTACGTAGAGACGTTTCGGCGAAACGCCTCTACCGAATAAACGTTTCGGCGAAACGTCTCTACCTGATCTACTTCTCTCTTCTACAGGATGATTCCTATGCTACTCACTGATCTGCCAACCGTTGATTCCAACCTCACCCCAGCACCCCAGCCTGTCACCAATCCAGAGGAATTGCAAGCCCTAGTCCAACGGGTCAAAGCCGCCCAAGCTGAGTACGCGACCTACAGCCAAGAACAGGTCGATCACATTTTCAAAAAAGCAGCGATGGCCGCCAATGCTCAACGGATTGCTCTCGCAAAATTAGCGGTTCGTGAAACCGGAATGGGTCTGGTGGAAGATAAGGTGATCAAAAATCACTTTGCTTCGGAAATGATCTACAACAAGTATAAAGATGACAAAACCTGTGGTGTCATTGAAACCGATGTCCATTTCGGTATTCAAAAAATTGCTGAACCGATCGGAATTTTAGCAGGCATCATTCCCACCACTAATCCCACTGCTACGGCAATTTTCAAAGCCTTGATCAGCCTGAAAACGCGCAACGCCATTATTTTTTCGCCCCATCCCCGCGCTAAAAACTGTACGATCGCGGCTGCCAAAGTCATTCGAGACGCTGCGATCGCCGCTGGCGCACCAGCAGATTTAATTGGCTGGATTGACGAACCTTCGGTGCCCTTGTCACAAGCCTTGATGCAGCATCCCGATATCAAACTCATTTTGGCAACGGGGGGACCTGCCATGGTCAAAGCCGCCTACTCATCGGGTCATCCCTCCTTGGGGGTCGGAGCAGGCAATACCCCGGCTGTCATTGATGCCACCGCTGATATTCGCATGGCAGTCAGTTCCATTTTGCTCAGTAAAAGCTTTGACAATGGCATGATCTGTGCGTCTGAACAGTCCGTGATTGTCGTAGATGCCATTTACGACGCTGTGCAGCAGGAATTGCGCGATCGCGGTGCCTATTTCCTCACTGCCGATGAAAAACTGCAAGTGGGGCAAATTTTACTTCAGGACGGTCATTTAAATCCGGCGATCGTCGGTCAATCCGTCTCTAAGATCGCCCAACTGGCAGGCATTGAACTGCCCAATCCTCAAGAACCCCCCAAGGTGTTGATCGGCGAAGTGGAAACCGTGGGCAGCAGCGAACCCTTTTCCTACGAAAAACTAGCCCCCGTCCTGGCTCTGTATCGGGCAACCGATTTTGCCACCGCTGTGGAGTTAGCTGCGCAACTGATTGCCTTTGGCGGACAGGGGCATACCTCCGTCCTCTACACCGATCCCATGGACCACGCCAAAATCATGCAGTTTGAAGAACGAATGCAAACCGCTCGCGTCCTGATCAATACACCTTCCTCGCAAGGGGCGATCGGCGATTTATATAACTTCAAGCTCGATCCCTCTCTTACCCTGGGTTGTGGCACTTGGGGCGGCAATTCCATTTCAGAAAACGTCACGCCCAAACATCTGTTAAATATCAAAACCGTCAGCGAACGGCGGGAAAACATGTTGTGGTTCCGGGTGCCACCCAAAATTTATTTCAAGTCCGGTTGCTTGCCTGTCGCATTGCGGGAACTGGCAAGTAAACAGCGCGCCCTGATCATCACCGATAAACCGCTCTATGACTTAGGAATCTGCAAGGAAGTCACCGAGGTGCTGGATGAAATTAACGTCAATCACCACATTTTCTACGAAGTGGAACCCGATCCCAGTCTGAGCACGGTCAATCGGGGTCTCGCCCTATGCCGCAGCTACCAACCTGATGTGCTGATTGCCTTAGGCGGTGGGTCTCCCATGGATGCAGCCAAGATTATGTGGCTGATGTATGAACATCCCGAAGTGGAATTTGAAGGGCTAGCCATGCGATTTATGGATATTCGCAAACGGGTTTATGCATTGCCAACTCTCGGTCAAAAAGCATTGCTCGTTGCCATTCCCACCACGTCTGGAACTGGATCAGAAGTAACTCCCTTTGCAGTTGTCACAGACGATCGCGAAGGCATTAAATATCCCTTAGCCGATTATGCACTCACTCCCAATGTCGCCATCATTGATCCGGAGCTAGTGATGCGGATGCCGAAGCGTTTGACTGCCTATGGGGGTATTGATGCCCTAACCCATGCTCTAGAAGCCTATGTCTCTGTGGTGGCAACGGAATTTACCGATGGTTTAGCCTTAGAAGCGATCGCCCTCCTGTTTGAATATTTACCCCGTGCCTACCAAAAAGGAGCCGCTGATCCAGAAGCCCGCGAAAAAGTTCACTATGCCGCCACGATCGCTGGGATGGCTTTCGCCAATGCCTTTTTGGGAATTTGTCACTCCATGGCGCATAAATTAGGCGCAACCTTCCACGTTCCCCACGGTCTAGCCAATGCCCTGCTGATTTCCCATGTCATTCGCTACAACGCCACCGATGCTCCGTTCAAACAAGCCATCTTCCCGCAGTATGAATATCCCCATGCCAAGGAACGCTATGCCAAAATTGCCGATCATCTGCGGTGAGGGGGGCAGACAGAAAACGAAAAGGTTGAGCGACTCGTGAATGCAGTGGAACAGCTCAAACAGCAGTTGGACATTCCCATGACGATTCGAGAAGCCTTGGCAGACTCTGGGATGGCAGCAGAGACCGATTTCTATCAAGATCTAGAAACCATGGCAGAACAGGCTTTTGACGATCAATGCACCGGTGCAAATCCTCGCTATCCATTAATTCAAGACCTGAAGGAACTCTATTTGCTCGCTTATCAGGGCTGCCGGATCGATGCACGCCATTACCACTTGACTGAAACGTTAGTTTAGAAGCTCTCGCTTCAATTCGGTGAATTCTGGCGACAAAAGGACTGCATCACGAGAGAGAATTATGCTGCTTTCAACTCCTATCACGCCCGATCCAGCCTACGATATTCTGCGATCGGACTACCAACCCCTTCATTCCATCTTTTCGCCCAAGACTGTTGCGTTAATTGGCGCGAGTAATACCATCGGCAGTGTGGGGCATACGCTACTGTGGAATCTGATTAGCAATGGGTTTCAGGGAACGGTTTATCCGATCAATCCCAAACACCATAGCGTCATGGGAATGCCTGCCTATCCTAATATTACAGCAATTCCGGAAGCGATCGATCTTGCCATCATTGCTACCCCTGCAGCAACGGTTCCGGCTTTGATTCGTGATTGTGTCCAAGTGGGCGTAAAAAGTGCCATTATTATTTCCGCTGGTTTTAAAGAAATTGGTGCAGCGGGCTTAGAACTAGAGCAGCAAATTCTTGCCGAAGCCAGACAGGGCAATTTACGCATTATTGGTCCCAACTGTTTAGGCGTGATTAATCCCCATACCCATCTCAATGCCACCTTTGCCAATGCCATGCCTCAACCGGGCAACGTTGGCTTCATCAGCCAAAGTGGGGCACTCTGCACAGCCGTATTGGATTGGAGTTTACAGGAAAATGTTGGCTTTAGCCTCTTTGCCTCGATCGGTTCTATGCTGGATGTGGGTTGGGGAGATTTAATCGATTACCTGGGTGATGATCCCCATACCCAAAGTATTGTGATTTACATGGAATCCATTGGCGATGCCCGATCGTTCCTCTCTGCAGCCCGAGAAGTGGCTTTAACCAAACCGATTATTGTCATCAAAGCGGGACGGACGAGTGCGGCGGCTCAAGCGGCAGCTTCCCACACCGGAGCCATGACCGGAAGTGATGAGGTCTTTAATGCGGCCCTGCGGCGTTGTGGGGTGTTGCGGGTGAATCACATTGCCGAATTGTTTGATATGGCGGAGGTCTTTGCCAAACAACCGCGCCCCCAGGGATCTCGCCTGACGATTATCACCAACGCGGGCGGTGCAGGCGTATTGGCTACCGATGCCCTCGTTTCCACAGGCGGACAACTGGCTCCCCTTTCGGAACAGGCGATCGCAGAATTGAATCCCCATTTACCCTTGCATTGGAGTCACAATAATCCAGTTGATCTCCTGGGTGATGCCACTCCCGATCGCTATTACCAAGCCTTAAATGTTTTAGCAAAGATGCCTGACAGTGATGGATTTCTGATGATTCTTACGCCCCAGGCAATGACCGATCCAACGGAAACAGCCGAACAATTGAGCACTCTCATCCGCCAACTGCAAGCCCAGACTGGAAAGCCTGGTTTAGCCCAAAAGCCGATTCTGGCGAGCTGGATGGGTGGATCTGAGGTTAAAACGGGAGAGGCAATCCTCAATCAAGCCGGAATTCCCACCTATGCCTATCCGGATGAGGCGGCGCAGGTGTTCAATTACATGTGGCAATATAGCTACAATTTGCGCGGCATTTATGAAACGCCAACGCTGCTATACCATCGAGAGAGTTGGCGACCGGATCAAGCCCGCGTGACGCAAATTCTGCAAACAGCCCAACAGGACGGGCGATCGCTGCTGACGGAAGCGGAATCCAAACAAATCCTCGCCGCCTATGGCATTCCCGTAGTCCCCACCCAGATTGCCACCAGTGCCGCCGAAGCAGTGGAGATTGCCAACCAAATGGGCTATCCAGTGGTGCTGAAACTCTTTTCCAAAACCATCACCCATAAAACCGATGTGGGGGGCGTGCAACTCAATCTTGTGGATGCAGAAGCGGTGCGCTGGGCTTTCGATCGCATTACGTCTCACGTAGCGGCGGCAGATTGTTTGGGGGTGACGGTGCAGCCGATGATCCGCATCCATGATAGCTATGAGTTAATCCTAGGCAGCAGTATTGATCCACAGTTTGGTCCCGTGTTGTTATTTGGTACGGGGGGACAGTTGGTGGAGGTGTTCCGCGATCGGGCGATCGCACTCCCCCCTCTGAATAGCACGTTGGCAAGACGCATGATGGAGCAAACCCAGATCTACAAAGCTCTGCAAGGGGTTCGAGGGCGATCGGCGATCGATCTCCCCGCTTTGGAAGACCTCTTAGTGCGCTTTAGTCAACTGGTGGTGGAGCAACCTTGGATTCAAGAAATTGATATTAATCCCCTAGTAGCAGCACCGATGGTTCAAGGGCATTCTACGTTGTTAGCGCTGGATGCCAGGATTGTGTTACATCCCAGTCATCTGTCGCCTGCAGACCTGCCCAAACCCGCCATTCGTCCCTATCCCAGCCAATATGCCCAACCCTGGACCCTGAATTCTGATAAATCGGTGATGATTCGCCCAATTCGCCCAGAAGATGAACCCGCTGTGGTGCAATTCCACAAAACGCTGTCGGAAGAGAGTGTCTATTTGCGCTATTTCCACCTATTCAAACTCAGTCAACGGATTGCCCACGATCGCCTGACTCGCCTGTGTTTTATTGACTACGATCGAGAAATGGCGTTGGTGGTAGAAGCCCAAGATTCCCCCACAGGCACACCGGAAATTCTAGCGATCGGTCGCTTGAGCCAATTGCGGGGCAGGCAGGAAGCAGAGTTTGCCATTTTGGTGAGTGATGCGGTACAAGGGCAGGGATTGGGAAGTGAATTGCTACGGCGATTGGTGGCGATCGGTCGGGAAGCCCATTTAACAAGGATTACGGCTGAAATTCTGCCAGAGAATGTGGCAATGCAACGCGTTTGCCAAAAGGTGGGATTCCAGCTTAAACGCGGTCTTGATCTTGTTCAAGCGGAGATTACGCTCACCTAATACAGTCTGAATACAGTCTGAAGGGTTCTGGGTTCACAAATCCCATCCGCCTATGGGGTGGGGTCGTTCATCTCAACGTTGTGTCCGATCCCATTCCATTGCCGCAAAATGCTCAAGCAACATGCGATGGACAAAGATATAGCCCCCGCCGACTTTTTGCAAGAAGAGGCGATCGACAGCGTGATCGAGAAAACGAGCATAGTTCCAGCTTTCCAAGCCCAACTCTAGTAGCACCTTCGTATGGAGAGACTTTTCTAGAACCCCTTCAATCCAAAACTGTTTGACCTTATCCAGCAAAACCCGTCGCCATCGATACTCCTGCTGGGTCAGTGGAGTTGCGAGATTGATGGGTGCTTGCCCCACTTGCACGGTACCAAAGACATTGATCGCCCCAACGCCGCCCTGGACTTGAGTCAGGTTCAAATCACGTCCGGCAATCCCACCAATTTGGACAGTCTCCAACACACTGCCTAAAATATTCAAACTTTAACTGGGAAACGGGATAGGCACTTCACTCATTGATGAGCCACCTCTAAATTAAGAAGAAGCCAGCAGCAACCTGTAACCACGGGCTAATTGCTTCTAGAATAGGGTTCACTTGTTGCCAGAGACTTGTTCCAGCCTCTACCGTCTCACCAGCATCCTGTAAAACCTTAGTAGCCCTTTGTAAACTCTTAGCGGCAAATTCCCGATCCGGCTCGTCTGCTTGCACCTCGTCTTGAGCGGCTTCGACACTCCGAATGGCTTTTGCTTTGTCTGCGTCTGACAGGTTGGCTTGCTGTAGCAGTCCCTTGAGCTGATCGAGCAGAGCTGCTATTTCAGTCGGGGTGATCGATCGATCGTCCATGCCGTCACCCACTTGCTGAGATTGAGTTACGGTGAGGTCACGACCTGCTTGTCCACCAATCTGCACGTTAGATAATTGACCACAGCTGATACTAATGGACTGAGATATCTTAGCCTCTTCCATAATGCACTCCAATCAATTGTGAGGGGGGGACGTTCGGGTGATTCAGTTCAGCCAGTTCAGGATGAAAGCCAGATAACTGAATTGATACATAAAATCATGCCAGATCAACACAGCACGATCGCACTTTTCGGCAATGTTTTTGACAGATTTCGGGGGCGAGGTTGTCTGAAAGCGCTCAGGATTTCTCCTGGGGCAATTCCTATGATGTTCACAACTGCAAACAGCAGGTAGCACGAGGGATAGCCCAAGACAAGCGCACCCAAGCTCTCATCCTCCTTAGGATTTGTAAAGGTAGGATTTGTAAAGGATTGTGTCATTTGGCAATCTCCATCGTAGTGACCTGTAATAGCCCAATCAATCCTGTGTTGATTCATCTGGCTATTTCTGTTGTTTTGTAGTTTTGTACTCGTCATCTACCTTGGTAATTGCTGATGCTTTCTAATTCTCGCCCCCAAGAACTTCTGAGTACCAATGTTGCTGCATCGAGCCTGTTGGAACGCTCAAACCCCCTCACAACAGAAATGGCGGGTCTCGATTC
>JAYKGX010000490.1:0-34317 GCA_035285565.1 Synechococcales cyanobacterium
CCATAATCTTCCACAATCACAGCTAAATCGTGGGGATCGTGGCGGCTCAGTCCATTGTTGGTTGCATACTCGTACAGTTCATCCTCAAACTGTCCGTAATTGGTTTTACGAGCAGCGCCGAGGTAACGCAGACACATGGCGATCGAGGTGACGTTGCAAGACCCATCGGGATTGAGATAATTATCGCGTTGAGATTTATAGGGAATATTTAGCTTGACTTGGGGCGGAATGGATTTGGGATAGACCCGCTTGCCATCTTCGCGAATTTCAATATGTTTGCCAAAGGCATACCAATTGGGGGCGTCCTTGATCAAAGGATTTTTCAGCATCAACCGCACATGATCGCGCACTTCTTCAAACGACTCTAATTCCAAGGTTTTTTGAGCTTCCACCCGCTGCTTCAAATCTTCCGGCAGCTCGGCGGATTGGATGGGTTTTTTCTTAAAGGTTGTGGTTGTGACTGTTTTGAGACTGAGTACCATAATGTAAGACCAATAGTGTTAGATCAATGCTTGACTGGGTTAGATTGGTATGAATCGGGCATAGGATGTGACCAACTATTCCCCAAGACTTAGATTTCCCCGATCGCGGGTGTTTTCATTCTAGAAAATGGGCCGTAAAAACGGCTGTTCTGAACCATCCTGAAGTCTGATGGCGCACCTGCCTTAGAGAGAATTCACGCTGGCGATCGCTGACTCCGTAAACTAACTCCGTCATTTGCTGCCCTTATTTTTCTGGGTGACGATCGGCAATGTCCCTTGAGGTGATCGCTGCAGGAATCCCATGCCTCTTTCGCCGCTACGCTTGAATTTTGCCAATCACCTGATAGAGTATTGGAAGTCTGTGTCTGGAAACCCTATGGCGATTCTTCCGATGCGAGGTCTGCCGTGATTGCAATTTATCCGGGCAGTTTTGACCCGATTACCCTAGGTCACCTTGATATTATTGAGCGAGGAACCCGTTTATTCGATAGGGTGGTGGTTGCGATCGCTCGGAATCCAAACAAGACCCCTCTATTTACGGTTGAACAACGAATCTCTCAGATTCAGCGGGCAACGGCACATCTGACTAGTGTAGAAGTCGATAGCTTTGAGGGACTGACAGTGACCTACGCGCGATCGCGCAATGCGTCGGTGCTGATCCGGGGGTTACGTGCCATTTCAGACTTTGAGATGGAGTTGCAAATGGCCCATACCAATAAGACCTTGTTTGAGACCCTTGAAACAGTTTTTTTGGTAACCTCAAATGAATATAGTTTTCTAAGTAGTAGTGTCGTTCGGGAAATTGCCAAATTCGGCGGTCCCGTTGATCATCTTGTCCCCCATCACGTCGCTCACGATTTGTACCAATGTTACGTCAAAAATCACCCGGTGCCCAATCCGATGCAACACCAGACGGCTCCGACCGCGATCGTGAATCCGGTCTCGATGTCCAGCGGGAATTAAATCGCCTAGAAGAAATGATTTTGGACAGTCCTCGGGTGCCCCTGAGCCGCCGCACCATGATTGATGAGGAAACCTTTCTAGATCAGTTAGATATCGTTCGGTTGAGCTTGCCAGAAGCGTTTCAGCAGGCTGAAGCTATTTTACAGCAGAAAGAGCAAATTCTAGCTCAGGCGGAACAGTATGCCCAAGAGATCATCGCGACTGCCGAGCGCCGAGCGGAACAGATTCTCAATGAGACTAGTATTCTCCGGCAGGCAGAATATGAAGCCCAGCAAGTCCGACAACAAGTGCAGCAGGAATGTGAAGTAGCCCAGCAGCAAGTCATGGGTGAAATCGATCAAGTCCGTCAGCAAACTCAACGCGAGCTGGCAGATGTGCAGCGGAAAGCTTTAGCCGAAGCTGAAGAGATTCAGCGGGGAGCCGATGAGTATGCTGATAAAGTTCTGCGGGATATGGAAGCGCAGATGGGTGAAATTCTCCGGATTGTCCGCAATGGTCGCCAGCAACTCAAAATCAATCAACCGGAGCCTCGCCCTGTGCCCCGTCCGGCCAATCGCCCTGCCCCCAATCGATCGCCCCGCTAAGCGATACACTGACTAGATGGAGGAGGAAAGCCATGCTAGATCCTGAAACGATTGAACCGATTCCCCCGATAACCCTACCCCCGGCCACCCAACCGGAGCAGGAAGGCGAGTGGCTGCGATCGAAGCTTCATGCATGGCTAGATGCTGAATTTATTCCCGAAGCTGTGAATGCTGACATTGCCAAACGAGCTTCCCAGATTTATGTTCGTCAGCGCATGGAAGGGGAAAATGACCTAGGGTCTCTGGTCATCGCCTTAGTGACAGAAATGCGTGCCTACGACTTTTCCAAAAGCTTCTTTGGTGAGTTTGCCGTAGCCAATGCCGTCAGTGATCTCCTACTAGACAGCCTAGGCATCGATCGCTGCTGTGGACAATAGCCCTCCTTCAGCCTTCCCCCCAAAAAAGCAACATAAAAAGCGCGATCGCCAATCGATCGCGCCCATCACTCAAATATGAATCGCCTCTATTAATCGCCCCGATCGTACAGACGCAATTCATCGCGTCTCCCCCCGGCGCTAAAAATAATTACCAGCTAGACTTCACCACACCGGGCAGCAGACCCTGGTGCGCCATTTCCCGCAGCACATGGCGAGATAGACCAAAATCGCGATAGTAAGCATGGGGGCGACCCGTCACCCAGCAGCGATTGTGCAGGCGATTGCGAGCACTGTTGCGGGGAAGCTGTTGAATTTGGCGGTGGATTGCCAGCTTCTCGGATTGGCTCGTTGCGTTTTCAAATTGTTCCTTCAGTTCTGCCCGCTTTGCAGCATACTTTGCGACCAAGCGCTCGCGATTTTTTTCGCGCTCGACCATGCCCTTTTTTGCCATGATGAATGTTTCGGTAACTTGTGTGTAAATACAGCGTTTCTGATTATATCAAAGGACCCCCCGATCTGAAAACTAGTTAGCCTAACTTTCTCCCCCACTCCCCCACCCATTTATTTCCGAGCCGTTTTAACAGCCACCTTCCCCGCCGAAGGACACAGATCCGCTAGCTCACACTGGTGACAGAGAGGTTTGCGAGCATCACAAATTGCCCTGCCATGATAGATCAGGTGAATAGAGGTATTTTCCCACTCTGGCTGCGGAAACAGCTTCATCAGATCCTGCTCAATTTTGACGGCATTGCTGGCATGTTTAGTAAAACCCAGTCGATTGCTCAGTCGGGTTACATGGGTATCCACTGTGAATCCTAGGATGATCCCATAGGCATTTGAGGTGACGACATTGGCGGTCTTGCGGGCAACCCCAGCTAAGCTCGTCAAATCCTCCATCGTCCGAGGCACTTCTCCCCCATAGACCTCTACAATCCGCTGGCAGGCAAGGCGAATATTTTTGGCTTTGTTGCGGTAAAACCCCGTCGATCGCACGAGTTCTTCCAATTCGGCTAAATCTGCTCCGGCGAAGGCGTTGGCATTGGGGTAGCGTTGGAATAGGGCTGGCGTGACTTTGTTGACTCGCTCATCGGTACATTGGGCAGACAGCATGGTGGCGACTAGTAACTGCAAGGGTGTCTCGTAGTTCAGCGAACAGGTGGCACCGGGATATAGCTGTTTTAGGCGTTTCAGCACTTCTGATGCCCGCTGTTGGGGGGTGATTCGTTTGGGCGATCGACGCTGGGGTTGTTTGACCGTTTCGGCGTTCACGTTCTCTGCGGGCTAGGAGGATGGGTCAGGGGCGATCGGGCTTGGAGCTGGTCAGGGGCGATCGGGCTTGGAACTGGTCAGGGGCGATCGGGCGATCGCTGGGGGGGTGGGGCGCGGAATACGCGCCCTTACGAAGTCAGAGGAGGCTGTGGCACTGGTCTGCTACGAAGTCAGAGAGGCGTGGCAACGGTCTGCTACGAAGTCAGAGGAGGCTGTGGCACTGGTCTGCTACGAAGTCGGCGAGGCTTGTGGCACTGCTCTGCTACGAAGTCAGAGGAGGCTGTGGCAACGGTCTGCTCTGGTGGGGTCTATTGCTTGATCACGCCGATCCAGTTGGCGGTGTCCCGGATGATCAGAATTACGCCAAGTCCCAGCAGCATGACTAGCCCGGTTTGCATGACGCTTTCTTCAAACCGTTTGGGGATTGGCTTGCCAAAAATGGCTTCAAACAGAATAAACATTAATTGCCCTCCATCCAGTGCTGGCAGCGGCAAAATGTTGATGATGGCGAGGTTAATGCTGATCAGGGCCGCAAAAGCAAACAAATCACTGGGATGCTGTTTGGCAATGGAAGCGCCTTGACGGACGATTTCTACAGGACCCGCTACCTGTTTGGAGGTTTGGCTGAAGTTGCTGAATAGACTCAAGAATACCTGTACGACTCGACTTGTAGCCTGGTTGAATTCCGCTGCCCCCAGAGTGAATACTTCTAGGGGATTTTTGGGGTGTTGCCACACAATTTGTTTCAGGTGGGGTTGGAGGGCAATTCCCAGTCTGCCTTTGCCATCTTTGAGGGCAGGTGTTGCTTGAATATTGAGGATTTGCTCCTGACGCTGGACTTTAAATTTCAGGAGTTGGTTAGGATGGTTCTCAATTTCCTGGCGCAGAATATCGTGAACGGGTGCTGATGAATTCTGAAACTCGATCGCATTGACCGAGAGTACTCGATCGCCTTTTTGTAGCCCTACCTGTTCTGCTACCGAGCCAGCTATCACGTCCGGCAGGGTCACCCCATCAAAGACGGGCGTTTTGATTCCCACTGTGCCCACTTGCAGCGTTAGGACAAAGTAGGCAAATAGGAGATTGGCAATGACCCCAGCGCTGATGACGATCGCTCGATCCATCACCGGACGGTTGCGCAATAAATTGGGATCATTGGGGGGAATCTCACTGTCGGGATCATCATCGGGAAAGCCGACAAAGCCGCCCAAGGGCAGTGCCCGCAGTGCATATTCTGTCTGCTTGCCCTGGTAGCGCCACAGGACGGGACCAAACCCAATCGAAAACCGATTTGCGTAAATCCCTTGCAGGCGAGCTGCCAGAAAATGTCCCAACTCATGGACAAAAATGAGCAAGGCAAGAATCAAGATGACGGGTAAAACGGGCATAGGTGACTTGGCTGAAATGGCTGGAGCTGAAAAGGCTAAAGCTGAAAGGGCTAAAACCGTTTACGGCTTGGTGATGTTTTTGCGGTATCGATTCATTTTAAGGGGTGGACGGGAGAGCCGACAAATCGGGCGATCGAATTCCTTAGGGGGATTCCGGATGGGGCTTCCGGATGCTGCTAGGATGGAGGACTGCGCTGGATTGCGATCGCGCTGGAGGAACGAACATGGCGAAGATGGCAAAAATTATTCTGCGAAAAAACAAAACCGATGCGGTGAAGCGGTTTCATCCTTGGATTTTCTCGGGCGCAATTAAAGCGATCGCAGACGAGGTGGAAGAAGGCGATTGGGTGGAAGTCTACAGCGAAACGGGAGAATACCTGGCCACTGGGTTCTACAACAGCAGCAATATTGCCGTCAAGGTCCTCTCGTTTCAGCCTGTGCCCGATCTACAAGCCTTGCTCCTGCACAAACTGCAAGCAGCCTATGACCTGCGGCAACGCTTGGGGTTCCTCCGCCATCCGGAGCAGCTAACCAACTGTTACCGCCTTGTGAATGCTGAGGGGGATGGGTTGCCCGGTTTGATTATCGACTGGTATGACGGCGTGGCGGTAATGCAATGCTATGCGATCGCTCTGTATCAGCAACGGGAATGGTTGACTGACTGTCTGCGCAAACTCTATGGGGATCAGTTGATAGCGGTCTATGACAAGAGTGCTGCCGTGCTGCCCAAATCTGTGCCCAGCGAAAACCAGTACCTCTGGGGGCAAGCGGAGCCGCGCCAAGTGCTGGAATATGGACAACGCTTTTTTGTGGATTGGGAAACTGGGCAAAAAACGGGATTTTTTCTAGATCAGCGGGAAAATCGAGCGTTGCTAGGGCGCTATGTCCAAGACCAACGCGTGCTGAATACCTTTTGCTATTCGGGCGGCTTTTCGGTCTTTGCGGTTCAGGCTGGTGCCAGTTTGGTTCATTCTGTAGACAGTTCTAGCCGTGCGATCGAATGGACCCATCAAAATATTGCCCTGAATTCTCCTACCCCCAATCTCCCGTCTACGAACCAGCATGAAGCCTTTACAGAGGATGTCTTTGACTTCCTGAAGCGATCGCAGCCGCAAGACTACGATGTCATCGTGCTCGACCCCCCCGCCTTTGCCAAAAGCCTTTCCGCCCGCCACTCCGCCATGATGGCCTACAAGCGCCTCAATCGAATGGCGTTTGAAAAAGTTCGCTCCAATGGATTGATTTTTACCTTTTCCTGTTCCCAAGTTGTTGGACCAGACAATTTCAAAGGCGCAGTGACTGCCGGAGCGATCGAGGCAGGGCGATCGGTGCAAGTTTTGGCAACAATGACCCAACCTGCAGATCATCCCGTCAGCCTCTATCACCCTGAAGGTCTTTACTTGAAAGGGTTGATCTTGCGGGTTCTAGATGCCTAACCCGCGCACCCCTCACCCAAGTCCTCTTCACAAGACAGGGAGTTCATTAAGGACTCGTCAACCATCATGACTTTTAAACCGTCATAATGTCCTTTTCTTTCTCCGCCAGCACCTTATCTACTTCTGCTACATATTTGTCCGTCAGCTTTTGAATCTTGTCTTGCAGATCGCGAGCCTCATCCTCTGACAGTTCCTTAGCCTTTTCCTGTTTGCGCACACTGTCTACGCCATCCCGGCGGACATTGCGAATGGCAACTTTTCCTTCTTCAGCATACTTTTCCGCCAATTTGACGAATTCCTTCCGGCGTTCACTCGTGAGTGGTGGAATGTTGAGCCGGATAGAACTGCCATCGTTATTGGGGGTCAGACCAATATCGGACAGAGAAATGGCTTTTTCAATCAGGTTCAAGCTACTGCGATCGTAGGGTTGAATCTGAATGGTCGTCGCATCCGGCGTGCTGATATTGGCCAGTTGCTTCAGGGGCGTGGGAGATCCATAGTACTCCACTAATATCTTATCCAAGAGAGAGGAATTGGCGCGGCCTGTCCGAATCGTATTGAACGATCGCACCGTGGCTTCCACGGATTTTTTCATCGTCGCTTCAACATCAGCTAACTTCACAAGAACCTCCGACAATCGTTCCGATCGATTCGCCCATCACCGCTCGACGAACATTGCCCTGCACCGCCAAATTAAAAACAATGATGGGAATATTGTTATCTTTACACAACGAGATCGCCGTGCTATCCATAACTTTCAAATCATTAGTGAGAACATGCCCATAGGTCAAGCTCTTGAATAGGTTTGCCTGCGGATTTTTGACCGGATCGGAGTCATAGACCCCATCCACCTTGGTGCCTTTGAACACCACATCCGCATTAATTTCAGCAGCCCGTAGGGCGGCCGTGGTATCGGTGGTAAAGAAAGGATTCCCGGATCCGGCACCAAAAATGACGACCCGTCCCTTATCCAGATGGCGAATGGCGCGCCGCCGAATATAGGGTTCCGCTACTTCCTGCATGGCGATCGCGGTTTGAACTCGGGTTTGAATGCCAATTCGTTCTAGGGCATCCTGCAAAATAATGGAATTCATGACTGTTGCAATCATGCCCACATAGTCTGCGGTTGCCCGCTCCATTCCCGCAGCCGCTCCTTTGACTCCGCGAAAAATGTTACCGCCGCCCACGACGATCGCTACCTGTACCCCCGCCTGCACAACTTCTGCAACTTCTTGGGCAATACTTGCGACCACCGCTGAATCAATACCGTAGGACAGATCCCCCATAAGGGCTTCACCACTTAGCTTCAGCAAGACCCGCCGATAGGTTAAGCTCATTGCTGCTCGATCCCGATTGTTAAAGATTTCCAACCTAAGATACCAGCCCGGATGAGCTTTATTGCAGAATGTGACAGTTTGAAAATCGTCACACCATGTTTTCTATGCACATAGTGTTCTTTCCTACATCCGCCATTTTACGGAGCAACCTACGGGTTCTGTCGCAGCAGCAGTGATCGCTTCCCCCGCTAGGACTTGGGCGATCGCGGTGCGGAAGGTGGAGTTTTTGACAGCAGTTGGATCCTGCGCATTATCGTCAATCCCACCGCTGTAAACCAGAATGCCCTGGGGATTCAGTAGAAATACGTGGGGCGTTTTTTTGGCTCCAAAGGTATGGGCCACATCTTGAGTTTCGTCCCGCAGGTAAGGAAAGGTGAGTCCTTGGGTCTGGGCAAAGGTTTTCATGTTGTCGTAGCTATCTTCCGGGAACTGCACCGCATCATTGGGGTTGATGCCGATGAGGGTAAAGCCTTGGGGGGCAAATTCGGCTTGAATCTGTTGGAGCCGCGCTAGGTAAAGTTTGACGTAGGGACAGTGGTTACACATAAACACTACACCAACGGCTTTGTACTGCTCTAGATAGCGAGCCAGATGGTGGACAGACCCATCCGCTCCGGGTAATTCAAAATCGGGAGCATAACTTCCAATAGTCGTTCCTGACATGTCTTTGCCTCGTCTGAAAATTAGGGCTGCGCTCAATCAAGTAGGGCTGCGCTCAATGCTGCACTCAATTTAAGCTTATTCAGTCCAATTTCATTTAGTTTATAGACCAAATTTGCACTTGTGAACTCGGAAAGTACCCATCCATAAGGTTCTATCCATTGTTACAGGAGGGGATGGGGAGACGGTTTGAGTCTGGTTCGGGGAGAATCTGACCCCGACGGGAGGCTAGCAGGCGGACTTCACAGGGTGATGCAGGGATTGAGCGATCGACTGCACTACAGGCAAGTTTACAATATTTTACAATATGCGGAAAAGTCAACCTGAGGAATAAACCGTGGTCACATTGTCCCATCAAACCGATGAACGAATTTGGCATTGGCAAGGTCATGCGATCGCCTATCGTCAGGCGGGAGAACGGGGAATTCCGGTGTTGCTCATCCATGGATTTGGAGCCGGGACGTTCCATTGGCGTAAAAATATTCCCGATTTGGCGCAACAGTTTCGGGTCTATGCCATTGATTTAATGGGGTTTGGGCGATCGGCGAAACCACAACCGGGTCTGGAATGGGACTATACCTTCCCAACCTGGGGGCAGCAAATCCGAGCATTTTGTCAGGAAGTGATTGGTGCTCCGGCCGTGCTGGTGGGCAATTCCATCGGCTGTGTGGTGGCGATGCAGGCGGCGGTAGATGAGCCAACCTGGGTGCGAGGTCTTGCGTTGTTGAACTGCTCGTTGCGGCTGCTGCACGATCGTAAACGGGTTTGGTATCAGCAGGGTGCGCCCTATTTTCAGAAATTATTGCAATATACCCCCCTAGGCGCTTGGTTTTTTCGCCAGATTGCCCAGCCCAAAAGCTTAAAAAAGATTTTGCTGCAGGCTTATCCCCGTGCTGAAGCGGTTACGGATGAGTTGATTCAATTTCTGCTGGAACCTGCGCAACAACCGGGGGCAGTAGAGGTGTTTCTGGCATTTACTGGCTATTTTCAGGGTCCCTTGCCAGAAGATTTATTCCCCCAACTCACCTGTCCGACGATCGTCCTCTGGGGGACTGCTGATGCTTGGGAACCGATCGCTCTGGGTCGAGCCTTTGCCGATTATCCAGCCGTGGAACAGTTTATTGAGCTAGAGGGGTTGGGGCATTGTCCCCAGGATGAAGCCCCAGAAGTGGTCAATCCCATTTTGCAGACCTGGATTTCCCAAATTGCCCTGCCTCAGGATCAATATCAGGAGCAATGATGCCCCAAACACCCCAGGTTCCAGTCGAACTCCGGTTAATATCCGGTTAATAGTCGGTGCGATCGCAGATCTGCCCCATAATATCGACTTCGTAGCGTTCTGGAGATACTAAGACTTGAATGCCCCGTTGGTCGCAGACTTGATGGAGCATCATCATTCCTGCTAGAAGAGTTTGTTGCCGAGGGGTTAATTCGGGTCGTTGAGTTTGGATCAGGGTCAGGGTTGCCTCAAATTCTGGCTCCGACTGCAGACTGGTCATAAAACCGCTCCAGCCGAGACAAGCGACCCCGTAGATAGCTTGCTTACTAAAATCAGCGATCGGCGAGAAAATATAGCCACCATGGGGATCCAATTTGCCAGAAAAGAAATCCATCGTGAGCCAGAAATAATCCCAGAAATTCATTCGGGTTTTTCGCAATGCTCGCGTAATCACCCCAACGGATTCCAGTTTTCCAGTTTTTGGGTTGGCTACCAACTCACAGTAATTAGTACAGTCAAAATAAGTGAATAACTCAGCGATCGATTTTTGATTGTCTGAAAGCGTAATTTCCTGCTGGCGTTCCAATAGCGATCGCGATCGGCGAATGTGTAGGTAACTCAAAAATGGACGTTGTTGTTCCGTGACTAATCGCCCTTCCGGATTGAGATTGGCAATGCCCGTACGGGCAATATTGTCGAGGGCGATCGCATCCCGCACGGTCATATTCCCCAACCGATAGCCACCATCCCTGGTTTTAGCTGGAAAGGTGAAGTAATTGGCTGTGGTAGAAGCTAAGCGTAATGCCATGTCTCCTTCGCTACAGAACAAGTAAGCCTCTTCAAACCGTCGCAGAGACGATCGCAACACATTTGCCCGCCCAGAAATCACTGCTTCTGCGGTCATGTCCGGAGCCACCAGTACCAGCCGCCCTAGGGAAAAGACATTGCCAATCTTCGCGGAAGGCAGTTTCTTGCGCCCCATGAGATCCAAACGCCCGATCGAACTCTGATCAAACACATCTGAGAGAACGCGTACGGCATTGGTCACGACAAAACCGCCCATACTGTGTCCAATAAACGACAGCCGAATCCGGCGACTTTCCCAAAATTGTTGCCGTTGTTCTCGGGTCTCTTGGGGAGCCAAATCCACCAAGGCATTATCTAATTGACGAATCAGTTCAACTAAATCTGAAACACCATAGTGATTTGCGCGATAAGTGTCTCGAAAATAAACAGAAAGCCGCAGAACAAAAATAGTAAAAATTGGTGAAACTGCTAATAAAGAAAACAGAAAAATAAGTGAAAAGATTAAGGGTACTAAAAAGGAAATACCTCCCTTGAGCAATGCGATCGCGATCGTTAAAATAAGACCCGCTAGACCGACTAAAATGCCGATCAGAGCATAGCGATAAATCAAATCCATCAAGGTGGGCAAAGATTGCTTAGCATAGTTTCGCTTGTCTAAAAACTTGCCAGATTCATCCTCAGTGACCTGCTCAGAAGACCAGCGATACCCTAGAACTACCAAGCCTTTTGGTGTATTGGGATAATGTTGAGCAATATATTCACAGGCATTGCGGTACCAATTGCGCACCCCGTCTCGTCCCGTATTGTAACCATGGATTAAAACCAGAATTTCAGCAGCATTTCCCTGCTGGTTCAGATGTTGGGTAATTGCTTCAATGTGAAAATGAGGATCCGCTCCGTCGATCGCGCTTTGATCTTCAATATTAATGGGGGCGGTGCTCACGACAAAATAGCAAGGAAAGGTAACCTGAGCTTTATCAACGCCTAGTTCTTCGATCGCAAGGATGTGATATCCCATGATTTTTAACCTTTAATTTAACCTGAATGGTTCAAACGCTATCAAAATTGAGTCAGGGGGCAAAATTGAAGCAGGGGGTTAAGGGGTGTCACTCCCGAAACCTGTAGGTTTCCTGGATGGCTGACCATTTCTTATACACTGAGTTGTTATAGAGGTAAGTTGTTATAGAGTCAATCTAGGGTGTTCACCTATCATTTTCTTCGCCTATTATTTTATAGTGGGTGCTCAGTTCTTTTCTCTGATCAATTGTTACAGTTTCAGCAGTTCCGTTGCAAGCTTAGGGGTGAGCAGGATGATGGAGTGGCACGCATCGGATGCCCAGAGTTTGGCAATTATCGATCGCGAAGTGGGTAAGCATACATTTTCTCCTGCCGAGTATGAACTGGTACGGCGAGTGATCTATGCCACGGCGGATTTTGAGTACAAGTCGCTAATTCGATTTTCAGAAACGGCGTTGCAATCGGGAGCTGCTGCCTTAGCCGCCCGCACCACTATCATTGTGGATGTGCCGATGGTACAGGTAGGGATCGCTCAACAGATCCAAGAAACCTTTGCCAACCCGATCTACTGTGGCATGGAAACTCTGACCCGCCCCCAAAAGGAAAAAACGATCGCGGCCTGGGGGGTGGAAACCTTGGCGAGACGCTATCCCGAAGGCATTTTTGTGATTGGACAGTCTCAAACCGCCCTAGTCACCCTCTCGGCGATGATTGCCGCTGAAGAAATTCGCCCCGCCCTCATCATTGGTACGCCCGCTGGTTTCATTGATGCCGATCTGGCCAAAGAGCAGCTTCAAGATTCTTTGGTGCCTCATATTCGCACGGAGGGGCGCAAGGGCAGTGCAGTGGTGGCAGCAGCACTCGTGAATGGCTTAGTGGATTTGGCTTGGCAAGCCTATGGGCAGGAAGATAAGAAAACCGTCTCAGTATAAACAACCCTCTCAGTATCAATTGAGTCTTTGAATGCGATCGGCTTGTAGCGTTGAGAGTAGTTCTACGGAATCGATCGCTGCTATCTAAGTATATCGCAGGTAAAAATGAGTACTTTTATCGAGGGGGAGGATTTATTTTTTTCTGACAATAGGAGATGAATCTGAGGAACGCGCTCGAAGCACTAAGCGACTAAAGCACTAAGCGACTAAAGCACTAAGCGGCTAAGTAAACGACTTAAGTGAACTCTACAGTTGGTTTATTACTTCGATGGTTCAGCGTCCTTACAGGTACAGTGCCTGACCCTGGGGGCTTTAGAGGGTCAGGCAATTTTCTTTGGAAAAAAATAGGGCTTCGTCCAACTCACCCTCGTTACAGTAGCTTTTCCATGCCATAGATGAGCGATTTTAGCTCGATCGCCCGCCGAATACACAACAGGACACCGGGCATATAGCAAGTGCGATCCATCGCATCGTGACGCAGGGTATAGATCTGTCCGGGTGCGCCGAAGAGAATTTCTTGGTGGGCTACGAGTCCTGGCAATCGAACACTGTGGATCCGAATATTTTCATCGGCGATCGCGCCCCTTGCCCCTGGTAGTTTTTCCGTCTCGGTCACCTTCTGGGGATTGTAGGTTTTGCCCATTTCCGCCAATAACTGAGCGGTTTGAACGGCTGTGCCACTGGGGGCATCTGCTTTTTGGTTGTGGTGCAGTTCGATGATTTCCACATGCTCAAAGTATTTAGAAGCCTGAAGGGCAGCTTGCTGCATCAAAATCACACCGATGGAAAAATTGGGGGCAATGATGCAACCTGTACTGGCCTTATCAGCAAATTCTGCTAGGTCATCGATCTGGGCCGTTGTCAACCCCGTAGTACCCACAACCGGGCGCACTCCATAGGCGATCGCACTGCGAATATTTTGGTAAACCGCATCTGGATGGGTGATATCCACCACCACCCCGAGTTGTTTTTCCTGGGAGAGCATCGCCATCATCGGTTCATATTCACAGGTGATGGGAATTTCCAGGCTACCCAGTCCGACCACTTCGCCAATGTCTTGCCCTTCCCACTCCGGTTTATGGGCGATCGCGCCAAACAGTTGTAGATCAGGAGCCGCTGCGATCGCTTTAATGATTTCGCGCCCCATTTTGCCTGTCGCGCCGTTGACGACTACAGGAATTGGTGGATGACTCATAAAAATTGTCCTCAGCCTGTCGAGTCAGTCTATTCTCCCACTTCTGCTGCTTCCCAGGGCGATCGCTGCCAGAGTGAATCGATTTGGAGAATAAACCCCGGTAACACAGTCTCTCCAGAAAGGGTTGGCGGAACCTGTAAGACTTCTTTCTCCTGACCGATGCGATAGATCTCCACTTGTCCTGCCTTGGGATTGATTAACCAACCGAGCTGAACCCCGTTGTCCTGATATTCCACCATCTTGGGTTGCAAATCGGTCAAGCGATCGGTGGGCGACATCAGTTCCACCAGAAAATCTGGCGCGAGGGGTGGAAATTTTTCCTGTTGGCTCATAGAAAGGGTCTCCCAGCGATCGCGCCGCACCCAGGCGAGATCAGGCGCACGAGTTGCACCATTTGCCAGCGTAAATCCCGTAGAAGAATCAAAAACATAGCCCAGTTTTGTCTGCCGATTCCAGAGCGTTAAATCGGTGACCAAATCGGCATTCTGTCTGCCTGTATTGCCTCCGGTGGGTGCCATCAATACCAAATCTCCCGCTGCCGTCTGCTCCAGGTTCCAGTCCGGATTAGCACAGCACAGATCGTAGAACTGATCTGGCGTGAGGGGGGCTGAAGCTGGCAAGCGCAGGACAGATTGCAGCATAAATAGGCTGTTTGAGATACAGTTCCTATTCTAGTCCGTCCATCTTATTGGGGTGTAGCGCCGAGAGGTGAATCGATGCGTCCTGGCATGATGAGTCCTGAACTATGAGACAATAGATTGCACTTGATTAAGAAACGTTGTTTACAGATTTTCAGGAACTCCCGTGACCTTTACTGCTGAAGCTCCCACCGTGACTGCTACGCGTCGTCGTCCTGTTTTCCCTTTCACTGCGATCGTGGGACAAGAGGAAATGAAACTGGCCCTCCTGCTCAATGTCATCGATCCCAAAATTGGTGGTGTGATGATTATGGGCGATCGCGGCACAGGTAAAACCACGACGATTCGGGCTTTGGCAGATTTGCTTCCAGAAATTGATGTGGTGGCGGAGGATCCCTTCAATAGCCATCCCAGCGATCCGGAACTGATGGGAGATGAAGTGCGGCAGATTGTTGACCAAGGGCAATCAGTCCCCACCGTGAAGCGGAAAGTCCAGATGATTGATCTACCTCTGGGGGCGACTGAAGATCGCGTTTGTGGGACGATCGACATTGAAAAAGCCCTGTCAGAAGGGGTAAAAGCTTTTGAACCTGGACTGCTCGCCAAAGCCAACCGAGGCATTCTCTACGTCGATGAAGTGAACTTGTTGGATGATCACTTAGTGGATGTGTTGTTAGATTCTGCCGCCTCGGGCTGGAATACGGTGGAACGGGAAGGCATCTCCATTCGGCACCCCGCTCGCTTTGTCCTCGTCGGCTCTGGGAACCCAGAAGAAGGGGAACTGCGCCCGCAATTGCTCGATCGCTTTGGAATGCACGCTGAGATTCGCACGGTGAAAGAACCAGAACTGCGGGTCAAAATTGTCGATCAGCGCACCACCTTTGACAGCAACCCGATCGCCTTCTTGCAAAATTACCAAATTGAGCAGGATGCTATGCAGCAACGGGTGATTGCAGCTCAGGAGCGGCTCAAGTCTGTGTCGATCGATCCCGATCTGCGCGTGAAAATTTCTCAAGTCTGCTCAGAATTAGATGTAGATGGGTTACGGGGTGATATCGTCACCAACCGAGCTGCAAAAGCCCTGGCAGCCTACGAAGGTCACACCGAAGTCACCCTAGAAGATATCCAACGGGTTGTCACGCTCTGTTTACGGCACCGCCTCCGCAAGGATCCTCTAGAGTCGATCGATTCTGGCTACAAGGTCAGCAAGGTGTTTAACCAAGTGTTTGGCATTGCCGCCGCAACCTAGTTCCTCGGTGGGAAAGTTGCAGTTTCCAAGCTTCAGGTTCCAAGCTTCAGGCTTTCCAATTTGTGCGCGATCGTCTCCTGGCACCACTGGGGGAAGGTCTGGATATCAGGGACTGCATCCATTGGCAGAGCCTCTAACTTGCCTTGACGATTTTGAGCATTGCTGCTAGGGCATGATTCGTAGGAATCCCTCTCCGCTTATGCGGTGGGGAGGATGTCAATTCTTTAGCCCCGTCGTTGCAATGCCTTGCAGGAACTGGCGCTGACCCAGAAGAAAGAGCAGAACGATCGGCACCGTGGTGATCACTACCGCTGCCATCATTAGCCCCCAACTGCTGGTAAATTGCTCCTGCAAGCCGGCCAGGGAGAGCTGTACTGTGCGGAGTGCGGGACGCGTGGTAAAAACGAGGGGCTTAAACAGGTCATTCCATTCCCCTAGGAAGGTAAACAGAAACAGGGTCACCAGCGCAGGACGGGCGAGGGGAAAGAGAATTTGCCAGATAATTTGCCAGCGATCGGCTCCATCTAACGCAGCGGCTTCTTCTAGCTCTACGGGAATGGTTTGAAAATATTGGCGAAGTAAAAATATCCCAAACCCATTCACCGCCGTGGGTAAGATGAGTGCGCCGTAAGTGTTGATCAGATGCCCCCACTTCAATAGCAAAAAAATGGGAATCACTAGGATCTGAAATGGAATAATCAGCGTGGTCAGAATAATCACTAGGATCAGGTGCTTGCCCCGAAACTGAAGGCGGGCGAGGGCATAGCCTGCTAGAGCAGAGGTGAAGAGTTGGAGAGCCGTGACGGCAAGGGCAACGATCGTTGAATTGACAAATGCCAGCAGAAAATGACCCCGCTCCCAGGCTGACTGATAATGAGCAAGCGTCCATTGCCCATCGATCGTGTGAAAAGATGTCCAAGTGACCACGCCTAAAGGTAAAAGGACGATCGCCGCTCCGAGAAAGAGTCCCAGGCTGCGCCAGGGGGCGCTGGGGTGTCCCAGGTGGGTTGTTGGGGTGCGATCGCCTCTCATATGGGGTCGTAAATGGGGTTCGTATTGATTTGCTTAGATGCCATGCAGTAACTGATTCCTATGACGAATCCGAGGGAATTTGGAGCTGAGTTAAACGATACTTAACGAGACAGGGTAAAGTGTAGAGTGGGAATTCACAAAACTTGATCATTCTATATTTCCCGCCAGACAAGCAAGTCTGAAACCCAAGCTGTAGTCTTAGGATCTTCCTGTTGTAGGAAATGTCAGACCTAAGAGCTTGTTTGGGCCATTGTATCAAAAGCGAATCGATCATGAGGAGATGACGGAGCTATGCCGCAACTTGAGGTCATGCCAGCAGCGTTCGACTACCACAGCGAGATATATAAGGATGCCTACAGCCGGATCAATGCGATCGTCATCGAGGGTGAAGAAGAAGCCTTCAGCAACTATAACCAACTAGCAGACCTCCTCCCCCAGGATGCAGCCGACCTGCAAAAGCTAGCCAAGATGGAAATGCGTCATAAGAAAGGCTTTGAAGCCTGTGGTCGGAATCTGAGCGTTACGCCTGACATGCCGTTTGCTAAGGAATTTTTCTCTGAATTGCATGGTAATTTCCAAAAGGCGGCGGCAGAAGGAAAAATTGTGACCTGCCTTCTGATCCAATCGCTCATTATTGAGTGTTTTGCTATCTCGGCTTACAACATCTACATCCCTGTGGCAGATGATTTTGCCCGTAAAATCACTGAAGGGGTGGTTAAGGATGAATACATGCACCTCAACTATGGCGAAGAATGGTTGAAAGCTAACTTTGAAACGGCGAAAGCAGAACTCGAAGAAGCCAATAAGCAGAATTTGCCCATCGTCTGGAAAATGCTGAACCAGGTAGAAGTGGATGCGAAGCAACTGGGGATGGAGCGGGAAGCCCTGGTAGAAGACTTCATGATTGCCTATGGAGAAGCCCTGTCCAATATTGGGTTTTCAACTCGTGACATTATGCGCATGTCTGCCTACGGTTTAGCGGCCCTATAGCCATCGGCAGGCGGACGATCGGGCTTTGCTCGCGTCATGGTTCCTTCATAGTCTGCCTATAGCGGTTTGCCTGTTTGTGATGTTCTCGGTGCCATTCGGTGTAAGATCAGCGCGATTCGGCGATTTTTTGCGGGAAACACCAGGAATTTCCTCAGGGGATTACCTCAGGGAATTTCCTGAGGTGCCGACCCAAAACGGGTTCTTTCGCCGGGGCATTGGCTCAAACAGGCAATGCTCAAGTAGGTCATGCTCAAACAGGTAAAACGGTTTTCTCGTCCTTTCATCTCTTCCCAAAATTTTGCCATGTTCGGTTTAATCGGTCACCTTACTAGTCTGCAACATGCCCAATCCGTGGCTCGCGAACTGGGCTATCCAGAATATGCTGATCAAGATTTGGAGTTCTGGTGTAGTGCGCCTCCCCAAATTGTGGATGAAATTAAGGTGACGAGTATTACCGGACAGACGATCGAAGGACGCTATGTGGAGTCCTGCTTTCTGCCAGAAATGTTGGCGACCCGTCGGATCAAAGCAGCAACCCGCAAGGTGATTAATGCCATGGCGCACGCCCAGAAACAGGGTTTGGATATCACAGCCCTGGGAGGATTTTCTTCCATCATTTTTGAAAACTTTGACCTGTCCCAAATTCGCCAGGTGCGCAATTTAACGCTGGAATTTGAACGGTTTACGACGGGCAATACCCATACAGCCTATATTATTTGCCGCCAGGTGGAACAGGTGTCCCGCCAGCTAGGCATGAATCTTTCAGATTGCACCGTTGCCGTTTGTGGAGCCACTGGGGATATTGGGAGTGCGGTTTGTCGTTGGCTGAATGCTCGTCTCGATGTCAAGGAATTGCTGCTGATTGCTCGTAACCAGGAGCGGCTGCAAAATCTCCAGGATGAATTGGGTCGGGGCAAGATTTTGGAATTAGAAGCTGCTTTGCCGATCGCGGACATTATTGTATGGGTGGCCAGTATGCCGAAGGGCGTGGAAATTGATCCGACCCAGCTCAAGCAACCCTGCCTTCTGATCGATGGTGGCTACCCGAAAAACCTGGGGACTAAAATTCGTCATCCGGGGGTGCATGTGCTGAATGGTGGCATTGTGGAGCATTCCCTCGATATTGACTGGAAGATTATGAATATTGTCAGTATGGATGTGCCAACGCGGCAACTGTTTGCCTGCTTTGCGGAATCGATGCTGTTGGAATTTGAGAAATGGTATACCAACTTTTCTTGGGGTCGCAATTTAATCACCATTGAGAAAATGGAGCAAATTGGTCAAGCTTCTATCAAGCATGGGTTTCGACCCCTCAGCTTGCAAGAAACCTGATTCTCTAACGGCAACCGGATGCCTAGACTAGATTCCTAGACTCTAGGGGCAAGGCAATGTGGTAAGTTTGAGCAGGGTTCATTGCCGTGATTCTCTTGCAGTTCCTCGCGACAAACCCAGTTCTCTTCCCACTATTGCACCAGAATTGTCTATGCCCGATCGCAAACCGATTCTGCTAGATTTTGAAAAACCCTTAGCAGAGCTAGAAGCCCGCATTCAGCAAATTCGCGAATTAGCGGAAGAAAATGATGTGGACGTGAGCAACCAGATTCGCCAACTGGAATCCCGCGCCACCCAACTCCGCCAGGAAATCTTCAGTAACCTCAACCCGACCCAATGTCTTCAAGTGGCTCGCCATCCCCGGCGACCCAGCACGCTGGACTATATCCAGGCGATCAGTGATGAATGGTTGGAACTGCATGGCGATCGGGCAGGATTTGATGATCCAGCCGTTGTGGGTGGTGTGGGTAGACTGGAGGGTTGCCCTGTGGTGATGCTGGGACAGCAAAAAGGTCGAGACACCAAGGATAATATTGCTCGGAATTTTGGCATGGCTTCCCCTGGTGGCTACCGTAAAGCTATTCGCCTCATGGAACATGCTGATCGCTTTGGAATGCCCATTCTCACCTTCATTGACACCCCAGCGGCCTGGGCAGGGTTAGAAGCGGAAGTGTTTGGACAAGGAGAAGCGATCGCCTTTAACCTGCGGGAAATGTTTAAGTTTGAGGTCCCCATCATTTGTACGGTGATTGGAGAAGGGGGATCCGGGGGAGCTTTGGGCATTGGGGTCGGCGATCGTCTGCTGATGCTAGAACATGCCGTCTATAGCGTGGCACCCCCTGAAGCCTGTGCGGCCATTCTCTGGCGAGATGCGGGCAAGGGACCCCAAGCAGCAGAAGCGTTAAAAATCACCTCGGAAGATTTGCTCCGCCTTGGCATCATTGATGAAATTGTTTCAGAGCCGATCGGCGGTGCCCATTCTGATCCTGTGCAGGCGACGGAATTGCTTAAAACAGCCATTCTGCGAAATCTGAACGAATTGTCAGGTCTCCCAAGTCAGCAGCGCAAAGATCTGCGCTATCAAAAGTTTCGCAACATTGGGATGTTCTCCGAGCCGGTGACGGTGTAGTCTAGCTTGTTTCTTTTTGCAGGGAGCAGTGTGTTTTAGATCACAGTTGCAAGATCTCCCCAAACCCGCCCAGGGAAGTGTTATAATTCGAGCTGTAACATTTATTTACACTTTTTAAGCGATCGCACTCTGCTTTTATAGATTGTTAGAACAGAATCCCAGAACTAGCCACTGGAGCCAATTCTTAGGGTAATCCCCATTGCCCGAGTCCAAGCGCTCTACCAACTAGATTTTCCTGGCAGAAACCGTTCTGAGAATTATAAAAGTGACGCAGCGGTTTATAAAGCTTTACTCCCTCGACTCATTCACTGCGAGAACACCACGTTGGCTCAGAGACAGTACGCCCTGATTACGGGAGCGAGTAGCGGAATTGGCAAGGCAACAGCACTAGCCTTTGCAGAAGCTGGAATTCACCTGGTTTTGGTGGGTCGAGCTTTGAGCAGACTAGAACCTGTTGCGATCGCCGCTAGGCAGGCAGGCGTTCAGGTGCAAACCTATGAAATAGATCTGGCTGAACTATCGGAAATCCGAGACAAGATTGCTACGATCGTTGCTGCCCTGCCGCAGTTAGACATCCTGGTAAACAATGCGGGCATGGGCTACACCCGATCGCTCATGGACACTCCATTAGCGGATTGGCAAGCGGTCATGGATTTGAACCTAACCAGCGTCTTGCAATGTATGCAAGGGGTATTGCCAACCCTGCGCCAACAGGGCTGGGGCACGATCATCAACGTAGCTTCGATCGCCGCCCATCAAACCTTTCCTAACTGGGGAGCCTATTGCGTCAGTAAATTTGGGCTATTGGCTTTGTCCAAAACCTTAGCTGCTGAAGAGCGTCCCCATGGGATTCGAGTGGTATTGGTCTCTCCTGGCTCGGTCAATACTGGGCTGTGGGATACCGAAACAGTTCAAGCAGATTTCGATCGAAGTGCCATGCTCACCCCTGAGATAGTGGCTCAGTCGATTTTGCACACAGCACAAATGCCCCAAACAGCGGTTGTGGAAGAATTGGTTCTCATGCCTAATGCAGGGACTTTCTAGCCACAGGAATGTCTAGTTTTGATGCACACCTAATCTGGATTGATCATGACGATTGTAAACGGTTCTAACCCTCTCAACACCTCTCTAGAAGCAGAACTCAAGCGCCGTGCCTTAGAAGATGAGCTGCAACTGAATGGAGAGGCAAGTTATTTTGGTTCAATGGAAAGAGCAGTTCGGGAAATGCTATTGGGGATTGGAGAAGATCCCGATCGTGAAGGCTTACTCAAAACTCCCAAACGTGTTGCAAAAGCGATGCAGTTTCTCACCAGTGGCTACAACCAGTCGTTGGAAGAACTTCTCAATGGTGCAATTTTTGACGAAGGTCATAATGAAATGGTGTTAGTGCGGGACATCAATTTCTTTAGCCTCTGTGAACACCATATGTTGCCCTTTATGGGACGTGCCCATGTTGCTTATATTCCCAACCAAAAAGTTGTGGGGTTAAGTAAGCTGGCTCGCATTGTGGAAATGTATTCTCGCCGCCTACAGGTGCAAGAACGCTTAACCCGTCAGGTAGCCGAAGCCCTCCAGGAAGCCCTACAGCCTCAAGGGGTTGCCGTCGTCATGGAAGCAACTCACATGTGTATGGTCATGCGGGGTGTGCAAAAGCCCGGTTCTTGGACGGTCACCAGTTCCATGGTGGGTGCATTCCAGGAAGATCAAAAAACCCGTGAGGAATTTCTCAATCTGATTCGGCATCAACCTGCGTTTTTCTAAGGTGGCTGCAGCAAGTGGGGGGACGATCGCAAGCGCGATCGGCCCCAATTGTGTTATGCAAGTGTGTGATGCCCAGTGTGTTACGCCCAGCCTTGCAGTCGGTAGACGAGAATGCCGATATATTCTTTCAAAGCTCGGGTGGTCAATCGCAACTGATCTGCATCGGGCAGCAGACTTAGCAAAAAGGCTTCTACACTATCCTGGCTCGAACCGACTTCTACCATCCGAAAATCAGTGGGCGCAGGAATTGGATCCATGCCAAGTTTGCGGAAAATCATCAACGATCGCGGCATATGTAAGGCAGAGGTGACGAGGAGAAATTTTTGCACGCGCTGCGCCTCTAGGATGGGCTTGACATTAACCGCATTTTCGTGGGTATTGAGCGCTTTCTCTTCAAACAATAGGGCCGATCGCGGTACCCCCATCGTTTCCAAGAGCGTTGCCATATCGATCGCCTCAGCGGTACCCCCATCGCGCCAAGCAATCCTACCCCCCGTGAGGACAATGCGCGGTGCTTTTTGTTCGCGGTAGAGCTTGGCGGCATACAGCACCCGATCGCCCTCATCCCCCACTTCTACCCAAGGGCGCGGAGACATCTGAGAACTCGTCGCACCCCCTAACACCACGATCGCATCTGCCGTGGGAATCACACTTGGACGATTTTGCCATTCCAGCGACGTGACAATCCAGCGATTAAACCCCTCGCTACTGCTGACCCATAGGATGAGGAACGCAAGAGCCAGGGGAATCAGTCCCAGGCGCGATCGCTTGCGGAGAATCAACACTCCAGTGACGATCGTTAACACGATCGCTAACCCAACTGGGTAAATTAATAATGGCAACAATTTAGAGAGAAACAAAAACATAAGCTTAGCTCCCAGCTTTCTCCGCCCGCCCTTGGTAATTGTGCCAGATTTCCTGATTGTAAAGGGAGGGATAGGTCTAGAATAAGTAAGGCAAAATTCCCCAACCGATGCTGATGACTGTCCGACGATTAAGCGAAGCAGATAAACAACAGATCGTAGAACTGTACCGTCAACCGGGCGAAACAGCTCTCACGATCGCAGAACGGTATGGCGTGAGCAACTCTACTGTCGGGCGGGTGCTCAAAGGTTCTATGTCCGTTGAGGAATATGATGCCCTCGTGCTACAAAAGCGATCGCGCGCAGAAGCCCCCCTGCAAGGCAATTTACTGGATGCGATCGAACCTATCGTAGAAAAACCAGTGGAAAAAACGACTGAGACCAAGCCCTCGATTATCATTGCAGGCCAACGCCGCACCCGATCGCGCTTGGCAGCCTCCTCTACTGATCTTGAACAACCGTCGGATGAGCCTCTCGAAGCAGACTTCCCCCGGAAGATAGAGCGCCCTCGGTTGCAAGCCGATCGCTCCGATGCTGCTAACTTGGGAGGAGATGAGGTAGCCCGCTCCTCCTTGAATGAGCTGAATGACAAGTCACAGGTTCCACGCCAGACCTTCCCAGCTTCTTCTGAGATTGCAGCCCTGATGGAAGGTGAAGACTTTGCCGGAGAGGAAGAGGATGACCTGGATGATCTAGAAGAGGATCTAGAGGATGAAGATCTAGAGGAGGACGATGATGCAGTGAGCATGACGGCTTTACCGTCCCTGGATCTCCAAAGTTTGGTCAAGATTCTTCCTCTAACGGAAGCTGACATGCCTCAGGTTTGCTATCTGGTGGTGGATCGTGCGGCAGAATTAATTGTCCGTCCGCTGCGGGAATTTGGGGACTTGGGTCAGGTTCCTACTGGGGAAATTCAAGCCATGACGCTGCCTGTATTTGATAATCACCGTGTTGCCAAGCGATTTTCCAATACAAGGACGCAACGCGTGATCAAGGTGCCGGATAGTGGTCTGTTTGAGAAAGCAGCTTGGCATTTACGTGCCAAAGGCATCACTCGCCTCCTGGTGGATGGACAGATCTACGCTATCTAAAACAGATTCATGTCATTGAATTCGCTCAACCGATGAAAGCAGGATTAGTGGTGGGGGCTAGCCAGGGGATTGGGCTAGAGTTTGTTCGCCAGTTACTGGGGCAAAATCGCTGCGATCGCCTCTATGCGACCTATCATGATCCGCAGGCTCCTCTCCTAGCCTGGGCTACCGAATATTCGGATCCACGATTGCAACTGTTGCCACTGGATGTCACCGATGAGACTCAGATGAGGGGAGTCAGTCAAACCATCCAGGCGACCAGTCCTAACTTGCATTGGGTCATCAATTGTGTTGGCTGGTTACATGATACGGCGGGTCAACCCGAAAAAAGCTTGCGGCAGATCAACCCAGATCAATTAGTGCGATATTTTCAAGTGAATGCGATCGCGGCGGTGTTGTTGGCTAAGCATCTTCAACCTTGTTTCAAACACCGAGAACGTGCTCTTTTTGCCACCATTTCCGCCAAAGTTGGCAGTATTGGCGATAATCGCCTCGGGGGTTGGTATGGCTATCGCGCGTCCAAAGCAGCTTTGAATATGTTCATGCGAACCACCGCGATCGAATATCAACGCACCTGCCCAGGAACGATCGTGGTGACCTTACATCCCGGTACGACGGATACCCGCTTATCACACCCCTTTCAGCGTAACGTTCCCCCCGAGAAGCTATTTTCTACAGAACGAACCGTTACCCAATTGCTCACCGTACTAGATGGATTGCAAAACCAGGACAGTGGAGAGTTTTTCTCGTGGGATGGTAGCCGTTTGCCTTGGTGATTAGAATGTATCAAATTCTTACTAATTGAATAAACTTTTGTAGCGATCGCGAAACTTTAGTTTCACTCCGTCAAGTTTTGTAGATTGCATCTAACGATTGATTTCGTTTTCACCTGATCCCCTCAAAAAGCTGATATTTTCTCATAATCCCATACACATGATTTTGAGGTGACCTATGCAATCCTCCCAAAAGCATTTAGGACAATCGATCGGTCTGGTATTGACGCTAGTGCTGATGAGCGCAGGATTGCTCCTTTTCATGTCTAAGTTGTAGTGTCATCCTGTCCTTGTAAAAGCTGTCTCTAGAGTTTCTGGGTGTGAGGTGTGATGACTGTATGTGAGGCTGCAAAGCTTCTTCATAACTCTTCGTGATGGTGTCTGCGTGGAACTCTAAACTAGGCAAGGGTGTTCTTCATCCTTGCTTTTTTTATTAACATCGTTGCCAGGAATGAGATAACTTGCATCTGGGTGAAGTTATATTTTCTGAGACTGTTGGTTTAGCAGTCGATCGTGCTGAAACTGAAAGTTATGTGGTTTTTGACTCAAGTTGTTGACTTCACAGCTTATTTATTTACACTTGAGAGAAATTAACTGATGGTTTGAAGGCATCGCTGACTTGAATGAATCGCTAATAAGACTTGCTATCCACAATGAATGAAACAGAGATGACAAATTGCGTGACTTAAACAGGCAACTTCAGGGAAGAATAAGTTTAGAGCAGCAAGACTTTTAGAGGTTTCATGAAGAGGATTACAAGGTTTTTGCCTGCAGTTTTTAGGATTATTACTAACACTCCGTTGGCAGATTCTTGTGAAGCTGCTGATAGACTCAATGATAGAAAATTGCTGCCAGACAACCAATTGCTGCCAGACAACCAACTTGAGCTATCAATGTTGCATCTCATACCAATTTTGTATAGAACTGCACAAACTCAGAAGCTTGAAATACTCTCCCGATGTGGCTTCTAGATTCAGTTCTATGCAAATTCATCCTGAATTGGTATCAGTGTTGCCGCTCAATTCTGAATCTCACTGCTGCACTCATCGCATTTTTCACTTCTCTAGACATGGCTGATACTCATTCTGAAAAAACATGCCCTATTCTCTGAATTCAATCCCTTGAGTTAATCACTATGTTGGAATTTGGGTCGGCTCGTTCCTCGCAAAACCGTTTTGAATTACCGGGTGCTAAACCGCAATATGTTCCCGATCGCCCTGGACAAGTGGAACACATTTTCTTAGATCTGCAATTAGACCTCGGAGCACAGCGCTGTCAGGGTACTTGTCAGATTAGGATGATCCCAGTGCGATCGCACCTGACGAGTCTGGTTCTGGATGCGGTCAACCTGCAAATTGCGGCGGTTAGGGTGGATGATCTGTCCCAATTGTTTCAATCGGATGGTCAAAAATTAACGATCCAACTCAGCACCCCGACCCAAGTGGGCAAACCCCTGGTAATTGCGATCGACTACAGCCTGCATCAGCCCCAGCGCGGGATGTACTTTATTCAGCCCAGTCGAGACTATCCCCACAAACCCATCCAAGTGTGGACTCAGGGCGAAGATGAAGATTCCCGCTATTGGTTTCCCTGCTTTGACTATCCCGGTCAGCTCGCCAGCTCAGAAATTCGGGTGGAAGTGCCCCAGTCTTACCTAGCAATTTCCAACGGGGAGCTGATTGCCACAGAAGGGCGATCGCACAGCAAAGTGTTTCACTGGCGGCAGACGGAAGTGCATCCCACCTATTTGATGACCTTAGTAGTGGGAGAGTTTGTAGAACTGCGGGAAGACTGGCAGGGCAAACCCATCACCTATTATGTACAACCGGGGCAGGAAGCAGCCGCAAGACTGACCCTCGGGAAAACGCCAGCCATGATGGCGTTCTTTAGCCAAACCTACGGTTATCCCTATCCCTATTCCAAATACGCCCAGGTCTGTGTCAGTGACTATATTTTTGGCGGGATGGAAAACACCTCCACCACCCTGCTGACCGATCGCTGTCTCCTCGACGATCGCGCTGCCCTTGACAACCTCAGTAGTGAAACCCTCGTTGCCCACGAATTGGCGCATCAGTGGTTTGGGGATCTCGTGGTGATTAAACATTGGTCCCATGCTTGGATTAAAGAAGGGATGGCTTCCTATGCCGAGGTGATGTGGTTAGAGCAGGAGTATGGCAAAGATCTGGGTGCTTATTATCTCCTGGGGCAAGCCAGAGACTACCTCAGCGAAGATGCCGATCGCTACCGTCGTCCCTTGGTGACCCATGTGTATCGCGAGGCGATCGAACTCTACGATAGCCATATTTATGAGAAAGGGGCCTGTATCTACCACATGATCCGGGCAGAACTGGGCGAGGAACTCTTTTTTGCCACGATTTCCACCTTCCTGCGGGACAATGCCCATTCCACCGTGGAAACGATTGATCTCCTGCGGGCGATTGATAAAGCGACGGGACGCAACCTGCTCTTCCTGTTTGACCAGTATGTCTACCGGGGCGGCTATCCCCAATATAAAGTCAGCTATACCTGGGATGAGGACAGCAACCTTGCCCAACTCACCATCACCCAAACCCAAGCAGGCAATAGCGCTGACCTGACCGATGCCACGGGGGGCCTATTTGATCTCAAACTGCCGATTCGTTTGACCACCCTAGGGGAGTCAGCCACGACCCACCAGCACCAGACCTACAGGATCCGTGTATGCGATCGAGAACAGAGCTTTTATTTCCCCTTAGCTCAAAAGCCAGACTTCATCAGCTTCGATCGCGGCAATGCCTTCCTCAAAACCGTGGAATTGGACTATCCTTTGCCGGAGCTAAAAGCCCAACTGCAATTCGATGAAGATCCTATTTCCCGGATTTATGCGGCGGAAGCCCTGGCGAAGAAAGGGGGATTAGAAGCCCTACAAGCCCTTGCCCAAGCCCTCCAACAGGATATTTTTTGGGGGGTACGGCTAGAAGTGGCCCGTCAACTTGGCAATATCAAACTAGATCAGGTTGTGGAGGCCTTACTCCCAGGGTTGCAAGATCCGGAAGCGAGGGTGCGCTGTGCTGTGGTGGAAACCTTGGCAACCATCCCAATCCCAGCGGCTTACCAAGCGGTGAAAGCGATGGTCGAAACCGGAGATCCTAGCTATGTGACCGAAGCGGCAGCGATCGCCAGTTTGGGAACCTTTGCCAGTTCAAAATTAGCCGATGCTCCCGACGAAGCAGAAGTGCTTGCCCTACTTCAGCAGGTATTGGAAACCCGAGCGGGTTGGAATGAAGTGGTGCGAATGGGTGCCTTACAAGCTCTTAGTTGCATGACCACCTCTGCCGCTGCGTTAGAGTTATTGCTGTCTTACACGATCGCCGGAACGCCTCAACCCCTGCGCCTTGCTGCCATCCGTGCCTTGGGTTCGATTTCCGTAGGTCAAGCGCCACCCGAGGTCGATCGCATTCTCACCGGGCTGAAGGAACTGAGCCGCGATCCCTTTTTCTTTATGCAAGCGGCATTGATTAAAGCACTGCAACAGATGGAAACGGTCAAGGTCATTCCCATTCTGCAAGCGTTGGGTCAGCAAAGCAGTGATGGTCGGATTCGGCGATCGGCGGAAGAGGCGATCGCGATCGTGCAAAAACGAGTGGGAACTCATCCAGCGATCCAACAATTGCATGAGGATTTGGAGCAACTCAAGCGAGAAAATCAGGAGCTAAAAAGCCGCCTTGCCAGTTTGGAAGCAAAGACAACCCATCGTCCCTGATTGTTAAGCTTTCTTGTGATGTGCCAACGATAAGCAAAACATTAATTTCTTGGGTTGATATAGAGGACTCGCTATTGTTCAGTGCTACCTTGTCCAGTACAAAGACCAGTTTGCACTTCCGACCGCTATGACTCTAGAATCGCTATGAATCCAGATCTGATCCTCTCCAATATCCTTAATCCGCCTGTCCTATTTTTCTTCCTCGGCATGTTGGCAGTGGCTGTGAAGTCAGATTTGGAGATTCCTGCGCCGATTCCCAAGCTGTTTTCGCTGTATCTGTTGCTGTCGATCGGGTTTAAGGGGGGCGTGGAGCTAGCCCGCAGTGGAATTACCCAGAATGTGTTGCTGACGCTGGCGGCAGCGATGGTGATGGCTTCCGTGGTGCCTGTGTATAGCTTTTTTATTCTGCGCTGGAAGCTCGACCCCTATAATGCGGCAGCGATCGCCGCCACCTACGGTTCAATTAGCGCTGTCACATTTATTACGGCGAGTTCGTTTTTGGGGCAGATGGGGATTGGCTATGATGGCTATATGGTGGCGGCACTGGCATTGATGGAGTCGCCCGCAATTATTGTAGGGCTGATTTTGGTCAACTTATTCGGGGGTGAGCGGGCTGAATCCGAATCGATGCCTTGGGGAGAAGTGCTACGGGAAGCGTTTTTGAACGGGTCTGTGTTCCTATTAGTGGGAAGTGTGTTGATTGGGATGATGACGGGGGAGCGGGGTTGGCAGAAGTTATCACCGTTTACTCAAGATATGTTTTATGGGGTGTTGACCTTTTTCCTATTGGATATGGGATTGGTGGCAGCCAAGCGGATTCAGGATTTGCAGAAAACAGGGGCTTTTTTGATTGGGTTTTCAATTCTCATGCCAATCTTTAATGCAGCGATTAGTATTGTAATTGCCCATACGATCGGAATGAGCCAGGGTGATGCCTTGTTGTTTGCGGTTCTTTGTGCCAGCGCATCCTATATTGCAGTTCCAGCGGCGATGCGGATGACCGTGCCTGAAGCCAATCCTAGCCTCTACGTCTCCACGGCTTTAGCTCTGACCTTTCCCTTCAATATCATTGTGGGTATTCCCCTTTACCTGTCCGGTATCAATCTACTTTGGCAATAGGACTCAGTCTCATCAATCGCAGTGGAGATAACTTTTTATGCATACCGTCACACGTTTAGAAATCATGGCTGATTCGGTCGAGTTGCACAAAATTACGAATGTTTTTGACAGGGCTGGAAATGTTACCTACACCGTTTTACGGAATGTTTCTAGCCATGGTGTGCGAGGTGAATCTGGGGATGATTCCAATATTGCTTCTGAGAATAATTATATTATTGCCTTTTGTCCACCAGAATCAACTAAATCGCTATTAGAAGTGATCCGTCCGATTTTGAATAAGTTTGGTGGAGCCTGCTTTACCTCCGATGCGATGCAGGTCAAATCCATGCGATGTATTGTCAATATGACTTCATAAATTAATTGTGCCGATTCATCCAGTTGAAAATCCAAACATTGGTAAATACCTATGACACTGCAATATGGGTTTATTAACAATCAAACGATGAACCGTCGATCGCTCCTCAAACTCGGTACGGCTAGCCTAGTGTCGGCAGCAATAGTGGGACTCTGGCCGAATAACGCAGCACGGGCAGCGGTGAGTTCGCTTGAGCCGGATGAGGTGTTACGCAGTTTATTGGATGGCAATTTGCGGTTTGTGGAGCACCATGAGAGCCATCCCCACCAGTCGGCTAAGCGAATGCAGGAGTTGGCACAGGGGCAGCATCCGGTGGCGACAATTTTGAGTTGTGCTGATTCGCGAGTTCCGGCGGAGTTGCTGTTTGATGTGGGGTTGGGGGATGTGTTTAATGTGCGGGTGGCTGGGAATGTGGTCAATCCGGAGGTGCTTGGCAGTTTGGAATATGCAGTCGGGTTGTTGAATACGCCCTTGTTAATGGTGTTGGGGCATGAGCGGTGTGGAGCGGTGACAGCAGCGGTGCAGCATCAGGCGGTGCCGGGAAGTATTGGTGCCTTTGTGCAAGATATTGAACCTGCGATCGCGTTGGCGAAAATTGACCCATCCGACAAGCCTGCGGTTGCGATCGACAAAACCGTGATTGCCAATGTGCATTTGCAAATTGATCGCTTGTTGGAGCGATCGGAGTTGATTCGCGATCGGCAGTCGCAAGGATTGCTCAAGGTCGTTGGTGCAAGATATGACCTGGATTCAGGGGCCGTGCGGGTTGTCTAGGAATTTGGTAAGAGGGTGACGGGTCGGTCAAGCAAATCGATCGGGACGGAGCGATCGCAGTAAGGGATCCGCTGAACCGACCATTTCCTGGGCAAACCGACGGGCAATCGCAGGCACCAAGGTCATAGGATTGCTGAACCCGGAAAAAATAGACAAGCCGGGTTGATCGGGTAACGCACCGACTAAGGGTAAATGATCGCGACTGAAGGCAACCTGACAGGCCTGCCACTGACCCGGTAGATCGGCGATCGCAGGCAAAATGGGGCGAATTCCGTCTCGCATCAATTGCTCACTGGTCTGTTGTTGACGGCTATCAACTTGGGCGGGTTCCATCCCCCAGGGACGATCGGGTTGGGGCAGAATGCGGCTAATCTGTCCGATGCGTAAACTGCGATCGCCAAACTGAATTGCCCCTGCATCCAGCACCGCAGGCATCCCGATCGACTCGGAGGCAAATCCATCTGGCTGCTCCCACAGGGGATCCCATTCCTCACGACTGGCGGTCGCTTCTAAATCAAAGCGTTGGGTGATGGCTGGCATGACCAAGGTGCGCAATTCCAGATCCACCCTCGGCGTTTCAATGGACTCGGCATAGCTGAAATATTGTTTGACCCGGATCCCAGATTGCTGCAACAGCGATCGCGTCATTGCCCCAGCACAAACCACTACAGCGGCGGCAACCCTAGTCTGGTGTGAAGTCTGCACCTGCCAACCCGAGCCAGACCGTTCAATATGAGTCACAGTTTCGATCGCCAACTGTCCCCCCAACCGTTGCATGGCTTGCTGGTAGGCTTGGCAACCCCGTACCGGATTCCAATGGGCATGGGGCAAAACGAGCGCCGCTGCGATCGCCTGGGAATTCAACAACGGTTCCAACTCTTGTGCTTGTTGGGGATCCACACATTGGGGTTGAATGGCAAAAGGGGCATAGCTGGCAACGATCGCCTCCAGGTTTTGCTCCGGTGTCAGGGTCAACAGCAACTTTAATTCCCGAAATTCCGTCTCGGCTTCTAATTCGGCTGCCAACTGTCGATGAATGGCAATGCCCTCAGCACAGAGGGTTTGAGTCAGTTCGCGATCGCCCGCCCAGTAAGGAATGCCCCCGTAGCTATGGCGAGTGGCTCCCTGGAGGGTGGCATGTTGCTCCAGCAGCAAAACGCGTAAACCGTGGTGCGCCAATTCATACCCTAGGGCTGTACCCGTAATACCCGCCCCGACGATGATGATGTCATGAGAATTGATCAAGACAGACATAAAGTGACGTACCCGACTCTGATGCTACGCATAGAGCGCGGTCTTCCCGTTTCATCCGCCGTTGCCACGTTAGGAACACTCCGTAGAATGTTGAAACCGAGTTTCATGATGGTCTTACACAGCGTCCGCAGGTTTGGATCACTTGCGTGTCCCTTACTGGCAGGCTGCTTTCACAGCCTCCGGGCAGACTCTCTGCGCCCCAAGGAGTTTAAGTTCTACTCGTCCTTTCCGTGTGGCTTGCTGATTGCTTCCAGTGACGGTTCGGCTTCCCTAGCGACAGTCTTTCCGTGGCAAGCATATAACTGCTACTTAAGCCTATCTGTTCGAGAGGCTAGGCAGGTCAACGACCTCTTGAGTAGTATATCAGTTTTTCTCGCTGCGTTTGTGAGAAATTGGTGTTTCCTCGTCGATAGCAATCCCTTGCTCAACTGCGTTTCGCATCGGTCAAGCGATCAACTCGTTAACGCCCTGGCTCTCATTCCGACGCTCATGCGTCGCATAAAGTGCGGGGCTTCCCGCCGAATAGCTAAAATGATCCAGAAAAAAGATGGGTAAAACACAGGAATGGGTAAAACACAGGAATGGGTAACCTATCGATCGAACCCCATCTCCATTTCAAGCTGGGTTGTGCATTTTGCAGATTACTGGAAAATTGTAGATTGCAGGAGGCTAGAAAATTGCGGAAAAATAGCAGCTTTGGGAAATTCAACGCGAGTGGTGCTAAACAAGCAGACGCACCAGGGTTCAAAAGCCTCTCTGCTCAATGGTGCAGGGGCTGGCAAGTCTTGCTCAGGATAGGGCGGGCGATCGCCTCGATCCCAGCTAGCCAAAATCCAAAATCCACAATCCAAAATCCAAAATTTCTGCTGGCAATTGGCACCACGATCGCCTTGGTCGCTGTAACCTCGTTGGCTCAAGCTCAGTTGCCGACTGCGCCGCTGCCCACTGCCCGCCCCAGTGCCGGTGCCTCTATTCAAGTGACTCCTACCACCCCTCGGTTGGGGGATACGATTACCGTCACTGCCCGGACTGCCAGTACCCCTACCCCCACCGTCACGATGGCGGGTAAAACCTATCCCATGTTTTTGATCAGTGGCGATCGCTATCGCGCACTCCTGCCGACTACACCCTTGAATAAACCGGGCAATTTACCTCTGCAAGTTCAGACTGTAACCGATCATCAGAACTTTAACCTACGCTTGCAAGGACGATCGTTCCCCGTCCAACGGATTTGGTTGCCCCCAGATAAAAATGAACCCCTAGATGAACGGGAATTTGATCAGGTGGATGCCTTTAAGCAAATTGTCAGTCCTCAAAAATTTTGGAACGGCAAATTTCTGCGACCCAATAATGGACCCATCACCACAGGGTATGGGGTCAGGCGCTATTACAACGGTGTATTTGCCAATGACTATTTCCATCGGGGTGTAGACTATGCGGGTAATAGTGGTTCTGCGATTGTGGCTCCGGCAGCCGGACGAGTCGCCCTGATCGGTTACGAAAAAAATGGATTTAACATTCATGGCAATTGTGTCGGGATCGATCACGGACAGGGGGTTGCCAGTATCTTTCTGCACATGCGGCGAATTGATGTCAAAGTGGGTGATTTTGTCCAAGCAGGTCAACAGATTGGCACCTTAGGCAATACGGGGGCTTCCACAGGGCCTCACCTACACTGGGGCCTATATGTCCATGGGCAATCCGTCGATCCAGTTCCCTGGCGTGATCGGGGGTTTGAATAACGCAATTGGGTTGTATCCCGGCGATCGCGTTTTACGTGATTCCAAGTATCGCACCCGCGTTAAAAAAGCCCCAGAACCTAAGACTCTTGATCTCAGGTTTCTGGGGCTTTGCTTTGAGGCAAGCTTTTAGCTCACAGACGAGGCGCAAGGCTATTTCATTAGACAAACAACCCATGACAAACCCACCAGGGGAGGGGATGTGACCTGACTTAAGGGATTGAACTTAACTCAAGGGGGTAAATTTACTGAAGGCGTTGAAACACCGTCTCTTCAGAGGTCAAGGTTGCCACACGGGGGGCAGGCGGAAAGGCCACTTCCTGCACCGCACCCGGCTCTCCCAGGGGCTTGGCTTGGCTCTCGTTATAGACCACCATAATGCCGCCTGCATTCCCGGCTCGCACCACGACTTGACGATCGGCACTCCAAGCCTTCATCGTACCCTGCGGTAAGACCCCTTCATACTCTTCCTTGCCATCCACGAGGACGCGTACCCAGGATTGATCCGTAAAGGTCAGCCCAACGCGCACCGGTTTGTTGTTAGAGGGTGCAACATTCAAAGATTTGTCGCTCTGCTCTGCAATCGGCCCCATCGGCACCGTTGAAACAGGTAAGCTTTCTTTAAATTTTTGCAGACTCTCCAAACTGATTTGAGTTTGCCCGGCTGCTGAACGACTGAGCAGAGAGGAAAGTCCTTGAACTGCCACAACTACTAGCACCATGTAAACGGCATAGAGGTGAGCAGGTCGGAGTTGCCCAGTGGGAATGCCTTTCCAGGGCGATCGGGCCTCTGTGGGATGATAGGTAAGC
>JAYKGX010000491.1:0-17863 GCA_035285565.1 Synechococcales cyanobacterium
GATCTCTGGAAATGGTTAACCAGACTGACCGCTTGGAAATCATGGTGCCGGAAATTTATGCCGAGGTGACGGTGCTTTCAGATGCCAGCCTAGAAGGGGTCACCACCACGACCCGCATCATTCCGCGCTACCAAGGAGCTGATGTGCGTGCTGATGGGTATTGGGAAAGTTACATCATCAAAGTGGGGTGTCGGGAACCGATCGATGTTCAAGTGGATATTGCTGCACCGGATGTTGCACAGTTAAAAGCGGTTTGGGTGAAAATTCACTTCATCACCTATGGACCGGGCGGGCGTTTCCCCAGAACCAAGCATGTGATTGTGCCTTTGAAGTTCCCCACGTTGGACAGTCAGCCGCGCTGGCGATCGGCGACGAATGCAGACCTGCTGCCAATTAAAACCCATCTGCTCACCCATCTGGATGATCCCGTTGAGGTGGTGAAACGCTATGTCCAACCCTACGCGCAAAAGGGCGATGTGGTGACGCTCGGTGAATCCCCCGTGGCAATTATGCAGGGACGGTTCCGCTATCCCGGCGATGTCAAACCCGGTTGGTTGGCCCGACGGCTGTGCTACATGTTCCATCCCACCTCCAGCTTGGCCACTGCCTGTGGGTTGCAAGCCCTGATTGATATTGCAGGTGCGCCTCGGGTCTTTCTAGCGTTTGTGATCAGTATTCCGTTTAAGCTCATCCCGCGATCGATCGCCAAGTCCTTGCAGGTGGATGGCATGTTTTACCGAATTGCAGGACCCCAGGCGAACTTGATTGACGATGTGACTGGAACCTTGCCCCCCTACGATAAATTTATTGTTCTAGGGCCCCAGGATCCCCAAGGACTATGTGATCGAATTCAACGAGAAACGGGACTTTCTGCTGCAGTAGTAGACGTGAACGATTTGCGGCGCGTTAAGATATTAGCGGCGACTGCTGATGTATCAGAGCCATTCCTATCTCAAGCTTTGATTACCAACCCTGCTGGAAACGCGAACGAGCAAACCCCCTTGGTTTTAATTCGTCCGACGAAACCCTAGCAGCCCAACTCATAGAGCAGCCCGCCCAGATCTTTCCGTCCCCAGCCACCCCGGCATAGCGCCGTGAAACCATGATGCGCACGCTTAGGCAGACTTCTGATGTCCAAATTCGTCCCCTGCAATATCGTGATCTGGAAGCGGTAGAGCAGCTCCGGTGCTATGCGATCGACGCTGATACTTCTGCGAGTGCTGCCTCCATGGTGCGAGAACCCGCTTTTTCCCTCAGCCGTTGGTATGGACTGCTCAAATGTTTGAGTTGGTTTCCCAATCCCTTCCAACATACGCTGTCGGTCTATGTGGCGGAGGTCAATCAAGCAGTTCAGGGGATGATTCAAGTCTCACCCTTTAATCGGGCTGGCAGTACTTGGCGCATCGATCGCTTGGTGACAGGCTCGGCGCTGACCTCAGACGATCGCAAAAACTTAACGGCATTAGTCGCGGCGACGGACATTGGTTCTCTGCTGCTGCGTCATTGCTTTGAAGGCATTCTGCAAGCTCGAACCTGGCTGCTGGAACTAAATGTCACGGATGAAGATGCTCTCAGCCTCTATCGTCACAATGGCTTTCAACCCGTGGCCCAAATTACCTATTGGTCGATCGCAGCCGAACAGTTAGGGGAACTGGCAACGCGGGAACCCGATTTACCCAATCTCATGCCCGTGAGCAATGCCGATGCCCATCTGCTGTATCAATTGGACAATATGGCAATGCCGCCGTTGGTGCGCCAAGTGTTCGATCGCCACCCTCAGGACTTTAAAACCAGCTTAGTTGGCTCTCTGGTGCGGTTGGTCAAGCAATGGATGACCCAGACTGAGACCGTCAGCGGCTATGTGTACGAATCACAGCGTAAAGTAGCTGTTGCCTATTTTCAACTGCGCCTGAGTCGAGATGGCTCGCGTCCGCACACGGCACAATTAACGGTTCACCCTGCCTACACCTGGCTCTACCCAGAAGTGATGACCCAGATGGCGCGGATTATTCAAGAAGTCCCTGCCCAAACTCTGGAAGTGATTTCTGCGGATTACCATGCAGAACGGGAAGCCTATTTTGAACGGATTGGAGCCGAACGAGTGGCGCAGACGCTGTTAATGTCTCGCTCGGTGTGGCACAAGCTACGGGAAACCAAAGCAACCACGACCCTCGATGGTCTGCAACTGTCTGATGTCATTCCGGGGCTACAACCCGTCCGCAAGCCGGTGCCGGGTCGCATTTCCCTGGATGCCAAACGCGATCGCTACTACAAGACCCAACCGAACCTCAGTCAGAAGGAGACGCTGCGATCGTTACGTGACCCTCACAACAACGAATCCCATCCCGGCGACCCCTCCTTAGGGTAAACCCACAGGTATTATGACGCATCGCATGGTTGCTGCCCTGGGGTTAGACGTGGGCAAAAAACGAATTGGGGTTGCTGGGTGCGATCGCCTGGGGCTGGCGGCTAGTGGACTGATGACAATTGAGCGCAAATCCTTTGACGATGTGGTGCGCATCCTGCGATCGTTGATTCGGGAGCGCCAAGTGGAAGTGCTGGTGGTGGGAATGCCCTATTTACAAGATGGCAGCATCGGCAGCCAAGCCAAACAGACCCAAAAATTTGCCCAGGCGCTTGCCACGGCCCTGAACTTACCTGTGGAATATGTGGACGAGCGGTTAACCAGTTTTGAAGCCGAAGAATTGCTGAAGGCCGAAAACATTTCCCCCTCTCGGAATAAAGGGCTGATCGATCGCAAAGCTGCTGCTATTATTTTGCAACAGTGGTTAGAGCAGCAATGAGGCTAAATTGATCCTTCCCACCGTAGGGTAGATAGAGTATTCCCCAATTCACAGACTGTGCCTTTAATTTTGCTGGGTGATGGTTTGGGATGAACCATTCTGGTAGATACTGTTTGTGGGGGGCAAATCTGTTTAAAATCGCCCCGGTTCGGGATAAGGAAACTCCAATGGATGAAGAAATTTTTGACGCGCCGACGGTAACCCTCACAGACGAAATGGGGTTGACCCTAGACTGCTATGTGGAACACACCCTAGAAGTCGATGGTCGTTCCTACGCGCTGCTCTTACCCGTCGATTCCACCATTGAAATTGTGTCTTGGCAAGAAGATGGCGATGAAGATGAAGAAGCAGTTCTCGTAGAGGATCCTGCTGAAATTGATCTAATTTTTCCCACCGCTAAGGCAGTTCTCGCGGAGCAAAACCTAGTCCTGAAGCGCACAGCGGTGGTTCTGACCGTTGAAGGTGAGCTACCGGATCTAGAGGATGAAGAATACGGTGAATCCGACTACGACGAAGATGAGGATCAAGAGGAATTGCAACTTCTTGCCAATTTCTTCCATGACAAGCAAGAATATGCGGTTTATGCTCACTTGGATCCATATTTCATTTTAACTCGGTTAGATGATAATGGGAAGCCGCATTTACTCTCTCAGGATGAATTAAAACGCTTAGAACCTATGCTGCCCATGATTGAAGATCAGCTCTTTGATGCGCTAGAGTAGTGCCCGACTTGTGTCGAAGATTGATGAATTTGGCAATTTTGCATGAAAAAACGTGTGTGGGCACTGTTGATGACCCTGGCGATCGCAGGGGTAGGAAGCTGGAAAGCCAAAAGCTGGTGGGCAGAGGCAATCGCACCCGTCGGGGACAATGGGCAAGCAGGGCAAGCTCAGAGGGTTGTGTTTGAGGTCGCGCCCGGAAGCAGTGCGCAAGCGATTGGCACGCAGTTGCAAAAGGCTGGTTTAATCCGTTCAACCGAAGCTTGGCAATGGTGGACACGTCTGCAGGGCTGGCAAAATTCCCAGGGCGGCTTTCAGGCAGGAACCTATGACCTGTCCTCCCAGGATTCCATGGAGGCGATCGCCCGCAAAATTTGGACAGGCGATGTGATTCGCAACTCCTTTACGATTCCAGAAGGCTGGTCAATGCGGCAGATGGCTGCCTATTTTGAGCAGCAGGGGTACTTCAAGGCTGAGGCATTTTTGGCTGCGACCCAGCAGGTTCCCACCCAGAAATATCCTTGGCTACCTGCGAACTTGCCCCATTTGGAGGGCTTTTTGTTTCCTGACACCTATGAAATGTTGGGAACCACCCTCACCCCCGAGCAGGCAATCACCCAGATGCTCGATCGCTTTCAGCAGGTGGCATTACCGATTTATGAACAACAACAGGGAAAGGATCCATTGAAACTGAATTTGATGCAGTGGGTCACCCTCGCCAGCATTGTAGAAAAAGAAGCGGTGATTCCGGCGGAACGAGGCACGATCGCGGGTGTGTTTACCAATCGCTTAAAAATTGGCATGACCTTGGGTTCGGATCCCACGGTGGAATATGCCTTTGGCATTCAGCAAACTCCGGAGAATCCCCTGACGCTGGCTCAGGTGCGTACGCCATCGCCCTACAATACCTATGTTACGCCTGGTTTGCCACCTACCCCGATCGCCAGTCCAGGAAAAGCGAGTTTAGCAGCGACCTTGAGTCCAGAAACGACCGAATATCTCTACTTTGTAGCACGCTACGATGGCACCCATGTTTTTAGCAAAACCCTCGCAGAACATGAAACCGCCCAGGGGCAAATTCGCGATCGGGTAGATGGAGCGGAAGCAGAGAAAAAACAAAAAGAAGCCGGTTCTGCCCCCAATTCCCAGCCTGCCAGTCCCTCTCCCTCTCCTCAGCAACCGCAATCTTCACAAAACCAGTCGGGCAAGCAGCCTGAGAGATAACGCTTAGGCAGATTCAACGATTGGGGGAAGACGATCGGTTCCGGTATCGATCTACACTAATGATCGACTCATGATCGAAATTCAACCGTTGTCGAACCTTGTAGGGATCAGGATTGGCAATTGTTAGTAACACTCACGGGTAACACTCACTGGTAACACTATGTCTTGGGGCAAACTCTTACAACCCGACCTTTTCCTGCCTGCTACCATTCTCAGTTTGACTCCAGAATTGGTGGCGCAAAACAACCTTAAGGGTTTAATTTTAGACGTGGATGAAACCCTGGTACCGATTACTGTGGCACAGGTATCAGCAGAGTTGTTGCCCTGGGTGGAAGCGATGCAGCAGATAACGCCTCAGATTTGGCTGGTGAGTAACAACATTAGTGAAACGCGTATTAGTCGGATAGGGCAAGCCTTGAACCTACCTTATCTCACAGGGGCTGGCAAACCTTCTCGCCGCAAACTCCGACGGGCGATCGAGCAAATGCAGTTACAACCAGAGCAAGTGGGGATGGTGGGCGATCGCTTATTTACTGATGTGTTAGCGGGCAATCGTCTGGGCATGTTTACGGTGCTGGTGCAGCCCATGGTTGATCCGGCAGAGGTCGATCGGCGTTATTTTGTGCATTCCGTGGAGTTCACGCTATCTCGTGCGTTGGGGGCTTCCTTGAGTCCGAATAAATAGTAAGTAAGTAGTGAGGTTGCTCAGGTTAAGATTCAGACTGTCTAGAGTGGATCAGAGAAACTATCATTGATTGAATCTATGTTCTCCTCTTCATTGGCAGCCAACTCTGCAGCTTCTGATACAGTGTGGATCGCATCCTTCAGGACTAATCTCAAACTTTTGTCATCTGGGCGACCTTCAAATTCTCGATGAGTATAAATCCAAACTAGAATGAGCTTGTATTCTGCTGAATTGACTAGATACATGAGCCGCCCCTGTCCAGAAGCACCTCGTAGCCCCAGCATTGCGAAGCTAAGTTTGCGAAATTCCCAACGGGGCGGCAAGCTGATTTTCCCTGGCAAAGGTTCTAGAGCAGATCTGAGAGGCTGGGGGTCACAACAAAGATCCGTTAAGAGATCAATGATTAAACGTTGAAAGGTCTGCTTTTCCCGAACTGATTTGTAACTTTTTTCCAGCTTTTTGAGCGATCGCTCAATCGGTGTTTGAACTAGCGAAAAGATTGGTGATCCATGCATCAATGTCGTTAACTGTAATGGTAGGACGTTGTTCCATATCAATCAATGCGGCTGATAAAGCTTCAGCCATTTTAGGCTCGTAATCAGGATGCGACCGCTCGATAAAATCTAGCACCATATCCTTAAAGTAAGTTCCTAATTGCTGTTCAACCTCTTCCCAGCTCACGGTTGACTCTGCGGGCAGTCGTTCTAGAGTAGAAGGGTCAGCGAATTTGGGTCGTTCTCCTTCACCGGGAAGGGTTTGAAGTGCAGCAATATACTGTTGTTTCAGAGGGCTGTACTGTTCCACAAATTCATGCAACTCATAGATTGATGCTGGAAACTGCTTGGCAATTGCATCAAGTTGGTGCTGGAGATTTTCAGGCAGGGGAGTTTCTAGGCGGGTTGCTGCCACCAGGAAAGCATTGAGTGTCACCGCATCTTCATGATTCATGAGAAGAACCCACCTGAAAGAGTAAAGGATGCCCAAGAATAAGGATTTTGTACATCTTCCTCGATTGTATTCCATTGTAGTCGAGTCTGGTCTAGCGTTAACTTGATTCTCGATCGGCGCTCACGCGGCAAATTGGGGGGCAATTCTGCCAGCCTTGCTGTGCACCAGGTTTCAAAGCTTTTGCGGGTCAAGCCTCTCAGCCATTGAATCGCTTCTGCGAGTGATATTGCATCTGATCTATCCGAACGACGGCGGTAAAACTCAATCATGACCAACGCACTCGCCGCAGATTCCACAAGCCATAATGTACTGATGACTTGTGCTACGCCAGAATACAAAAATCCACTGACTAAGCCCACATACTCGGTTGTGATCGACTGGTTGTTGGTCAGTGCTGTTTCACAAGCAGAAAGGCAAACCAGATCGTATCCAGTCAAATCATGTTGGCAAATTTCTTGTAGAGTTAGTCTATCGTTTCTAGCCAGCGATAACTCAGACCTTTGAGGATTTTCGGAGTTGTGCCCCGCGTGCCCTGAGAAATGCAGAACATTGCAACCTTCATTCAGAGCATTCATGACAGTTTCCTGTGTCGCTTCAACCTCTCGAATGAAATTCACTTGCTGAAAGGTTTGGCTGATGACTTGAGACTCCACTCGTGCAAATCCCAAATCGCTTTCCGGGTTCTCGATACTCAGTAGGTAGCCCATGTTGGATGGTTGCCGCCCTTTTAAGTTAAGTCCAACTTGAATACTGGGCAAATAGGAGACGGTGAATTGTGAGTCAAACAGGGCATGAAGCGGAAAGCGATGCAGATCACGATGGGGAATCAGAATCAGGTGATCGATGTCTTCGAGGTGCTGCTCGATCGCCTCAATATTCAAAATTTCTTTGAGATTACCAGGTTCTTCCTGTCGTTCAAACAGACGTTGTGCCATGTCTTTGCGCCAGGAATGGTTAGCATTCCGATGTTCTTTACCCTGGTTACGGTAGTCCTGATACTGGTCATCCCATTCTTGTATCCAAGCTTCTAGGTTGAGTAATTGTTGTAAGGATGGGGGGCGATCGCTCGTAGAAGGCTGGGTAATCACGATCGGAGCGACTTCACCGGGTTTCAACACAAAGGTGGTGAGCGCAGCAGGGCTGAGATGCCAGTAGGCGATCGCCGTTCTAGGACTCAGAAGTTGCTGTATTTCCTCATAACCTGGACTGGACAGTGCATCACTTAAGGCATATAGCAACCAAGAAAGACAGACATTTTTCCCCTTCTCAGCCGTTTCCAGCGCTTCAATAAATTTCTCTTTTTGAACTTGTCCTGCCTGAACTAATGCATCAACCGTTAATTGATCAAAGCCTGCAAACTCTAATGCTATTAGTCTACGTTTCCCAGGACTAGGGGTCTCATCTAGCAATCGTTTTAGATAATCGTTTCCTTGCCGTAGGAGTTCATCTGCTTCTCCAAGTTGCCCAACGCCTAATAGTGCTTTAATAAGACTTCTTAAATAATCCAGATAAAATTCTGGAAGTTCTAATTTTTCATAGCTTTTTAAGGCCAATTTATAAAAGCTTATGGATTTTCTCCAGGATGATAAGCAATTTTCTCTTTCTTTCCCTGCTCGGTAATAGATAGAGCCTTTAGCATGGTGCAAAAATCCACATCCTTGGGAATAGTCTGGCAAGTCTGAACGGAGTGTGAGAAACGCTTCATCTAAAGTTGACAAAGCAGTTTCTAGACCATGAGTTGTCAACATTAGTAACCCTTTCCTCCCCCAAGCGATCCAACACTGATCATCAACTTGTATCGCACGATCGTACGCTCTAACCGCTACACTATAAAACTCTTGAAATTCTAGAGTAATTCCTAGATAAGTCCATATTGCAGGTTGATTAGGTTCAATGGCAAGCGAGGATTCATAAGACTCCTGAGCATCTTTGTAACAATTTAATTTGAGTAGCACATCTCCGCACCCATTCCAATAAATAATTTCCCTGGGGTTGATATTAATCGCTTTGGTAAATGAATTTAAAGATTCCTCATAGTTTCCCAGCACATGAAATGCAGCACCACGGTTGTTCCATGAGCTACAATCATCAGGCTTGATTTCAAGGGCTTTATCATAGCTATGAATTGCTTCCTCGTAATACCCCAAGTCACTAAAAGCCAGCCCTCGACGGCACCATATATCCGATTGATTGGATTTGATATTAAGAAGTTTATCATAGACGATAACTGCCTCCTTGTAACGCTTCATGTCTCTCAAAGTTAAGGCACGATTAGACCATGCAATAATATTATCCGGTTCAATTTCTATTGCATGGTCACAACTAACAAGGGCTTCCTCATAACGCGTCAGTTCGCTTAAGGCGGCTGCTCGGCTAGACCATGCTTGTGCTTGAACTTTATCTGAACTTGTTTCGATCACTTTTTCATAACAAGCAATTGCCTCATCGTAAAGCTTTAAATTATGCAAAGCAATTCCTTTATTTAGATAGAAACGTCGATCAAACTGAATTTCAAGGGCTTTATCGTAACAAGCAATTGCCTCTTGGTATCTTTTTAAATCAGCTAATGCAACACCTAGGTCATTCCATGCATCACAATATATGGGTTGTAGTTTAAGCGCTCTACGATAGCTCAGAATAGCTTCTTCATAGCGTCCCAACTTCTGAAGAGAAAACCCTTTCTCAAACCAAACGTTTGGCTGATTAGGTTTGATTTTAAGAGAGGTTTCATAAGCAGAAAGTGTATCTTCATAATGCCCTAGAACTTTCAATGTTAGTCCCAAATTAGACCATGTAGTAGAGTTACCTGGATCACCCTCTATTGATTGTCTGTAGTTTATAATCGCTTCCTCATAGCGTTTTAGTCCATGGAGAGCACGACCTCGATTAGACCAAGCCAGGGGATGATTTGAACTAATTTTGATAGCTCGATCGAAGCTATTGATTGCTTCCTTATAACGTTCTAATCCAAGGAAGGCAGCCCCCCGATTCGACCAAATATCAGAGTGGTGAGGCTCAATTTCAAGAGCTGTTTCAAAGCCAATAAGGGCATCTTGATAGTGCCCTATGGCCAGTAAGGCTAAACTTCGGTTAACCCAGGTTTCAAAGAGATCGAAATCTTCTGAATTAAGCTGCAACACTTTGTCATAGCTAGCAATTGCCTCTTGATTGCGCCCTAAGTTCTGAAGCGCAAATCCTCGACGAAACCAGGTTTGAATATGATTTGGTTCAATTTGAAGAATTTTTTCATAGTATGAAATTGCCTCCTGGTAGTGATTTAGCTCTCGCATGATAGCGGCAAGTTGATCTAGCACGGGGTAATAGTTAGGAGCAAACTGCAACGCTTGCTTGAATTTAGCGATCGCCCCCTGCAAATCTCCAGCCGCTAATTTCTGTCGTCCCTGGCTATATAATCTTTTTGCCTCGTTCAGACTCACGGTACAATCCTCCCTTCGCCCACTCTCCATTTAGAGAATACCGCGACTTCAGGTGGGCTGTTGAATGGGTTGAGTCGTTAATGATATAATTTGTACAAATATACTATAAAAATTCGTCGATGGCTAAACCGTTCAAATCCGAAACTCGCCACCATTGGGCTTGGGCTGTCACTATCTATGCAGATTCGGCAGGTGACGGCTTCTATACCAAGTGTGTCTCGCCCAGTGGGTCAGAGTTGTGTAGCGAGATTTGTCTCGATAAGGGTACTGCTTGGCAACGTGGATATAATTTGGTCGAGCAAGTAGAAAAAGAGGAGCAGATGCAGCGGTATCGGGCGATCGCTGTACCTTTAAGGAGTGACTTTAGGGGCAGGTTTGGGGCAGGTTTTGTAATCGGGTGAGTTTTTATTGAAATTGCAACCAAAGACAGTGGATTCTTGCCAACTGAGGGGAATTTCTAGCAAATCTCGCGCCCCAGTGATGCCCTGGAGGATAAAGAAAACTGTCGCCACAATGTTCACAATCGTATGAATCATGCGCCAACGATTGGTACGATCTCGGTAAATTTCAGGCACGATCGCTAACGAAAACACCATCAACAACGTGGCAACAATGCCGTAGTAAAGATGGGAAATAATCCATTCATGATCGCGACGATAAATTCCATCTTGCAACCCAATCAGCACCAATCCAAGTCCAGTTAAACTGGCAAAAATGGCACGCCACAAGGGTTTTCCCGCTTTAAACAATGCCCAGAGCGCAGCCAGCGTCACCCCATAGGTGAAACTTGCCAGCATGACTTGGTAGGGCATAGTTTGCCAGAGTTGCTTTTTGACAATGTTGTCGATCGCAGGACGGGTACAGCCAATCAGATAGACCCCAATCACAGACAGAGCCAACCATTGCCCATAGCGCAGATGCTCTTGACCAACATTAGCTGGAATTTTGCTCCGTTCCTTGCCTTCCTGAAGTCGCCGCTGCCGGACGAGAATGGCACGACTGACGACCAAGCCCAGCAGGGGAAAGACAATTAGAATGGCAAGGCTGGGATGGAGCAACCGCAAATAGTCTTTCAGATCCAGATCCATAATATTTTGTGGTGAGAGCAATCAGTGAAACAACATCTGAGTTGCGAGTCTACCCCCCGCAACTTAACTCTGATCCATCCTACAAACTTCCCATCAAAATGGATCACCCTTGCATCAGACCGTAACAGGCGTATTGAGAACTTTTTCACCTGCAGAAGCCGATCGACTGGGGATGGCTTTGGCTAAATGTCGCAGCATGTCGGCTGTGGTGTCAAAATTCACGCAGGCATCCGTAATACTCTGACCATAGGTTAACTGGCTGAGATCCTTGGGAATAGACTGATTGCCTTCCACTAGATGACTTTCAATCATCACACCCATTAGGTGGGGAGACCCATTCTGCAACTGCTCTGCCAGGTCTTTGAGGACGAGGGGCTGGTTGCGATAATCCTTGCTGCTGTTGCCATGACTGCAATCCACCATCGATCGCGAGCAGAGATTTTGTCGCCCCAGTTCGGCGGCGGCTTTGCTCAGATCTAGATGACTGTAGTTGGGACCGTCTTTCCCCCCTCGCAAGACTAAGTGGCAGTCTGGATTACCCGTCGTGGCGACAATACTGGCCTGACCTTGCTCATTAATCCCCAAAAAGTGGTGGGGGTGGCTGGCGGAAAGAATGGCATTGACAGCAATGTGGAAACTCCCATCCGTGCCATTTTTGAAGCCCACGGGCATGGAAAGACCAGAAGCCATTTCGCGATGGGTTTGACTTTCGGTGGTTCTCGCGCCGATCGCACTCCAGGCAATCAAGTCAGCAATGTATTGGGGAATAATGGGATCCAATAGTTCCGTGGCGCTGGGAATGCCCAACTGTGCCAAGCCTAACAATAGCTTGCGGGCCCGCCGCAGTCCGGTATTAATGTCGTAGGTGCCATTCAGGTGGGGATCATTGATTAAGCCCTTCCAGCCCGTGGTGGTGCGGGGTTTTTCAAAATAGACCCGCATGACAATTTCCAGCTTATCTTCCAGTTCCGTTCGCAGCACATTCAGCTTTTCACCATACTCATAGGCGGCATCGATGTCATGAATTGAGCAGGGTCCGACAATTACCAACAGCCGTTCATCTTCCCGCCGTAGAATTTGGCGAATGCGATCGCGGCTTTGGGTCACGAGGGCGGCTGCGGTTTCGCTAATGGGGAACTCTTGCGCCAGGGTGGCAGGAGTCATGAGCGCCCGAGTTTCGACAACGTGTAAATCACAAGTCTTTTGCATAGCTTGTAGGAGTCTGGAGGTTGATCGGCTAGATCTGGTTGTTGGATATTAAGGATGCGGCACAGAAGCGTCGCGGCATGAAAATGCCCCATCCTCCACTGTAGCGCAAACTGCGAAACCCTCTTTGCTAATGCGAGAATTCGATCGCTTTGTTTTAAACTCTGACCATATTAAATTCTGATCACCAAACTTTTACTCTAGATGCATCCTGGCGAGCCGATTCTCATTCCACATTTCCCATAAACCATTAAATATTGCAACAAAACTATCTGTAGGTTGAAGCGTTATCATAAAGGCTTCCAGAAGCTTTGTACCTCTACGCTTGCTTGCTGTGATGGTGTGAGTCCAAATATGAGCGAGAAATACTTAATAGATTTTAGTGCGTGGATTGCCCACACGGCTCAACTGTTACGGGAGCGGCGTTGGCATGAAATTGACGTGCTGAATTTGATTGCAGAGGTTGAAGATTTGGGCAAAAGCGAGCAGCGAGGCATTGCTAGTCAACTCACTCGTCTTTTGCTGCATTTGCTGAAGTGGCAATACCAACCTCAACGCCGTTCAGATAGTTGGCTGGATTCTATTACAGATGCAAGGACTCAGATTGAACTGGCGATCGAGGATAGTCCTAGCCTAAGGAGTTATCCTGCCGAGCAACTTCTAGCCAGTTATCAACGGGCACGTCGTCAAGCCGCTCAGCAGACGAATCTGGAAATTTCAGTCTTTCCAGATAGTTGCCCCTATTCTCTAGAACTGGTGTTGGGAGAGAATTGGCTGCCGGAAGGCTAATCCCCAATAGACCGTGAACGCATAGACCGTGAACACTGGCGCAATGCAGGTTCTAGAAGTTTTCCCTAGCTAAAGAATCGTCCCTAGAGGGTAGGAGAATCGAGGATTGTAGGGCATGGCGTTTTGTCTTAAACCCTGACCAGAATTAAATCCTGACCAGAATTAAACTCTAGTGGCTCGGTTGGCTCCCCGTTCGACATCGCGCACTTTTTTGCCGCGCCAAAGCAGACGGAGGGGGGTGCCTTTAAAGCTCAGCGATTCCCGGAACTTACGCTCAATATAGCGACGGTAGCCATCCCCAAATAGCTCGGGATTGTTGACAAACAGGGCGATCGTCGGCGGACGAGTACTCACTTGGGTGCCGTAGTAGATCCGACCTTGCTTTCCTTGGCGGGTGGTGGGTGGAGTATGCCAGAGGAGGGCATCTTCCAGGATTTCATTAATCACAGAGGTGCTAACCCGTCGTCGATGCTGTTCTGCGGCTGGGGCAATGAGATCAAAAATCTTTTCGACCCGCTGTCCGGTGAGGGCACTGGTGAAAATCATATCGGCCCAATCGGTGAAATGCAGGCGAGCACTAATATCTCGTTCATAGTCATAAATGGTGGCAGAATCTTTTTCGATCGCATCCCACTTATTCACCACCACCACACAGGCTCGCCCTTCCTCCAGAATCCGACCTGCGAGTTTTTGATCTTGATCAGTGACCCCATCGATCGCATCGATGACTAGCAGCACCACATCTGCACGGCTAATGGCTTTGAAGGCGCGATTGACCCCAAAGAATTCGGGACCATACTCCACATTTTTCTTTTTACGAATGCCTGCGGTGTCGATCAAGCGATAGTGGATGCCATCCCGTTCCACCAACATATCGATCGTATCTCGCGTGGTGCCGGAAATAGGAGAAACAATTGAGCGGTTTTCGCCCGTAAAGGCATTTAATAAGCTAGACTTCCCAACGTTGGGACGACCGACGATCGCCACGCGAATTTCTTCTTCATCGGTGACTTCATCCTTGGGGGGCAAATATTCCAGGACTTTATCGAGCAGATCTCCGGTGCCATTGCCATGAATTCCTGACATCGCATAGGGTTGCCCCAAGCCCATTGCCCAAAATTCTGCTGCCTGTGCCTCGCCCTGGGTCACCGATTCACATTTATTCACCGCCAGCAGCACGGGGACGGACTGCAACCGCAACCACCCAGCAATTTCATCATCCGCCTGGGTCATGCCCTCTTTGCCATCCACCACAAAAATTGCCACACAGGATTCTGCCAAGGCCGCGATCGCCTGTTCCCGAATTAGGGGCAAAAATTCTGTCTCATCGTCAAAGACCAGACCGCCCGTATCCACTACCATGAATTCCCGATCCTGCCAAAAGGCCCGCTTATAGGTGCGATCGCGGGTTACGCCCGGTTCATCAAAGACGATGGCATCCTGGACTTGGGCGAGACGGTTAACGATCGTGGATTTGCCGACATTGGGACGACCGATGATGGCAACAACAGGTAACGGCATAGGATTGGGTAGGTAATGACCAAACCTCTATAGTATCACTAGTTGCATCTCTAAATGCCACGAAAATCGGAACTCATGCTCAGCCACTGGCTAGGGGGCATGGACTGGGGGGGCATGGATTGGGAGGTCATAGACTGGGAGGTCATAGAACTGTGACGCGATCGGAGACGGGCTTCATAAACTGTGCCGATCGCACTGAAGCAAATGCCGACAAATAAAACTCCGCCCCCGATCGCTTGAGCCAGCATAGGGATTTCTCCCAGAATTAAAAATGCCATGCCAATTGCGATCAGGGGTTGTAAGGTGTTGGCAAAGGTCAATTCGGCTGTAGTACTCATTTTTTGGGCCGTAAACCAACAGAGTTGCCCGAGGATGACAATTAGAAAACTATAAATGACCATCCAGCCCCAAAGCACGGGGGAGAAGGCTTCAGCAAAATGGTGGGACCCATACAGAACTTGGGCAAGGACAAAGAAAACGATCGTCCCAATGCCCGTGCGCATAATTGCAAAGATGCCTAAGGAAACCGTTTTTAAATAGAGACCGCTGAGTAGGTTGGCGATCGACAGGACTAGGGTTGCGATCCCCACCATGACTTCTCCGCGACCCACATGCAAATCCTGCATCCAGCCGGAACTGAGCCATGCGGTGGCGGCTACGCCCAAACAGGAGACTACAGCGCCTAAGGCGGTATAGCGATTGACGCGACGACCCAGAAGGAGCAAGCTGAGCAACAGCGTGAGGGGTAATTCTAAGCGACTAATAATGACGACATTGGTCACCGTTGTACGATCGAGGGCTGCAAAGATCAATGCTGGAGCTAAAGCACCGGACAACAGCCCGATCGCCCCTAGGCTGAGCCAATCTCGCGGACGTAGGCGTTGGATCTCAGAACCCTGCAAATCTTGGGAAAATAAACAGAGCATCATTGCCAGCGCACAGAGATTACCAACGAATAAGACATTGCAGAGGGAAATAGGATTATGACCTGCCACTAAATGCATTTGCCCAATCATATTGATTTTTCGGGTGAGGGCACTGGAAGCTGCAAAGACAATGGTGGCAAGCCAAAGATATAAGGGAGCCGGAATGTGTTGGCTGAGCGCGTGAAAGGGCGATCGCTGGGCTTGCTTATTCATCATGGTTACGCGTCATGTGCGGGGGAATCGGTGGACTCTGGCATGGAATGGGCTAGGGGAAGGCGATCCATCGTACGGCGCATTTGTGCTCGGCGGGCATCGGCTTCGTAGGCAATGCACATCCAAATCAAGGTCATGAAGAGGATATTTTTGTTAAAGCTTTCTGCGCCATTGGGAAATAGGGTTCCGGCGGGAATAATGCCAAAGGCTAGGACAATGCTCAAGGTCATCAAGATAATCAAAATGCCTGTCCACCGAACCCAAATTCCCAAAGCAAACAACGCGCCAAGCACGATTTCTGCCAACGGTAAGAGGTATGCGTAGGGAATTGCTAACAGGGGCGGGAGTGGACCAATGCCGTGCCATCCCATGGGGAAAGGACCCCACAGTTGCAGTTTCCAGGTGAGTACGGTTTCGTAGAATCCGTTTTTTGCATGAAAGTTCAAGTAATTAGCGATGCCGGACACAAAGAAGAACAATCCCATCGTGATACGATTCATGAGCATTGCCTTCTTGAGGGAAATTTTGTAATGAGATAGTGATTTCATGGGAATCCTCTTGAAATTATTGTGTGGTTCGATTGCGATCGGGCGTTAACTGATTCAGCAATTCAGGCACTCCAGTCCAAGCAAGGCGATCGTCAAATTGGGTGGGTTGAAGGGCACGCCAAGCTAAAGGCATTGCCAACATCACACTGGCAGCGGTGGCGGCCATTCCCCTCAAAAAAGGTGTTTTTCCATAATGACGGGGATTGATCGATTTGACTTGATGCCGCTGAAACACTTCATCGGTGAGCCATTCGGTGGTTTGCCGCAGGTTATAACTCGGTGTGGGTAGCAGTTCTAAATAAGTCGCTTGGCGGAGCAGTCGCCCCACTTCTCCTATCAGTTCCACCCGATTGAATAAACTGGCAACCCCTTCTGCCATTCCTAGCTTCAGTAATGTGCCGCGTAGGCTAATTTGCGCAGGTTGAGGTGCTTTGCCCGTTGCTAGGTGAACCAGGTTTTGAGCGATCGCTTTGCCCTGTTGATAAGCCACTTGGGCAGTGGCGGGTTTGGGGGCTTCTGGTAAATAGGCACAATCTCCGCCGACAAAGACCTCGGGATAATCTGGTAATTGTAAGGTGGGACGTACCCGAAGGCGACCACTCCGATCTAAGTCCTGCGGAGCAATGGCAAGGGTTTGTAATAGACAATGGGGTTGAGTTCCAGCAGTCCAAATTACAGTGGCAGAATTGATAAATTCCCGTTGACCGGAGCGATCGTAGGCAACTCCCTCTTCTGTAATTTCAGCGATCGTAATCCCGAAGCATTTCTCAATGGCGATCGTGCGTTGATCTAGGGCAGTTGTGGCAATCTGGCGCAGATGATCGTTAATATCACCTTTGAGAATTTCTTCGCCTCGATTCAGCAGAACAATGCGAATGGCATCATAATCCCCATCAACGCTGTCATACCAAACGGGTAAAATATCGGCTAAGGTACAGGCTAGTTCCACGCCCGCTGGTCCAGCTCCAATAATGGCAACGGTTAAGAGGGCTTGACGGAGGACAGGATCACGCGTTTTCCGAGCTTGGGTCAGCCGACCCATTAAATGGTGTTTCAGCCGGATGGCTTGCGCATCAGAGGTAAAGGAGAAGGCATACTGCGCTGCGCCGGGAGTCTTGAAATAATTGCTTTGACTGCCTAGGCTAATGACTAATTTGCCGTAATCGTATTCTGCCCCTGTATTCAGGACAAGACGGCGATTTTGGAGGTCAATCGATCGCACAAAAGCTCGAATAAATTGCGTTTTGGAATTCAAGAGTGTTTCATAGGGGATGCAAATTTGCGATCGATGGATTTCATCCGTTAGCAATTCATACAGCAATGGTTTAAACACAAAGCAATCGTGTGGATCGATCAAGATTACGGGATGAGCATACTGCTGTTTCTGTAGATGTAATGCGGTGAATAAGCCAGCAAAGCCACCGCCTACAATAATGGTTGGTTGGGCTGGAATGGTCATAAATCTGAACCCGGAAAGCGATAATGACCATTATGGAGTCTTGTCCAGGAGTAGAGGTGAGTGCAATCTAAGTGCTTTCTGAAAATGCAATGAAAATATTCCTAATCATGAGAGAGACAATTTCTCAGGCAATTCTCATGTTCAGGATCTCGATCGAAAATAAGATTTCAGCATCCATTTTTCGCTCCGTTGTTGATCCGCCCGTGGTTTTCAACCACGGTCTCTCAGTGCGAAGTCCCTCAAGGGACTCAAAAATAGCCTTTGTTCAGTCCGTTTCTAACGGACTTCGCCCTCTA
>JAYKGX010000492.1:0-6405 GCA_035285565.1 Synechococcales cyanobacterium
CTACGAAATATATCTGCCGCTGGCTCCAGATTCTGCGCCAAACTTTCTGCAAAACTCATGGGTGTTCTCCCGATTACAAGGGTGAGGATATCAAGCAAACTATTTCGGATTGTAGCGATTTTTTAAGTTCTGTAAAGTACCCAAATGAGTTCATACACAGAATAAAGGATCCAAGAATTGCATCATACCTCAATCGCGCCGGATTTAAGGTCTGTATTTTTGGATCCAGTACTACGGTCATCACCCCGCAACATCGATCGAAAACACCCAATCTCGATAGGCCGGATCCCGATTTTCGGTAATCGCGGTTAATTTCTCCCGCAGCTTGTCCGTAATCGGGCGATCGGTTGAGAGGTTGTAATTTTCTACCTGCTTAACGGGCGTAATTTTAGCTGCCGTCCCACTTAGGAACACTTCTTCCGCCACATATAGCTCAGACTTATCGACCGGACGTTCAATGACCGGAATACCCAGATCCCGTGCGATCGTCAAAACGCTATCCCGCGTGATGCCTTCCAAAATATCTTGATCAAAGCCAGGGGTAATAATCGTACCATTGCGGACAATAAACACATTCATCCCCGAGGCCTCGCTCACCTTGCCCTGGGAATTTAGTAAGAGTGCCTCATCAAATCCAGACTCCACCGCCTCGGTTTTAGCCAGCGAAGAAGTAATATAGGCTCCACTAATTTTTCCGCGTAGGGGGAAACTGCGATCCTCTTGGCGATACCAGGAGCTAATCCGGCAACTGACCCCATCGGGCGATAGATAATCTCCCAAACTCAGACCATAGACAAAAAAGTCCTTCTCCACCTGGTGCAGGCGTGGTGCAATCCCCAAACCCGAAGTATAGACAAAGGGCCGAATGTAGAAGGATTGAGTGGGCTTATTTTGTTGCACAAACTCTGTAATGACTGCCTGAATCTTATCCGCTGGCAGATCAAAATGCATGAAGCGGGCACTATTGCTCAAGCGTTGGCAGTGGCGATCGAGGCGAAACAGGAGAATGTGACCGGGTCGGTTGGGATCCGGAATGCCGCGCAAGCCCCCAAAAGCTCCGGTTCCATAATGTAGGGCATGGGTTGCGATCGAAATTTTCGCATCGGAGAAAGGCTGAAACTGATTCTGGAAATAAGCAATCGGAAGAAAGTTATCCATAGGTAAGAGCTAGTTGACACGTGTAGCCGGGACTGATGATAATGGGAGTTTGTTGAAAACTTTACCACTAGTTGTAAACCCTTGGCTAACGTAGTTGTAATAGGTGCCCAGTGGGGCGATGAAGGGAAAGGGAAGATCACCGATCTGTTGAGCAAATCTGCAGATGTGGTTGTGCGCTATCAAGGTGGCGTGAACGCTGGGCACACGGTCGTTGTCAAGGATCAGACCTTTAAACTCCATTTAATACCCTCCGGCATCCTGTATCCCAAAACCCAATGCATCATTGGCAGTGGCACCGTCATTGATCCAGAGGTTCTGCTGCAAGAACTGGATCAACTGGAAAAACTCGGAATTACTGCTAACAACCTGATGATTTCCGAGACCGCCCATGTCACGATGCCCTATCACCGCATTCTCGATCGCGCCGCTGAGGAACGCCGAGGCAACCAAAAGATTGGAACGACGGGGCGGGGGATTGGTCCTACCTATGCGGATAAATCTGAGCGAACGGGGATCCGCATCGTCGATTTAATGGATGAGACTTCCCTGCGGGAAAAAATCCACTGGACAGTCACCTATAAGAACGTCATTTTAGAAAAGCTGTACGATTTGCCACCGCTAGATGCGGAAACCGTTATCACCCAGTATTTGGCGTTTGCAGAACGGCTGCGTCCCCATGTGGTGGATAGTTCGCTAAAGATTTATGAAGCGGTGCAAAAGAAGCGCAATATTCTATTTGAAGGCGCACAGGGCACGCTGTTGGATTTGGATCATGGCACCTATCCCTACGTCACTTCCTCCAATCCCGTCGCGGGAGGTGCTTGCGTTGGGGCCGGGGTCGGACCTACGATGATCGATCGCGTCATTGGCGTGGCGAAGGCCTATACCACTCGGGTGGGCGAAGGTCCTTTTCCTACGGAGCTAGATGGCGAAGTCGGTGAACTGTTATGCGATCGAGGCGCAGAATTTGGCACGACCACGGGTCGGCAGCGGCGGTGTGGCTGGTTTGATGCGGTCATCGGTCGCTATGCGGTGCGAATTAATGGCTTGGATTGTCTGGCGGTAACCAAGTTGGATGTGTTGGATACGCTGGCGGAAATCAAAGTATGCGTGGCCTATGAAATCGATGGGCAACGCTGTCAAGACTTCCCCACCAATGCAGCTCAGTTTGCCCGGTGTCAGCCAATCTATGAAACGGTACCGGGCTGGCAACAGTCTACCGAACAATGCCGATCGCTGGAGGATCTGCCCAAGCAAGCCTTGGATTACCTCAAGTTTTTAGCAGAGTTGATGGCGGTGCCGATCGCGATCGTTTCCCTCGGAGCCAGCCGGGATCAAACCATCATTGTGGAAGATCCCATCCATGGTCCCAAGCGAGCCTTGCTCTATGAAAATGGCAACCCTGCCCCATTGCAAGAAAGCACTGTGGTCGGCTAATTGGGGGCTGAAGGGGGAATGAACCCCGATGAATGAACCCGGAATGAACACTGTATCGAGATTTTGTTGAGAGAGTTAAGGTCATGGCATTGAAATATTCGATCGAAGCAACCAAGCGTCCTGAAGGCAGCAAGCCCAATGCATTGCGCCGGGATGGCAAAATTCCTGCAACCGTTTATGGACATAACGGGACTGAATCTGTGCAAGTGCTGGTGAATGCCAAGGAAGCAGAATTCCTCGTCCGGGATGCAGGACAAGGCGCTACTGTGGAACTGCGTGTCCCTGAAATGAGCTGGGTGACGGCAGCCAAAATTCAAGAAGTGCAAAAGCATCCTTGGAAAGGTAACTTGTATCACTTGAGCTTCCTGTCTTCTAAGGGCTAATCCCCCATCAATTTGTCATTGCATTAACGCTCGATTTCCCTAAATCCCCCTTAATAAGGGGAACTGCAAACTGATTTTGCCTCAATTCTCCTTTTATCCAGGGGGATGGGGGGCGATCGAATCTGTAGTGTTGACTCAAAGATTGGGGATGCAAAGATTGGGGATGCAAGGTCTAGAAAGTCAGATCTAGCTATTCGATCGTCTGATTACCTTCAAGATTGGGTTCCATTAAATTCTTCACAAAACCTCGATCGTTCCGGTGCTAAATAGTACAAGCGATCGAGGTTTATAATTTTAATATCGAGCTGACCGCTACTGCCCAACTATGAGCCAATCCAACGAACTTCCTCCCCGCATCGAACGCCTAGAGCGCGATGCCTTAGAACTCCGCCTTACTGCCAGTGCCCTCTTGACGACCGTTGAGCAACATCAAGCCAACTTTGAAGTCTTGGCATCTAATATTGTCGAGTTAAAGCAAATGAATAGTGAATTGAAACGCCTCGGAGCTGACCATGAGGTGAGATTGGCACGCTTAGAAGAAGTGCAGCACGATATCCGCACCATGTTACAGATCTTGACCCAACGATCGCTCGGCCAGGAATAACCCTTTCGTTGAATCACAGTTCAGGTTCAGGATGATCAGACTCACGATGATCAGGTTAACGATTATCAGTGCGAGCCTCGATCGCCGCTTGAATCTCCTGGGGGACTAGACTCAAAAAGTCGTAGCCTGTTTGCTGTTCCAGTTGATCCACCGTGGTGCGATATTTACGCCAGGAATCCTCTTTAATGCCCTGCTCATTGGGCACATCGATCGCAATTACCCGACTCCGCGTTGACAGACCCGCTGCACCCTGACCGGGTTGATCCAGCACCGCCACTACCTTCCAAGTATGGGCTGGAATCGAGATTTTACCCCGTTGCAGTTGTCCCTTTTGTCCGTAGCCACCGGAAATGATGTAAAGTTCTTTTCCCTGTTTGGTCAGCTCACGACAGTCATTTTCAAATTTTGCCCAGGGACCCTGGTTATTGTCGGGGGACTGGGGCAGGATATTGCTCAGCAAAAATGTGGCGCGATTGTCTTCCACCGTACTACTGCGATCGGCCGCCGGAATCATATGACCGCGATCGTAGCCACTGCCGCTGTAGTCGCTGGCTTTGACGCGATACCACCCCTGCGGCAAGGTCTCATCCATGCGAAATTCATTGCTGCGCGGCACCTCACCCAGATCCGCCCGCGTGAGCCGCCAACTGACCCAATTGGGAATGCGTTTGGCATTGTTATAGGAGAGAATGTACTGCTTTTTAGTGAGTAAATAATTATTGGGATCCGTGACACCTGCATTACTGGGATTGCCCAGTGCTAAATGCCCTTCCGTCCGTCTGGCTTGGGTAGAAAGTTGCGAGGTGCCTAGGGGGGGCGCGAGGCGATAACGATTGAAAAACCACAACCCCACCAGTAAACACAAGAGGAGGAGGGCGATCGCAATCCAAGTCCAGCGAAATTTTAGCATCTGTTATTATCATTGCCAATGCTGCTTCTATTATGGCGTAAGAATGGCTGTCTATGCTGCCCACTGATCTGTTAATGCATCGTCACAATGGCGAAGAAATTATCCCCAAGCGGTTGCCATTGGATGCAGCGACCTTAGCGATCGCCACAGATTTGCTAGAGATTTTTCAGGCAGCCCAGGGTTCCACGCGGGGGGAATTGAATCGTCTGTTGCAGGAGCTAGAAGGGGAAGAAACCGATTACCGGATTAAACGAGGTCTAGCCCATTTGCTCAGCAGTGCCTTTAGTGAATTTGAAATCGTCAGTCCCCTAGAGCCAGCCATGTTACGAGAACGGGTCTTTGCGATCGCTGCTGCCCAAGTGCCCAGTGTGTGCCAATCGGCTGAAACCTTACAAACCGTGGCGCTGCAATTGTCGGAGGAATTAGGGCGTGAGGTGTTCGTCGAACAAATTAAGCAGGGACTCTACGCCGATTTACCGGATCAGCAAATTCTGACTCAGTTTGAACGTCCCACTCCAGAAGCGTTGATTCATCGCTATAACCTCTCGCAAGTACAGGGAATTTTCTATCGTGCTAGCCATGTACGGATTGATGCTCATCGTAATGATCCGGGAGAATATAAGTTACTATTTCGCTACGTCAAGTTATTTCAGTTAATGAGTTATATCGAAGGGGATGCCGATCATGGTTTTACCCTGACGATCGATGGTCCCACCAGTGTTTTAAATAGTTCTACTCGCTATGGTTTGGCATTGGCCAAGATGTTGCCCGCTTTGTTGCATGTGACGAAATGGAACTTAGTCGCAGAGTTACAATTAAAAGATAGCTATTCCGGCAAAGTGCGATCGGGGCGATTTGCGATCGATGCCGATTGTGGACTGGTCAGCCATTATCCACCGGGCAAAACCTACGACAGTATGCTGGAACAGAGCTTTTGCGATCGCTGGGCTAAAACAAAAACGGAGTGGAAATTAGAGCGAGAAGTAGATCTAGTTCCCATCCCTGGCAGTGTGATGATTCCGGATTTTCGCTTAGTCCATCCCGATGGTAGAACCTTGCTGTTAGAAATTGTGGGGTATTGGCGCACGGAATATTTGCAAAAGAAGTTTGCCCAAGTGCGTAAGTCGGGGCGGGATGATTTAGTCTTAGCCATTTCTGAGCGCCTGAATTTAGAAAAAGCAGGAATTAAGGTGCAGGACGTACCCGCAACAATTGTCTGGTTTAAGGATCAACTCTTGCCCAAAGCCATCCTCACGGCGATCGATCCATAGCTGAAGCAACTGTTATCAAGTTTTTCTTCAACAGCAACCAGGTATTGATGTCAATCCATCTGATTCAGGAGACTTTAACTTGAGCCAAAGATTCAACTAACTGGGGCGGACAACCACTGCGCCATAGGCATTTGTGGGTAAATAGGTTTGGGCTGCTCGTTGTAAGTCTTCGGGGGTGAGCGATCGCACCTTTTCCGCATAGTCAAAAGCAGGTCGTAAATCACCTAAAAGGGCTTGGTAATAGCCATAGAGATTCGCGCGATCGCTCGGGGTCTCATTGCCGAAAATAAACTGATTGGCAGCCTGTGTACAAACCTTCTCTAGCTCAGCCACGGGTACTAGGTCATTTTGCAAGCGTTGAATATGATCCAGCATTGCCTGTTCAACCACCGGAATATTTTCTGACATGAGATTGGCCGAAAGACAGAATAGCCCCTGATGCTGGTAGGTCACATTATTAGCCCCCACCCCTAGCACCAACCCTCGCTCTTCCCGCAAATCTTGCACCAACCGTGCTGTTCGACCTTGGCTGAGAATATCCGCCAGCACATCTAAGGCATAGGTGTGCTCCACCAGCGCTAAACCTGGAACTCGCCAGAGCAACATCAACCGCGCTTGCTGCAAGGAAGGATCAACAAATTC
>JAYKGX010000493.1:0-3543 GCA_035285565.1 Synechococcales cyanobacterium
ATCTGAGCAGTAGTGTTAAGAACCCAGACGATCTCACCAAGAACCTCTTCTCTGACATCGGTTGGTAGATGACTCAGTTGGTGCATCAGTGAAGGCGCAAGCGCTCTAGGCTCAAAACGCCTTCACTCACTTGATTGCGCACAAACTTGATTGCGCACAAACTTATACCCAATCAACTCATCATTGCAACACATCCCGATCCCCCTAAATCCCCGCGCTGACGCGCCGCTGCGCTAGAAATAAGGGGGACTTCAAACCAAAAAGCAAACGGGAATGAGACCAACGACGATTGCTGAACCCGTTAATTTGGCTCGGTTCCCCCTTAAGAAGGGGGCTAGGGGGATCTGCTCGCCAGGATATCCGCGCCTCACACCTGAGTTGAGCAAAAGACCGATCGGATCTGTAGCGTTAATTAATGGATTTGGTATTACTCTGAATGGGGATCAGGAGGATTTAATGTTAGATTTAGCAACAAGGTTATTGGGCAGACTGTCACCTTTGGCGATTTTGATGTGGTCAGTGCAGCCGACGATCGCCGCATTTCCGATCGCCGCATCTCCGATCGGACCTCAGATGGGAACGCCAGTCGATACCCCCATTTGCTATGCACAATTTGCGGATCAAAGGCTGCTCAACCTGAATGCGCTTTGTGGAGTGAATGAGCAACTCCAGCCGAACCCCACGTATCATCCGCGATTAGCAGAGTTGCAGCGGCTAAAAGAGAGGATGGCTCAAGCTAAAAATGCCAAAGAGCTGAATGATCTGGTACAACAATTTGAGAGTCGCTTACCTTATTCCGATCGAGTCAGACAATTGAAAACACAGCAGCGGGATTTATTGAGTCAATTGGGAAATAGTCAGACTCCGACGCAGAAACGGGAAGTGATTCAGAAAATGCGGAATATTCAACAGGAAATTTATCGAGATCCAAGTTATATTAGGATTCAACAAGAGATCCACCAAATGGATCGCTAGTTCAATGTTGCAATCATTTTTCAATGTCCCTTTCTCGATCGCCCTTGCCAGTTCAACCGCCCCAAACGCTTGCAATGCAGACCCGTGCTGGCAATTCAGTGCGTTTGGATGCAGATGTTTACTATCCCGTCGGCGAGGGACCTTTTCCGGTGTTGTTAATGCGTCAACCCTATGGACGGGCGATCGCTTCCACCGTCGTGTATGCCCATCCAACTTGGTATGCTGCCCAGGGATATATTGTGGTGATTCAAGATGTGCGGGGACGCGGCACGTCTGAAGGAGAATTTCGCTTATTTGAAACGGAAATTGAGGATGGGGAGGATGCGGTTGACTGGGCTGCCAATTTACCCAACAGTAACGGTCATGTGGGGATGTATGGCTTTTCCTACCAGGGCATGACGCAATTGTATGCGGCAGTCAATCGTCCAGAACCCTTGAAAACCATCTGTCCGGCGATGTTGGCCTATGATCTCTACCAAGATTGGGCCTATGAAAACGATGCGTTTTGTCTGCAAGCCAATTTAGGATGGGCGCTACAACTTGCCGCAGAAACCGCCAGACGCAACGACGATGAATCCAGTTTTTTGGAACTGGCTCAAGCGGCTAAACAGTTGCCTCTGCACGATCGCCTGCCTGCCTACCCAGAGATTCTCTCCCGCCTTGCTCCGGATTCTTTTTACCATGATTGGGTAAGCCGATCGCCGCAGGATCCCTACTGGGCAAAGCTGTCCCCAAAAACCTACTGCGATCGCTTCCTGGATCTCCCCATGCTGCATATTGGGGGTTGGTTTGATCCCTATCTGCGGGGCACGTTGAACCTCTATCAAGCCCTGCAAGCCACCGCACAAGCACCTCAACACCTCATCATTGGGGCCTGGGGGCATCTGCCTTGGGGTCGGAAAGTGGGGGCGATCGATTATGGAACAAAGGCCGTAAGTGACTGCGATCGCGCTCAAATTCGCTGGTTCGATCGGTGGCTCAAGCCAGAAGTTCAGCGAGCGGAAGCGCCCCTGCCTGCACCTGCTATTCAACTGTTCATTTTAGGGAAAAACGATTGGTGGTCACCCGCCTCACTGCCCTCGGGCTTTCATGCCGCCGCCGATCGCGAGCAACCGACCAGCGAGCAACCGACCAGCAAGCAACTGACCAGCGAGCAAACAACAGGGGTACAAGCATGGCAACTACTGACCACAGGACTCACCTCCATACGGGGGAGTGATTTAATCCCACAGGGGACTGATGTCGTTTCCCGTGCAATGCCAGATGCGATCGTCCATGATCCTTGGCGACCTGTGCCTGCGTTGGGCGGTCATGCGGCAGTCCCGGCGGGTTGTTTCGATCGCGCCCTGATTGATAGTCGCAGTGATGTGTTAACCTATACCACAGCACCCTTTACAGCAGTCCAGTGGCTTCTAGGGCAAGTCAGGGTTGATGTGACCTGTGCAGCCGATCAGCCGAGTTTTGATCTCTGTGCGGTGCTGTCGGAAGTCTATCCCGATGGTTCTGTGTATCCGTTGAGTCAGGGCTATCTTTGCATCACCCAGCCGCCAGCGACGGGCGAAGTCAGCCTGCCCCTACAACCGATCGCGGCCCAAATTCCCATGGGTCATGCACTCCGCCTAAGTTTGAGTGCTGCTTGTTTTCCAGCCTATCCCGTCAATTCAGGGAGTGGGGTGCCGCCGAGGGGTGCTCGTGCGATCGATGCGAAAATTATCACCATTACGATCGAAAAGGGGAGAGTCCAGATTCCCATCGGCTCAAATCTGCCGTCCTAGAGTACACTTGACCATGAATTCTCTTGTGTTCCTGGATGGAGACTTCTGTGTTGCAACGTCGTTGGGTTCGGGTTGGGCTGATTTTAGTGGGAATGGTGCTGGTGGGTGGGCTGTGCGATCGCCTGTGGGTTGCCACCCATGAGCCAATTTTGGCCTGGGATCAAGCGGACTATCTGACGGGAGCGATGAATTATTGGCGGGCGTTGCAGTCGCCTCAGTGGTTTTCGCGGGATTGGTGGGTCAGTCTTTGGTTGCTGTCTTCTAAAATTCCGCCCTTGGTCTATCTGCTGACGGTGCCGTTTCTTAATGGGTTGGGAACTGGGTTTAGTGCTTCAATTTGGGTGAATTTTCTATTTCACATTGTTTTAGTTTTTTCTGTTTACGGCATTGCTAGTTTTTTATTCACTAGTGAAGTTGGTCTGTGGTCGGTTGCGATCTGTAGTTTGTTGCCGGGTTTGTATCCTTTACGGTTAAATTTTTTGCTGGATTATCCTGTGACGGCGATGACGATTTTGGTGTTGTGGGCGTTGACGATTTGGTGGTTTGGTGGTCGGAATTTGCGGGGGAAGATCTGGTCGCGGCGCGGGCGATCGCGGGTTGTGAGGGCGCTGCTGGGAGCGGGGGAGGATGGCGCTCAGGGGCGGGGGAGTGATGTTCAAGTTACGGAAATGAATCAGGTTGAAGCTCTAAAGTCTGAAGCTCTAAAGTCTGAAGCTCCAAAGTCTGAGGTGCAATTGCTGCGGGAGTTGATTCAGGCTCCGGGGATGGGGGCGATCGAGTCGATGACGGATTT
>JAYKGX010000494.1:0-18761 GCA_035285565.1 Synechococcales cyanobacterium
ATTGCTAAAACTGATGTGATCCTTACCCAGTCTGTTGATGGTCTGTCTAGGAATCTACGGAGGAATTCACCGAGGACTCCTTGGGTCATTGTTTCCTCATATTTGCCCATCAATTTGATCACTTAAAATAGGCTACAACCCTTCTAAATCAAATGTTTGAGGGCTGTAACCAATTGGTCAACATTGTCGGGGCGGCTGTTATAGCCCATCAAGCCAACCCGCCAAACCTGACCCGCCAGCTCCCCTAAGCCACCACCCACTTCAATGTGATGTTCCCGCAGCAGCTTGCCTGCGATCGCCTTGCCATCCACCCCTGCTGGGATCCGAACTGTGGTTAGGGTCGGCAACCGATAGTCCCGTGCCACATGCATCGACAGTCCGATCGCCTCCATCTGTTGCCAAAGATATTCCACATTGGTTCGATGCCGTTGCCAACAAGCGGGCAACCCTTCCTCTGCCACCAGCCGCAATGCTTCCCGCAGACCGTAGTAAAGGTTAATCGGAGCCGTATGGTGATAAACGCGATCGCGACCCCAATATTTACCCAGCAGATTCATATCCAGATACCAGTTCGCCACATTGCCCGATCGCCGCTGCAGTTTTTCCATCGCTCGCGGACTCATGGTAAACGGTGAAGCACCGGGGGAACAGCCTAATCCTTTCTGACTGCAACTGTAGGCTAAATCCACCCCCCACTCATCCAGGTAGATTGGCACGCCGCCTAAACTGGTGACCGTATCTAACAGGAGTAAACTGCCAAATTCCCGACAGAGATCTCCCACCCCTTCCATCGGTTGTCTGGCTCCGGTGGAAGTTTCAGCATGAACCAGCGCCAACACAGCAGGACGATGAGTTTCCATTGCCGCCCGCAGTTCTTCTAGGGAAAACACCTGTCCCCAGGGTTTGTGAATCGTGCGCACATCCCCCCCATAGCGTGTTGCCATGTCCACCAAGCGGTTGCCAAAATAGCCCATCACCCCCACCAACACCACATCCCCCGGTTCCACGGAATTGGCGATCGTTGCTTCCATCGCCGCACTGCCAGTTCCACTCACCGCGATCGTCATCGGATTATCGGTTTGCCACACGTAGCGCAGCAGAGCCTGAATCTCATCCATTACCTGGAGAAAATCTGGATCCAAATGTCCCAAGGGCGTGGTACTCATGGCTTGCAGTACCGTGGGGTGAGCATTGGAGGGCCCCGGTCCCAGGAGGAGACGATTGGGTACTGCCAGGGGCGCGAGATCTAACTTGTGTTGGGTTTTCAGGGCGATAGTTTGCGTCATAGGAAGTTGCCTAATTGCGGAAGAATGTTGCATGAACTACAGATTCATGACTCAATATAATGACTATCAATTGTCTCAGGTTTTACCACCCACGCCACCGCAATCACGCCACCGCAATCACGCCCTGCAAGTACTTCACCTCAGCCACTCTGACGCACCCGCCGAGCCAGGGAAAGAACTTTCGGGCGAGTCCCTGCTCTCAGGGTGTACCGATGAATCGCACCATAAGAGTTTAAGCTCAGGAGCCAAGAGATCGTCTTTCAATACCCTAATCTCAGGACATAATTGGAGAGTTAGAGATTGAATTGCCTGGGAACCACGATCGGCTTATGAATTCATCGCAATTGATGCAACAGGCTCAACAGGGAAATGTCGCAGCGATTCAAACGCTGCTGCAACGATCGCTCCCCAGTAGCCATCAAATTACGCGGGCCGATTTCCATGCCGGTCGATTGGTCATCCTCGTGGAGGCACTGGAATCTCCCAATGCCCAATTAGTCTGCGATCGCTGCCGCCAAGTCCTGCAACCCCTGCACCTGACCTTTATCAATACCCTACAGATTCATGGTCGCAAGTTGGGAGAGGAATTTTTTGCTTGGACTCAGGAAGTCAACTTCAGGCTCTATCCCAGTTCCAGTTCTATTGATGTCGCATCTGATAGCAGGAGTTTATCGTCTCAGGAAACCCACAAAGCCTCCTTCAATCGACCGTCCCCATTGGCCAACAGAACCCCATCAATAGAGCCAATGGCGATCGTTCCTGGATCCTCGCCTACTGACGATCGCCAATCTCCCTTAGATCCAGCCTTAGATCCAGCCTTGAATCAATCCCCTACCTTAGACTCAGAGACCCCAGACTTTCTTCGCCACCTCCGCACCTTTCGCTTTGAGCAAGTCGTCCCCTATCGTCAGGCCCTCAGTCCAGAGTTGTATGGCGATACGGCAGTGAAGCTGCTCCTGTTTTTCTCGCTATTTCCCCTGGCGATCAGTTTAGGGATGGCTCAATTGCGGCTCCAAGTTGGGCTGCGGCAAACCGCTTGGGTCTTGGGGTTGTACTATGCTTCCATCTGGGGCGTGGTGCTCTATGCGCTGATTCGTCCCGGTCGGCTGTCTTGGCAAAATATCCTGAAATGTGCTGGGTTTACCATTTTTGTTGGCATTCCCCTGCTGCTGACGGTGCAAAATATTCCGCCGTTTAATTTGCTCTATGCAGCGATCGACTTTAATACAAAAACGGATCTAAATTTCATTTTTCGCCTCGTTGGCTTTGTGCTGGGGGTGGGGCTTTTGGAGGAAGTTTGCAAAGCGTTACCTGTCTATTTCTTTCTGCTGCGATCGGGTGAACTGCGAGATCCCCTAACCGCCGCTTTCTATGGCAGCATCTCGGGCTTGGGCTTTGCTATTTCTGAGGGCGTTGTTTACTCAATGCTCTATGCACGTGGGTTGGTGGAAGGTGAGATTAGCGTTGGAGCCTATGCCCTCGTTAGTACCATTCGCTTTGTCTGTCTGCCCCTGTTTCATGCCATTTGGGCTGGGATTGTCGGCTATTTCCTGGGCTTAGCCGCCATCAATCCCGCTCGCCAAAGTGCCCTGATCTTCATTGGCATTGCGATCGCCGCCACCCTACACGGACTGTACAATACGTTTTCCAGTCAGCTCAGTGCGATCGCGGTGATCGGCTTTTCAATTTTGCTATTTGTGGCTTATCTACGGCATAGTTACACCATGGTTTCCGAACTGGAACAGGCAGAGCATCAGGCTAAAACAAAGCTATAAGTAACGTATCAGTTAACGTGGGACTGTCACTCAAGTCAGCCTAGCACCCTGCCCGATCGAAGGGTTTAACAAGCTGGGCTAAGGGCAGCTTGAGGCGCAGGTTTGGGGCGCTTGACTTCTAGACCTTCACAGTCTAAGTAATCTAGGTGGTAGGAAGTCATGAGCAGGTTGCTCTGAATTTCCAAGAAGGCATCACTGGGGGCTGAAAAGAAGATCCGTCTCCCTGGGTAGGCAATGCTCGTAACAAAATAGCCATCGGCATTGCGAATGCGTAACACTTGAGGACTAAGGGAGCGATTTTGGTAAGAACATTGCATGAGTCTTGGTTGCTGGGTAGGGGACACAAGTCTTGTCATAAATTTTGCTATCGATCTGAGCAATGCATCGAAATGATTGAAGCTTTCTGCGAGCGCCGACTACACCCATTCAATTGGAGAATGTGATGTCTTGTACTAGTGCAATCATGAAAGATTCAAGGGGCTATGAAGCTCGTGGTTATGAAAATTAGGTATGGCCTAAGCAGACAATCGAAGCAGAATCAATTGAGCACTGATTAAACACTTAATTCAATAAACCTTGATTCAACTATCTTGATGCAGCTAACTTGATTCAACAAGCGGCGACTGGGTAGCATATATATTTTCTATCATAAAATATTCTAATTGAAACAGTCTAATTTCGGCAAGCCAATAATTTAGAAAGTGAAGCAATCTTTACTTTCTAAAGATTGTTAATCAAGAGTCTATTTTACTACTTCCATAGGAATACTAACTAGTCTGTAAAGTTGATCGGGCTACTAAAAGTTGATCGGGCTACTATTAGGTTTTATTTTAAATGAATATTAAATGAATATTAAAGATCAGGTCTCATATTTTAACGTAGCCTAGGCATTTTAACGAGTCCTAGGTAAGAAAACTTACTCGCTTTCAATTAGATTTGAGATGACGCTCTAAATATAATTTTCCCGTACAAAAATCATATTTTGCCTTAAAACTCAGGGAATACCCATCCCGATTTCTCGGGACGCCCTATTCTTTTCAGAGGTTTGGTCTCTACAGTTTACCCATAGATTTACCCTCGCCTCCTCAATAATTTGTTCTGACAATAAATTGACCACAATAAATATTGACTACAATAAATTAAGATAGAACGTTTCACATTTCTTGTCAATTTGGGATGCATACAACTGAATCATCCCAAATTCTCTAGAAACAAATGAGTTTCTGAGATTGACAGTTTTAAATGTTTTTAAATCAGCCTTTCAAATTGCGTAGGATGCATAGGATTAAAGAATCAGCCCCTCAGTCTTGGTATCTCCTAAAATACTCAATAGAGGCTCCATGGAAGCATTACAGCAGTTTCATCTACAGCGATTTCACGATCGAACGGAGGCGGGGACAAAGCTGGCACAGCAACTATTGACTTATCAGCAGGATCCACTCGGTTTGGTGTTGGGGTTGCCAAGGGGAGGCGTGCCGATTGCATCCATCATTGCTCAAACTTTACAGTTACCATTAGATATTTGTCTGGTGCGGAAATTGGGCTTGCCGGGAAATCCAGAGGTAGCCATGGGGGCGATCGCCAGTGGCGGGGTGTTGTGGCTCAATCGGGCTTTGATTACTCGCCTGGGGATTTCGCAGGAGACAATCGCAACAGTCACAGCACGGGAACGTCAGGAACTCCAGCGACGAGAACGGGTGTATCGAGGCGATCGCCCTCCGCTTTCTGTGGCGGGGCGGCATGTGATTCTGGTAGATGATGGGGTCGCAACAGGTGCAACCATGCTGGCTGCCATTCAGTCGTTGGTGTCTCCAGCCCAAGACCCGAGATCTCTCGCCAATTCAGCCCGATCGCCAGCCCGTTTAGTCGTAGCTGTTCCGGTTGCGCCCCAGGAAACCTATGACACGATCGCGTCTCAGGTCGATCAAATTGTCTGTGTGCTGATTCCGCCCAATTTCCATGCAATCGGACTTTGGTATGACAACTTTGAGCAGATTGCGGATGCAGAAGTCTGTCGGTTATTGCAAGATTGAGACAGGTTGAGAATCAGATTGGCTTCCGGAATATTCCACCGAGCCAGAGAAGATATGACTAGGGTATGACCAGGGTGTGCTCCGTTTCGTTTTCTATTCTTTACTTTCTATGAAGCTTTCGTCTACTTTGCAAACTTTGCTGGAAGACTATCAAGATCAACCCCTGGCGATTGGCACACTCCTGGAACGAACTGGTGCAGAAGGATTTGGCATTCTGAGCGGTTTGCTGACGGTTCCCATGCTGATTCCCTTGCCCATTCCCCTACCGGGACTCTCAGCCCTGATGGGAATTGGAACCTTGTTGTTAGGCGGCCAACTGGCCATGGGAGCCACTCAACCTTGGCTGCCCAAAAAGTTTACCCAAGTGGAATTGTCGCCAGAGTTTTCCCGAGGATTGTTAAAGAACTTAAATCGTGCCCTGCGTCCGGTGGAAAAATTTGCCTGCACTCGCTATGTTCGGGTGAGCCATAACCTGGGCTTACGGCGTTTTTTAGGGTTTTGTATGGCTTGGAATGCCTTGCTGATGTCACTGCCCTTACCCATCCCCTTAACTAATCTTTTACCTGCTTATTCTATTGAAACTCTGGTGATTGGATTGTTGGAAGCTGATGGAATTTTGATGCTGATCGGGTTTGCAATGACTGCGATTACAACTGTTTTTTTTGTTAGCATTGCTGGAACAATTTGGTTGCTGTTGATAGAAGTCTTGAAACAATTGAATTTTTAAGCTTGTCCTAGATTCTGAAGATGGAGATTGATCTTGGCAAGCAGGTCACTAAACCGAAACGGCTTCGTCAGATAGTCATTGGCCCCTTGCTGCAAAGCACGCTGACGATCGCGCTCATCACTCAAGGCAGTCACAATAATAATTGAGATCCTGGCATGTTGCGATCGGGTTTCTCGCAGCACGGTCCAACCATCCTTAACGGGCAACCCTATGTCGAGCAGCATCAGATCCACCCTTGTCTGATTGAGAACCCCGATCGCCTCCTCTCCATCTGTGGCAACCAAGACATCAAAACCGCTCTTACGGAGTCCTTTTTCGATAAAAGCAGCAAGGCGTGCTTCGTCTTCGGCAATTAGAATCAAGACTTGGCTCATGTATGAATAGAGTGGGGGCTTATGCGTAACTGTCCACACCTAATCTATATCAAGGGATCCCCTTTTAAGGATGAGAGTTTTCTCATCCAGTGCCGTCTTAAGTCCGAAGCCGATATCCCACGCCGCGCACCGTTTCAAATAACCCGCTGCCCAGCTTTTTTCGCAGGTAGCCAACATAAACATCAACGACATTGGATCCAGGATCATAATCATATCCCCAAACCCGATCGAGGAGTTGTTGACGCGTGAGCACTTGCCCAGGATGCTGAAAGAAAGTCTCCGCCAGGGTGAATTCTCGGGAGGGCAGTTCAATCTCCCTATCTCCCACAGTGACTTTACGCGTTCGGAGATTCAGCACCACGTCCCCCACCTTAAACAGATCATCATTTGCTAGAACCGCACTATTTCCCCTGGGTTTCATGCGTAGCCGAATCCGAACCAACAGTTCTTCAAACCGAAAGGGTTTGGTCATGTAGTCATCGGCTCCACCTTCTAAGCCCGCTACTTTATCGTTAATATCGTCGCGGGCCGTCAAGATGAGAATGGGCACCTGGTGACCTTGCCCCCGTATTTCTTCTAACACCTCCAAACCATCTCGTCCTGGGAGTCCTAAATCCAGAATGAGGAGATCGAACTCATTCATCTGGATGAATTCCAGGATTGCTTGTGCGGTTGGGGCGATCGTGGTGGTAAAGCCGTTTGCCTTGAGACCTTTTTCCAGGAAGGCGGCAATCCGGGGTTCATCTTCAGCGATTAGGATGCTGGGCATGGGGGAATACCTCGTGGGCAGGCTGTAAGGGCAGAATCAATATGAAAGTAGAGCCAAAACCGATCTGACTTTGTAGGGTGACTCTACCGTTGTGGGCATCTGCAATCGCCTTGACGATGGCAAGCCCTAACCCGGAACCTTCTGATCGCCGCCGACTTTTAGCAGCTCGGGCAAAGCGTTCAAAAATTCTGGTTTGATCTGCAGGGGCAATCCCTTCTCCTTTATCCTGCACCCAAAGATGCAGATTATTTTGAGAAATTTTGGCACCCAGGACAATAAGATCGCCCAACTGCGTATGTTGCGTTGCATTTTGGGCTAAGTTCATCACAGCTTGGGTCACCCGTTGTCGATCTATGAGGGCTTGACCCTGGGCAGTGGGATAAAGTTCCCAAGTGCGATCGCCCAACGCCTGCATCTTGGCAAACAACTCGGACAGAAAGGTGGGCAGATCAACGTTTTCCCACTGTAAAAAATCAGGACGTTCCGATTTTGCCAGCAGAACCAAATCATCCACCATGCGCGCCATGCGATCGAGTTCATCCATCACCAGGGCGATCGTTTCTGCCTGTTCCTGGGGATCCTCTCCCATAAGTTCCAGGTGTCCCCGAATAATGGTAACGGGTGTTCGCAATTCGTGCCCCGCATCGTTGATGAAATGACGTTGACTGGTGAAGGCGGATTGGAGGCGATCCAACATGTCATTAAAGGTGGTCGCCATTTCTGCCATTTCCCCTTGACCCTGGACCGGAATTCGCTGGGTCAGATCCGATTCACTGACACTTCGAGCCGTATCCACCAGCGATCGCAAAGGAGCTAATACCTGACCAGAGGCAATCCAAGCTGGAATCAAGGAAACTACCAGCAACCCTCCAATGACTCGAATCACCACCGTGAGAGCTTCCACGACTTCTCTGCGCTCCCCTGCAGTGGTATGGGCAACGATGAACACTCCCAGCACGCGATCGTCTACCTTGATGGGTTCAATGAAATAGAGCAAATCCCCAATTTCAGGATCACTGGTCGGTTCATTCCCTTGGTGCGGTTCCGTAGATTTTGCCCAGCGCTGCATCACAGGGGATCCTTTTTTTAACACCTGGGGTCTTGCCCGAGGGCTAGATTTATATAACTCACCGTTGATAAACGCTATCAAGTAAACTTCATCTTCTGGTAACTGGCGAGACAGATACGCATCAAAAAATTCACTGAGTTCCTGAAGGGTGTAGGGTTTTTTGAGACGACTATCTTTACGCTCTAGCCAAGATTCATCCACAGCACTATCATCGATATCTTCATCGACCAACTCTCCTGCTAAAAGCGCCCGAAAGATATCTACTTTTTCAATCATATCTTGCCGAACGCGCTGATCCACCTCGGCATGTAGAAATTGCCGGAAGGCGGGAATCCCCACAATCAAGATCAAACATAAAATTGCCACATACCAGAGTAATATGCGGGTTCTTGCCGCTCCCAGGAGGTGTTGCCAGTAGAATTTGGCGTTACCGAGGGAGAAAAAGGATGGGTTGGGACTCACTGCTGGTAAAGGGCGATCGGCATCTTTTGGCGTGGACAGTTTTGGCATGGGTCTATCAATCAAAAGGCATGGATTTCATTGTAATGACACTAATTAAGCAGTATTTTAATTTTAGAGAAAATGAATTCACTTTAATCTGTAACTTACCATAGATAGATTTTTTTAGGGAATAATCAGCAGACTAGGCAGAGGAAATCTACTAAACGACCGCTGACGCTGGCTAGCTTCTTCCGGCTTGTACAGATGTGAAAAAATCATTGACAAACGAAAAAAAACTGTAGCCAATACCGCATTGAACATGAGTAAAGTGCTGGTTATGGTGATGCGATTTAGCAACCAGCGACAACTGATTGAAGAAGACTGGGGGGGTGTAGTAGAGGGTAAATGAGAATGTTCTCATAGAAATTTCATAAATACTTCACTGAAGTTTGCAAATCTATAAATCATTAGGAGAGTGTCCTAACTGAAATAACAAGCAAATCAGGTCGATTGAAGACAAATTAACGCCAGTTAAACGCTTTTATTGGTTTTCCCTAACTTTTTCCTCAAGGATTATGATTATGCGCGTCTGTGTCATCGGAACGGGATATGTTGGATTAGTAACCGGAGTGTGTCTTGCTCAGATGGGGCATGATGTGATCTGTATCGACAACAATATTGAGAAGGTTGCGGTGATGCGATCGGGGCAGAGTCCCATTTATGAACCCGGTCTGCAAGAGTTGATGCAAGCGACAATGCAAGCAGGGCGACTTCAATTCTCTACGGATTTGGCTGCTGGAGTTGCCCATGGAGAGGTGCTGTTTATTGCAGTGGGAACTCCTGCCCTGCCCAATGGCGAAAGTGATACTCGTTATGTGGAAGCGGTCGCCCGTGGCATTGGTGAACATTTGAATGGTGGATACAAAGTGATTGTGAATAAGTCCACCGTGCCGATCGACTCAGGAGATTGGGTGCGGCGGATTGTCTTAGATGGGGTTGCCGATCGCCAGGAAGAGATTGCTGGATTTGATGTTGTTAGCAATCCAGAATTTTTGCGAGAAGGTTCTGCAGTCTATGATACTTTTAATCCTGATCGCATTGTTTTAGGGAGCCGTAGCGAGAAGGCGATCGCAATCATGCAAGCATTGTATGCACCGTTAATTTCTCGTACCCTTTCCCAACAACCAGATGCTGATCCGGTACCAGTGGTGATTACTGATTTGGCTTCAGCAGAAATGATTAAATATGCAGCAAATGCGTTTCTGGCGACCAAGATTAGTTTTATCAACGAAGTTGCCAACATTTGCGATCGCGTGGGGGCAGATGTGACGCAAGTTGCAGCAGGGATTGGCTTGGATTCTCGGATTGGCAACAAGTTTTTGCAAGCGGGGATTGGCTGGGGGGGATCCTGTTTCCCGAAGGATGTGTCGGCGCTGGTACATACTGCCAAAGCTTATGGCTACGAGGCAAATGTATTGCAGGCAGCGGTAAAAACCAATGTGCAGCAAAAGTTATTAGCATTGGAAAAGCTACAACAAACGCTGAAAATTTTGAAGGGTAAAACGATCGGACTTTTGGGTCTCACGTTTAAACCCGATACGGATGACCTGCGAGATGCCCCTGCGCTGGAACTGATTGAACAATTGAATCGTCTGGGAGCTAAGGTGAAGGCGTTTGACCCCATGGTGCGGCAAGCAAACCATCCCGGCTTAGCCTTTGTTGAAGTAGTGGATACCCCTGAGCGATTGGCAATGGGTTGTGATGCCTTAGTGCTCGTGACTGATTGGGCAATGTTCCAGACGCTGAACTATGCTGACTTAGCCAATCGGATGAACCTTCCCATTATCATTGATGGTGGCGTTGTTGCATGAATAGGGGTTGCGGAAGGGGAATGTGATAGGTTTGAAGTACCACCAACGAACCTTCACTAATGTGTTGCCCTGAATCGCATGATCCAGATCGCTAAACCGGATTCTGTCTGCCTTGAAGCCTAGAAATTCCTACCTTTATTCCAATCGTGTTGCTTATTTTTGATTCATGCAACAACGCCATTGATGGTCGTAATTATCTGAATCCCAAAACGATCGCTGCTGCAGGGTTTTACTATAGTTGGCATCGGTTATCCGTTAGTCAATAGGTTGTATCCGACTAAGTTACTGAGATCGACGTTAGAGCAATCTCAAGAGCAATCTCAGGCTCTATCCCAGTCAGGGGGATCCCCAATTAACTTGAAATCGCTACCCATCCTCGCTCCCTAAATTCTCCATTCTGGGGTACTTGAAATGGTTAGGCTACGCCCCCAAACCTCCAATCATGGGGGAGCAAGAAGTGAAAGATGATTTTCAAAGCCCTCATTATTGGGGCTGGGGGGCGGTTCAACCGGATCTCATAAATCAAATCGGATTGTTATAGAACCTCTGATGTTAAGCAGACTTCATGAATGAAAGGTTGCATTATGAAATTAATGGTTTATTCCCATGATGCCTTTGGCTTAGGCAACATTCGTCGGATGCTAGCAATTTGTGAGGGTTTGTTAGAGCAGATTGAAGATTTATCGATCCTGATTTTGTCAGGTTCTCCGATGTTACAAAGTTTTCGGCTGCCCCCTCGCTTAGATTACATCAAGCTGCCCTGCATCAATCGGGGTGAAACGGGTCAACTGCGGGCGAAGGATTTGGGCACAAGCCTCCAGGAAACACTCCAACTACGATCGGATTTGATGCGATCGGTGGCAGCCAACTTTCAACCGGATGTGCTTTTAGTGGATAAAAAACCCTATGGCATTGAAGGTGAACTTACAGAGACCATTCGGCATCTAAAATCAGAATTGCCAGAAACAAAGCTAGTCTTGTTACTGCGAGATATTTTAGATCGGGCTGAAGTTACGATCGCAGATTGGGAAAAGCATGATTACTACAATGCAATTGCTCAATTTTACGATCGTGTTCTGGTCGTAGGAATGCCACAAATTTTTGATGTGACGCGGGAATATCAATTTCCAGCCGCTGTGAACCGCAAAGTTCGTTTCTGTGGTTATATGCGCCGTCCAGAGGGTCATCAGGCTGTGGCAGACATTCGGCAAGCACTTGGCATTTTACCAACGGAGCAATTGATCTTGGTCACTCCGGGCGGCGGCGAGGATGGATACCAACTCATTTCCACCTATTTGCAAGGTCTGCGACTCTTGCCAAGTCAGAACACTCTTAAAACCCTGATTTTTACAGGGCCCGAAATGCCTGCGTCCCAACGAATGGCGATCGCAGAACAAGTGGCTTCCTTACCTCAGGTCATGGTGCGTGAGTTTTCTGATGATTTGATGAGTTATATTGCAGCAGCGGATGCGGTGGTGGCCATGGGCGGATATAACACCATTTGCGAAATTCTCACCGCCGATCGTCCAGCGGTCATTGTTCCTCGGATCAAGCCTTCTCAGGAGCAACTCATTCGTGCTAGTCGAATGCAGCAATTGGGACTGTTTAAAGCAATTCACCCTGAACAGCTCAGCCCCACCAAATTGATGCGATCGGTTTTGTATCAGCTCCAACAGGATCATTTACGTCCTTCCCTCAGTTTAGATTTAGGGGCATTACCGCGCATTGGCAAACATATTCTCCGTCTCAGCCAGTCGCCACAACTCATCACAGCTTCAGATGCCAAAATTGCCTACCTTGTTCAGAAACAGGAGCCTAACCCATGTCTGCCTCACTCAGTGCAACGCAAGAGTCAATCAACCTCTCAACCCAAACCCACCAACTTGGCGATCGCTCAATAGCGAGTCAAGTGGATGATCTAGTCAATAGTCAATTAGATAGTGGCGTGAAGCAATTGGCTCATTCATCCCCCAGCATGTGCGGTCAGAGTTTTGTCAAAGCTCCGATTCATATATCAGAACGCCAACCTGTGATTGGCTATTTAATGAAGAGCTATCCTAAGATTTCTGAAACCTTTATTCTCAATGAAATTTTGGAATTAGAACGGCAAGGGATTCAACTGCATTTATTTTCGCTACGTCCCTGCCCTGATGCGAAGTCTCACCCGGATGTCAGCAAAGTGAAAGCACCAGTTACCTATATTCCCCTGCTGCGTCAGAACAAAGGATATAGCCTGGAACGCTTGCAGCATCTGGCATCAGCTCAGCTCTATTGGCTCAAGAAATTTCCCGATCGATCTTGGCAAGCCTTTGAGTTTTACAAAACACAATCACTGGAATGGGAAGATTTTCTTCAAGCTGCTTTTCTGGCTAAAACGTTGTCCGATCTCCAAATTACCCACGTTCAAGTTCATTTTGCAAATTTACCAACCGCGATCGTTGAAATTGCGCAGTATTTCTACCCTTTCACCTTCAATATCTTTGCCCATGCCAAGGATATCTACCTCACGCCCAAGGGTGTCTTGAATCGTCGTATGGAGAAGGCAGAATTTGTCCTCACTTGTACAGGATTCAATGCTCAGTATTTGCGGGAAATGTCTAATAACGATACGCCCATTTATTTGTCCTACCATGGTTTGAATTTAGAACGGTTTACGCCTAAACGATCGCCAGGGGAAATGCCGACGCAAGTACCGCTCATGCTGAGTGTGGGGCGTTTTTGTGAGAAGAAAGGGTTTCCCTATCTCCTGCAAGCCTGTGCTTGTCTCAAACAGATGGGTTGTGAGTTTCGATGCGTGATTGTAGGTTATGGTGAAATGCGATCGCAGCTAGAAGCCATGATTCATGATCTCAATTTAAGCGATACTGTGACTCTATCGGGCAAGAAAACTCAAGATGAGCTGGTTGAACTCTACCATCAGTCCAGTCTTTTTGTGTTGCCCTGTTTAGTGACCGATGATGGCGATCGAGATGGTATTCCCAACGTGTTACTAGAAGCGATGGCAATGAAACTGCCAGTTGTTTCTACTAATATTTCAGGAATTTCAGAACTGGTAGAGGATCAATTCAATGGGTTCCTCATCCCAGAAAAAGATGCAGCAGCCCTGACAGAGGCTTTATCGCTTCTGTTAAATAATCCAGACCTACGGCAAGAATTTGGGATCCGGGGTCGCCAGAAGGTGCTTCAGCAATTTAACCTAGAAAAAAACGTGGCTGAAATTCGCGAACAGCTTGTTTTGGCAGTCAGCACAACCCATTCATCTCATCATTCTTATTAAACAATTCCCATGAAAAAGATTCTTTTTTATTGCCAGCATATTCTGGGCATTGGACATTTGATCCGCAGTATGCAGTTGGTGCGCGGTCTATCTGAAGATTTTGAAATCTGTTTCATTAACGGTGGAGAGGTGATTCCCGAGTTTGAAATCTCACCCAGCATTGAGGTCATTAATCTGCCAGCTTTGAAGACCGATACCGAGTTTCAAACCTTGCAAGTGGTGGGGAGCGATCGCTCTCTGGCAGAAGTGCAAGAAATTCGTAAAAATCAATTGTTGCAAATTTTCGATCGCTTCCAACCCGACTTGTTTCTGATTGAACTCTTCCCCTTTGGGCGTAAGCAATTTCGGTTTGAACTCTTGCCCCTGCTCGATCGCATTCAAGCAACAGGACGAAAAACCAAAGTGGTCTGCAGTCTGCGCGATATTGTGGTGGGCAAGAAGAACCAAGTCGCCCATGAAGCAAAGGTCTGCGATTTGATGAATCAATATTTTGATCTGCTTTTAGTTCATAGCGATCGTCACTTCATGCCCTTAGACGTGAGTTTCTCTCGGAGCCAGGATTTAAATTGTCCTATCTATTACACCGGATATGTGGTGCAGCCGCTATCCCAGGAAAGAGACCTCAGTGAAGCAGATCAAATTGCGCTCAGCCGCCCAGAGCCGATGATTTTAACCAGCATTGGAGGTGGACGCTTTGGTCATGAGTTGGTGGATGCCGTGCTCCGATCGGCTCCTATCTTAGCAGCCACTCTCCCGCACCACATTCACCTTTTTGCAGGTCCTTTCATGCCAGAAGACAAATATGATGCATTGCAACAACAAGCCGCAGGATTGACTAATCTGACGGTTCGTCGCTATACTGGTCGGCTGTTAGATTATATGCAAAAAGCTGAACTGTCCATTAGTATGGGTGGCTACAACACCACGATGAATGTTTTGACAACCGGAGTGCGATCGCTCATGTTAACCTTTATGGGTAATGGCGATCGGGAGCAAGAAATTCGTGCTTTAGCACTTCAAGAACAGGGAATTCTGACAATGCTGACCCCAGAAGATTTGGAAACGGCAGTGTTTACCCAAAAAGTGCTAGATTCTCTGCAAACTTTCCCTGCTCCAGCACAGATTGATTTAGAAGGTGTAGCGAAAACAACTCAGTTGCTCAAACAATTTGCCCAGGCGATGGCGATCGCTGCCTAAGATCTTTCTCACATGAGATCTTTCTCATCTAATTTTCAAACTTTTCTCATGCTATCCATGGATACTCAGATGAAGTTAAGCGTTCAGCATTCAGAGTTACCACTCACTAACCACCCTAGTCTAACCCTTACCTACTGCTATGTCTAATACTACACTTGTTGGTTCACCGAAGGTTACGGTTGTCGTTTCTCCGAGAGAACGATTCAGCTATTCTCGCGAGTCTCTAGATAGTATTTTTGAAAACACTAAGATGTCGTTTTCCCTCATCTATGTGGATGGCAACTCACCCCAGTATATTCAAACTTACCTCGATCGCAAGTCTGAAGAACAGCAGCTTCAAGTCATTCGCACATCCAATTATCTTGCACCTAACCAAGCTCGCAATTTAGCCATTCCACAGATCACAACAGAATACATTCTTTTCATTGATAATGATGTGATTGTGGCACCGGGCTGGATGGAACGGATGGTCAACTGTGCAGAGGAAACAGGTGCTGCGATCGTCTCCCCCTTGACCTGTATCGGTCGAAAACTCCACCAAAAAATTCATCTGGCGGGTGGAGAAGCCCACATTAAAGTGGAGGTAGATGGGCAAGAAACCAAACGTAAGGTGCATGAGAAGCACTACTTCGTCAATCGTCCTGTTGCAGAGGTGCTGGATCAGTTACATCGAAATCAGTGTGAGTTTGCTGAATTTCATTGTATGCTGGTGCGGCGCGATATTTTCGACAAGCTTGGCTTGCTGGATGAGAAACTGTTGAGCACTCGTGAGCACATTGACTTTTGCATGAGCGTCACCCATGCAGGGGGAACCATTTACTGCGAACCCAGTGCCGTTGTTACCTACGTTCCCGATATTATTTTCCGGCCGTCTGATTTAGCATACTTTATGCTGCGTTGGAGTGATGCTTGGGAAATTACCAGTTTGAAGCATTTTCAGACTAAATGGAATTTGAATGGTCAAGATAAATACTTCAAAAAGCGCTACAAGCGTCTTGGTTATCGTCGCCATGAAGCCTTTGTCAAACCGCTTGCCAAAAAGCTCTCCTTTGGTAATCCCAATCCCTGGTTGGAAACGCGCCTGATTGAGTTAGAGCGGACTTTAAATCAGTGGATGACTAAAGGTCATGATTCTGTTCAAGATGTTTAGGGAATTACAGCAATTTTCAATTGGGTGAAACACATCTTGAATGAATTGGTTCTCATCCATTGATCAAAAAAGCAAACTCATAGAGCAGAGGATCATGCTACGCAAGCACATATATCAAGATAATTTGCAGATCAAGCCATCATCCTACCCCACAAAAGCTGATCAGCTTAGGATCATCTTACCCGGACTAAAACGAATCCTGGAAAGATTTTCACCACTTATCCAACAACAGAGGTGGTTAATCACAGGGTCATTCACCGCACTATTATTTGAAACAGCCTTACGCTTGCTAGATCCTTGGCCGCTTAAGTTTGTATTTGACGAGCTAATTTTGAAGGATTTCAAGACTCATCATCTGAGTCTTGAATTTTTACGAGGTGCATCTCCTTTAACCGTTCTTTCAGTATTTGCCAGTGCGATCGTGGTAATTGCCGTATTCAGGGCGGTAGCAGCCTACCTGAGTACGGTGGGAATGGCTCTGGCTGCCAGTCATATTATGACCGAGGTGCGGGATCAGTTGTATCAGCATTTACAACAACTCTCGATGTCATTCTACACTCGCAATAAGTCCGGTGATTTGATTGCTCGTGTTACTCAGGATGTCGATCGCCTCAAAACAGTGACAGTGACTGCCCTTCTGCCTTTGCTGACTAATGTTTTCAGTTTATTGGGAATGCTAACAGTAATGCTGGTAATGAATCTAGAGTTAGGCTTAATTGCACTCATGGTTCTCCCTATTTTCCTCTTGACCGCTAATCGAGTGTCTAAGAAAATTCGCCGTATTTCTCGTCAGCAACGTCAGCGAGAAGGGGATATGGCAGCAACTGTTTCTGAATCAGTGGGAGCCATGAAAGTGATTCAGGCATTCTCATTACAGGGAATGCTGGGAACTATCTTTTCAGAACAGAATCATCGCAGTCATCAGGATGGCGCGAAAACTCAAACTCTAGCAGCGGAATTAGAACGGATTGTGGAAGCTTTGGTGGCGATTGCCACTTCTCTCATCCTTTGGTGGGGGGTTCAGTTAATTCTTCAGGGAAAAGTCACACCGGGTGATCTGCTCGTTTTCTTTTCCTATCTCAAAGTTGCCTTTAAACCCATGCGCCAACTTGCAAAATATACAGGACAGTTGGCAAAGGCAGCCGCTTCTGGGGAGCGCATCCTCGATCTCTTGGATACAATGCCAGATATTCAGAATGTCCGAGGTGCCAAATTTGCGCCTCCCCTACAAGGGTATGTTCAGTGCGATCGCGTCACCTTTGCTTATAATCCAGACTCTCCTATTCTGCGCCAACTCAGTTTTCAAGTCAACGCAGGGCAGAAGATTGCCGTTGTTGGACCCTCCGGTGGCGGAAAATCTAGCTTTGTCAGTCTTCTCCTGCGCCTATACGATCCTCTAGAAGGGCGCATTCTCATTGATGGACATGATCTACGCGAATATCAAATAGATTCTTTACGCCGTCAAATGAGTATTGTTTTACAAGATAGTATTTTGTTTGCCGTTAGTATTCGTAAAAATATTGCCTATGGCTGTTTAGAAGCATCAGAAGGAGAAATTATTGCCGCCGCTAAATTAGCAAATGCCCATGATTTCATTATGAATTTACCCCAGGGCTATGACACGATTCTCAGCGAGCGGGGCAGTACTCTGTCGGGCGGGCAGCGACAACGCATTGCGATCGCCCGTGCTGCCATTCGGAAAGCGCCCATCATCATCCTGGATGAACCAACTACGGGATTAGACCAAGAGAATGAACAAGCGGTGACAGAAGCGCTCAATCGCCTCACGCGTGGCAAAACTACTTTCTGGATTACCCATAACTTAAATGCAGCTCGCCAAGCGGATCAAATCTTTTACATTGAACGAGGTCAGATCCTAGAGCAGGGAACCCATCAAGAGTTACTGCGCCGCGGGGAACGCTATGCAGCCTTATATGCTCTGCAATCCGCAATTCCACCTGCAATTCCAGCAATCTGTGCTGCTAGTACCTAATCAACTCGTCATCCACTGGAATGGAATAGGGATCTTGTAATGCCAAACACTCAGATTATCCTCGTTCGTCATGGACAAAGCACTTACAATGCTCAAAAGCGCTATCAGGGAAGTTGCGATCGCTCTGATTTAACCGAAATAGGCGATCGGGAAGCCATCCTAGCAGGGCAGATGTTAGCAAACCGAATGGGCACTCAAACGGTTGATGTGGTTTATAGCAGCCCGCTAAAACGAGCGCTGCAAACAGCTCAAACCCTGGTCAATCAACTTGATCTACCTTCCCTCCTGCCCATTGCCCAGGATGATTTACGCGAAATTGATCTCCCTGGTTGGGCTGGGTTACCCTTTCAGCAAGTCCAAACTGAATTTCCGGAAGCTTATCGCTGCTGGCAGGAGCAACCCCAAAATTTTCAAATGACGGTTGCAACAAAATCACTTTCCTCTACCGTTCCGATCGCCGTTATGGAACCTCAGAGCATTACAACCTTTCCAGTGCGAGACTTATATCAGCGTGCCCAACATTTTTGGCGGAACCTTCTCCATGATCATAAAGGGGAACGGATTTTGACCGTAAGCCATGGGGGAACCATTCGAGCCTTGGTCAGTACAGCACTTGGTATCATGCCGGACAAATTCCATTACCTTCAGCAATCCAATTGTGGAATTACAACGTTGGAATTTGATGAATGGGGACAAGCTAGCTTATTGGACATGAATGTGGAAACCCATACGGGAAAAACGCTGCCTAAGTTAAAAAATGGGAAACAGGGAATTCGACTGCTGCTAGTACCGACTGATC
>JAYKGX010000495.1:0-7993 GCA_035285565.1 Synechococcales cyanobacterium
GACCACCTCGCCCAACTCTAAAATCTGGAATGCCTTAAAACGTTCGGCAACATCCATAGCACTGGTTCCGAAACCTGCTTTAATGAAAACACGACTCTGGGCATCTAGCCATAGGTTGGGATAACCCCGAATCCCATCCCCCCCATAGGGACCCGAACCCACACCAAACTCAATTCTTTCCTGTCCCGAACGAACTTTGAGATTTCCATGGACATTTAGCTCATCCCAAAGCCCCACGATTCGTCTCATTGGATTACCGACACTACGTCCTAAAATCATCAAAGCGCCGTAATTAGCAGCATTTTCGATCGCAGCGTATCCTGTAGCATTCCCAATTCCAGTATGAGTATGGGTCGTTTCAGTAAAGTAGATATCCGATCCTCCAGCATGAATCGCGCCACTTACATCTAACTTCGCATCAGGAGACGTTGTGCCAATTCCCACATTCCCATTGGCATTAATCACCAAGCGATAGACTCCCGCATTATCATAAACGCTAAAACAGCCTGCACCGGGGCTAGCATTGACCCCTGTAGAGATAATTGAGTAATGCCTGCCTCCAGAAGCAGCCGTTGCATCTAAATCCAAACTGGGACCTACGACATTGCCCGCCAACCCAGAAATGCGTAAGGAATTGCTGTTCCAATCAGCACTAGCAACATGCAAGCGACCTTGAGGATTATTCGTATTAATGCCCACCCGATCGGTTCCAGTAATACACATTTGCAGCGTGCCCCCGGATCCTGTTGTGATGGCTGCATCGCTGTGACTACCGCCTCTAAACCAAGCAAAGTTACTAGCAGTGCGGAAATACTGTGTATTTGCCTGAACGCCAATGCCGTAATCTGCATTCCACAGATTAATCATCTGCCGCACTTGGGCCCCAAAACTCAGCGCCTGATTGTTGGCAACCCCCAAAGCGGCATTTACTGCGATCGCCCCATTTTGGATCGTGAGTAAATCCTCCGTATTGCTGCCCAGCATCAGACGATTGGTGCCACCCATGGCTCGAATCCGCACATCTCCGGCGCCGCCGCCAGCGATCGCAACGCCAATTTTTAAGCGATGGGTATCACTACCAATCCGCAAATCTCCTTCACTCGTGTTGACATCCCAATTCATCCCTGCCAGATGGAGTGGGGCTTTGGGCACGGTCACTCCAATTCCCAAACTGCTGTCGATCGTCAGTGGTCCTTTGATGGAATCACCAATCAGCTTATTCACTTTATCAGTATCTAAGCGTTGTACTTCCGTCACCAATTGGTTCCAATCTCGCGATCGCAGAGGTTGACCTTTTTCTTTTGGGAACGGGGCTTCAGGGACGAGGGGCATAGTAATCTCCTAGTTATCGAGTTAATGATGAGTTGATTGGGTATAAATTGATTTGAAGTCCCTTTTATTTAGGGAGATGTAGGGGAATCGGAATGCAATGCTATGACGAGTGGAGGGAGGACTAGAAAATGATTTCCCATAGTAGTGTCAGTTTAAACGCATCTGTTTTAGTAACAGGTTGAAAAGTGACGCGATTGTACATCACTCCACCCGTTGCCGCATTAAAAATTCCTGCTTCCCGTAAAGGTTCATTGCCATTGCCCTCATTGAAATCAAATTCTGTGGACAGTTTGACCTTAATTCGTCGAATCACACCCCCTCCAGTTACAGGCTCATTAAATTCTTCATACTGCGGCGTGGCGATCGCCTTTCTAGGTTCCCGAGGGGCAACCAGTTGAGCCTGTTCATCAGTCGCAGCAGCTTCTCCGGTGCCAATGCCCATATGAGTCACCTTAGCAGGCGGCGTACCTGTGACCCCAGCAAATAACTCAGCCACCAAGCGGCGACCTGTTTTGACAATCCGATTTTTGTTCGACTGCCTGTGAATAATATTGCCCTGGCGATCGCTCAGATAGAGCATCATCTCTCCCCGCATATCAATTTGTTCTTGCATACACCAACACCTCCTAACAACTTCTTACAACCATCAACATTAAAATCATCAATATCCTCAAATCACACTCCGTCAAAATCCAAAATCCAAAATCCAAAATCCAAAATCAAATCACTGAAATCCATAATTCGTATCAAAAGTAGAAACATCAAAGACAGCACCAATGATAAACGTTTCCCCCATGGCGTGGGGTTCCACAATTCGATTGAAACTACCAATATCAAAGGAATCTCGTGCATTCAAATTTTCGCTCGTGCGATGTTGCCCAACCATGCGCAATCCATCCGCCTGATCATGGGTTTCAAACCAATTGAGCGAAAACTGCACACTCCCTTGCACCCCCGCCGCCTTTGTTTGGTTGACCACGGTTTGGATCAATTCACGCGGCAAGCCCTGAAATTCCAACAACCGACGCGGATAGTTATAGCGTTTTTCTAATGCCTGCACCACCTCTTCAAAGAAATAGGGAACATAAACCTCAAAGGTCAGTGGTTGATAGCGAATCCAGAGAAATTCCACTGTAAATTGGGGTAAATCAAAACTTTCTTCCAGATCAAATTGAGTTAAATCGTAGAGACCACTTTGGGCGCGAAACTGCCACTGACTGCGGGCGCGGGGAATGGTCGGTAAACGAGCTGGACGGCTACCATCTAAATTCGTAAACTGATCGGCAATTTCCTGTCCATTCAAAACAGCGCTAAAACTATTGTCGGTCTCTATCGATAACACTAGAGTCGAATTCGACGGAATTATGAGTGACTCCTGCGATCGCACCCCTTGATTACTATCCAAGCGAGTCAAACTCAAATTGCGACCACTACCCTGAGTAAATTTCCACAGAATCTGGGGTTTGGTTTCCTGAACGGATTCTGCATTCACCTCCAGCATTAACTGGGTAGCCCGATCGACCTCCTGCGTCACGTTACCGATAATGGAATCCACCGTAGGCGAAAACTCCACCACCCGCACCAAATTGTCTAAGTCATCGCGTAAGTCCTTAAAAGTATCCGATAAATTGAGGCGATCGAGGTTATAGGGGAGTCCCAGCGCCGATCGCACCGCTCCCTTAATGGCTTCCACCGTTCCGCCACCAACAAAGAGATCCACCACGGATTTCAACCGCAACCGAAAAGCAGAATCCGGTTCTAACGTGCCATCCCGCAACTGCCGCCGCGTCACCCCATACAGAGCCGCCAACCCATCCAGCGCCTTACCCTCCGCATAATTCACCCAATGTGACTTCAGCAGCCACTTCACCGCCTCATCCGCCGTCATCAGTTCCGCCGCGATCGCATCCAACACCTTATACAGCAAGGATTCCGGATCACTTGCTGCATAGGCATCAGGGAACAGATCAATTAACTCGTTAGTTTTAAATGACATGAGCGGATCAAAAACACATAAAGGGTTTCAATGAAATTTTCTGAATCCAAAATCCAAAATCCAAAATCCAAAATCGCCATTAGGGTGGTGGATTCAGCGTGACAGTTGTTTTTGCAGTGCCTAAGCCAGAATAAGCTGGAACCGATAACATCACCTCCACATTATTGGGATCATGATCCGCAGGGCGGTAGCCTGTCGGACGGGTTGCATTTGCCAAGAAATCTGCATCATTAATCACAACGGTTGCCGTTGCAGCATTCGTAAAAGTTGCCATCGGGGTCAGGACTGCCACAGTTTCTGCCGGATCATCCGGTTGAGTGCGCAGCTTGGCTTTGAGCATGACGTTCACTGCGATCGCCCAGGTTTTAAAATTGCCCGGTTCAAAGAGGGGTGGAGTTGTCTTTTGTCTACCCACTTGAAGCGTGAGGCGAATGGTTTTATTATTCCGAGCTGCCGTCAGCGTCATGGCATTCAGCACAATCACCTGGAGATTTTGTTCATCTGGACGGAGTTGCTCCATGGCTTGCGTCAGGAAGGGATCGGTCACCGCAACGGGGGGAATGCTGCGATTGTGCATTAATTGCGCCTCAGCCACTTCTGCTAACCCAGGAATTCCATAGGCAAGGGCATTTAACCGTCGTAGGGACAGCGGCTCCGCGATCGCCAATTCTTTTAACGCGTCAATCACTTTTTGACGGAAGAGACCCCCACCCTCCGCACTGCTGCCATCTGAAATGACATAGAATCGTCCGGAAATCAGGAGGGTTGTAATCCGGCTGACCTGGGCTAAAATTCCCGCTGCCCGCGTTTCATTGATAATCTCCTGCACCCGATTGAGATTGGCATTGCCGGAATAGCTGACCCGGACTTCTCCCAGGGGAATTGCTGGATCGGTACTGTAATCCATGACTTGCACCCCTTGTACCCCATCCACCTTTTCTAAGATGGCAAATTTAATCGCGTTCAGTGTTGCATTTCCCGATCGCTCTAGGCGAAACTTAGCGCGTTCTCGCAGTTGCTCATCGAGTTCCTGTTCTTGTCCTTCTTGTAATACTTCTGGGTTGGTAACTGTTGCACTTCCCAATCCCGAAGGGGGCGTAGGCATGATGACGATCGTATTAGCAGGTACATTCCCTTTAATCCCAGGCTGCTCTGCCATGATGGGAATTCTGACCTGTGATCCAGTATCCCCTGCAGCGATCGTCACTTCTTCGGTGGTAATAAATGTAATGCCAGATTCCGTTGCCAGTTTGGTATTTTTCCGAATAGTCACCGATCGCCGAATATCTTTCCGCGTAAAGCTCACAGCCCCTCTAGCCGATTTCGCCAAATTGCGAGTAATGCCGAGCACTGCAACTACATTATCTAGAGCCGTTCCCGATGCCGTATCAATAAACCCCCGCCGATAGGCTTCATCCATCTGTTCATACAGGAGTTTCAATTGCAGAGCGATCGTCCGCACCAACGTACCCGTCACACTCCCCGGCGAGAAATCATTGAGACCCGTGGGGCGATCTCGATAGGTATAGAGCACCTGAAACCAAGTACCTTCATCAGGAAACTGGCTCGCATTTACCTGCCAGATAATGCGATTATTGCGAAATTCAAAATCCACACCTGCTTCAAAAACCGTCCCATTCCCAGTCACCATGCCCGTCACGCGGGTAATTGCCTCGATCGTCCGACTGAGGGCATAGCTCGATTCGGATTTTTTAAAGATAAAGCGCTGCTGATCGACCTGTTGCACCCCGGAACGGATCTGTTCTTCGAGGGACTGGATCAGATCAACATAGGAATGGGCTTCGGAAAAGGGACGACCGGGATCTATCATTTCACCCTCTAGAAATCTTCAAACACTAGTTTTGGCATTGGTTTCGGCTCGGTTCCCCCTTATTAAGGGGGCTAGGGGGATCGGATCGTCCCCTTATTCGGCTCGGTTCCCCCTTATTAAGGGGGCTAGGGGGATCGGATCGTCCCCTTATTCGGCTCGGTTCCCCCTTATTAAGGGGGCTAGGGGGATCGAATTTAGTATCTCAACCCACTTTGCAACCTACTAAATTTTCTAAAGTTTAAAATCAAAGGTCAACGGCAGCGGACTACTAAGATCCACCACTTGAATTTCCATCAATAATCGCACCGTATCTCGTTCACCAGGCAACACTTGTGCTCGCACCTCCTGCACTTTCACCACGCGGGGATCTTGTTCGATCGCTTTTCGGGCATAGGCCATCAATTTTAAATGGGTTCTCGTATGATTCGGTTCACCAATCAACTCATGGAGCCGGGAACCGTAGCTGGGATAACCTAATCTGGCTAATTCTCCTTGCCGGACTAACAGGCGCAACGTTAAAGCTTGCGTGATATTTTCGATGCCGATCGCCAGATCCAAATCTTCCCGCCGATCGGGTACCAAATCCAACCCTCCAACCCGATCGCCCAGTTGTAAATCCACTCCAAAGAGTTGTTCTCGTTCGATCGCCATACAATCATCACCTCCTTAATTCACTTATTATCAAATTCATTCATCATTGGATTAACTCAGCGTAACAGCTTTTGAAACTTCATGTCCGATCGTCGTATTTTTAGCATTCTCAACTCGCAATGTTAAAGTATAAGCACCGGGACTAAGCTGGTTTTGTAAATTGGCTTGATAGGTCACAGAAGGCTGATTGGCTGCATTGGGATCTTTGACATTAAAGGTTAACTGCGGGAACGAGATGACTTGATCCAACTTCAGCCGATTGGGAGGATTGCCCACGGGATCCCATTTCCAACGATATTGGATCGCATTGATTTTTTTATACTCAGCATCATTCCACAAAATCGGGGCTTTCGCCTTTAAGATGACATTGTTCCGAGCGATCGCGACATTTGCAGCGGCTGGATCAGGAGCCAACATCCCTGCTTGCAAAACATGAATCACACAGGGTTTCTCAATGCCTGGTTTTTCTGCACCCCCTGCAAATCCTGCATGAACCACTGCCTTAATCTGATCGAGGGCTATTCCAGGGCGATCCTTAGCGCTAAAGGTAATGGCATAGGAACCAACCGCCAGGGGCTTCGTAAAGTCTAGAGGATTATCCGCCGCTGCATTCAAGGCCCCATCGCCAGCCGTGGTCGCCACAGGCATCGTATACCAGGTATAAAAGAGGGGCACCGGGGGAGGCGCGATCGATCGTCCGCGTAGCCGAACCGTAGCCGCTGCAGTCCCTACGATATTCGCTTGGTGAAGGGGTTCTAGAATTTCGAGGGTGAGTGCTGCCATCATTACACCTGCCCGCTACTCGTAAAGGTTGCTGTGCCACCCGAAGGTAAAATGGTGGCCTGATCATTTACCACGTTAATCGGGATAAAATTAATCGTGACCGGTCCTGTATTCCCCTGACTCGGCATCATGATTCCGGGCCAAGTCGGTGTATTTCCTTGCATGACCATACCCAGGGCAACGATCGGCTTGGTCTTGGCTTTGACGGTTTTATTAAAACTATTGATGATCCAAACCGTGGGAGCTGGATCACTCGGACCAGCGGGAGGGGGTGGAATGATCACTGGGGGCGCACTATTTCCTTGAGGCGCATCGGCAGGCGCAATCACTTCGACCAAAGCTTCCTGGCTGCCGATTTTGACCTTATCCTTGAGGGTCAGGTTGCCTTTTAAATTTAAGCGTCCTTTTAAAGTAATATCGCCCATTATGCCCCCGTGATCTCATTACCACTAATGGTTGTGCTTCCGGCTGCACCCGAGACTTTCAAATCTCCATTCACATTCACATTACCGTCTACTTTTAAATCACCCGCGATCGTTCCACCCCCATCACAGGTGACTTTGAATGTATCGCAGGTCACTTCGATCGGCTTGCCACTGGCAACAATCTTAATGTCCGTATCATTTGTAATTGTAATCGTAATTTCTCCAGCTTTGATCTCTAAGTCCCCACTACTGCCATCAATCTTAATACTTGTTTTAGCTTCACTGTTATCTTCTCGCTTCGTGACTTCTTTCTGTAGATAAATAGTGCCATCCGCATTAAACCGAAGTTGATTAAACTTGCCATTACTATCTTCATGCTCGTACAACATATCGCCTGCATTGTGGAGCGGTGGAGGTTGATCGGCATGGTAGAACCGTCCAGTAATCACAGGTTGATTTAGATCCCCATTAATAAATTGCACCAGAACCAAATCGCCCACCTTGGGAGACCCTGCCAGCCCCATCTGTGTCACTGCGATCGGGACTTTGGGCAGTTCTAAGTCTTCATGTTTCAGGCGTACGGTTGCTTCATAGTTATGGTCATCATCTGCTGCCGTATGGGGAAAAATCTGCGTAATCACCCCCAATAGGCTGGTGCGTTGCTGGGCTAATTCCTGCTGAATCATGCGTTGAATCAATTGAATGATTTGACTCATGGGCTATCTCCCACGGCAATCTCCACATCCGTCACAAACCCCAAGGTGGAACTCAAGCGATGCCGCAACGATCGCACGTAGCCTTTGCCATTCACCAACGTATCACTGACATCCTGGGTCTGAATTTCGTCTCCCAATTCCAACTGCGATCGCCCTAAAATCCGAATTTGAATGCGGTGATTGTTGCGATTACGACTGGCTAATTGTCCGGCTGCCATGCGATCGCTGAGGTCTTTGGTGCGCGCTAAGGGATCGAGCA
>JAYKGX010000496.1:0-23245 GCA_035285565.1 Synechococcales cyanobacterium
GGCAGCCGATCGTCCCCAGTAAATAATTTGAGATTGGCAGGCATTTGGGTAGAATCCGAGATTTTTTTAAACAGAAGCGGTCTCTTAAACTGGGTGGGACGAGCCTGACCGGGAACCACATCCAGCCATTCCAGCCAAAGCCGATCGCCTCTGAGAAACTCAAAAATGGTTTGAAACTTGCGCGGATCGGTAGAGATGGTCACATCCATACCCTGAGGGTTGACGTGGGGATAAACCCGATAGTCCACCCGGTAACCCTCAAAGTAGTTTTCCGCACCCCTCGACTGTTCGATCATAAACGTGAGCTGTCCATCTGGCGTAAAAATGAACAGCACATTGGGTTGGGGAAGATTACTCTCTGCCCCAGGTGGAACAATACTTTCTAATGCCCAGGTGCCTGTCAATTTCTTGAGCGTTGCTTGGGTCGCCCGATCGCCCGCGATCGGCGGCAAACTTTCTGGAGTGTTAGGAACTGGAGTCGTCGGATTAGCAGGGATCTCAGCAGCGGTGACCTGAGCCGTGAATGGAGGGTGATAACTGATGCCAAACCCGAAGCTAAGGACAAAACTAGCAATCAACAGCGATCGCCCAAGGATTGGCTTACAAAACATAGGAACCTACTTGGATAAGATAACTGGCGTACCTGGAAATAAGGGCTTGATGGGATTGTGACACCAAGCCCCTCATGTCTAGCTGCAAGCATGTAGCTCATCGCCGATCACACCTATGCAGAACTTCTATGCACAACCACCTGTGCCACAACGGGTATGAACCTAGGTCATCACAATCACAAGGCATCTCATCACAAGGCATCTCATCACAAGGCATCCGGATCGAGACCTAGCGATCGTAATTGTTCTGCTAATCGTTCAGCCCGTTGTTGGACCAGTTCAGCACGGTGTCGCTCTTCTTCTAACTGCTGCTGGGCCAGTTCAGCACGATGTTGCTCTTCTTCTAACTGCTTTTGGATTTCATCCGTTTGATGGCACAGTTCCATAAAGCTCAGGAAAGGCTGCCCATCAGGGTGGAAGATCGCTAACTCGGGTTGGGCCATATCAAAGCGAATCCCCAAACGTGGACTCACCCACTCCCCTGGAAAACTGACAAGATCGAGTCCATAATCCCCCCGTAGCCAGACGGAGAGTTTGTGGTTCGCGGGATTATAGATGTAGTATTCCTCTACCCCGTAGCGATCATAGAACAGCAATTTGCGATCCATCTCCTTGCGGGAGTTGCCCGGTGACAGAATTTCAAACACCACTTGAGGCGGTTGGTTATTTTCGGTCCATTGCTTGTAGGAATACCGTCTTGCTTTGGGTCGTCCCAGCGCCACGAGGATATCTGGTGCATATTTGATCGTAGGATTCCCTTCGATCGGATACCAAAAGAGATCGCCAGCCACAAGAACATTGGGATCCTGGGCAAACAACAGATCGAGGTTGCCCTTGATATTCATGATGATTTCAAACTGCTCAGTATTATTTGCCAAGGGTTGACCATCGCAATCGGGGTAAAAAACTTCGTCGGTCTCAGGATTTGGAGCAGGATCCGCAAAGGTTTCGATCGTCGCTTCAGTTGCCGCCTCAGTCTCCATCGGGTTGGGCGGAACGATCGGAGCGATTGCTTCAGTTGCTGGAACTTGTACCTGGGGAACCATAACAACCTCCTGAAATGTGAGTCATCCTGAAATGTGAGTCAACCCTGTACTGGCTTCAGACCTCCTCACCTGCATGGTAGGAACTCCGCACCAAAGGGCCCGATCGCACATGGGAAAAGCCTAGGTCATGGGCGATCGCCCCCAGATGGTCAAATTCATCTGGATGCCAATATTTCTGGACAGGCAGGTGATCTAGCGAAGGTCGCATATATTGCCCCAGCGTCACGCGATCGCAATTCACAGCCCGCAAATCTTTCAGGGTTTGAATCACTTCTGCTTCCGTTTCCCCATGCCCCAGCATCAAACCAGATTTTGTTGGAATGGAGGGGTTAAATTCCTTGACCAGCTTGAGAACTTGTAAGGTGCGATCGTATTTAGCCCCACGCCGCACCATCCCCTGCAAACGCGCAACCGTTTCAAGATTGTGGTTATAGCAAGCTGGCTCGGCTGCCACCACCTGTTGGACGCGTTGGGCTTGTAATTCCGCTGGAGACACCTCATCCTGCCGCCCACCCCAAAAATCTGGAGTTAACACTTCAATCTGCGTCCCAGGATTCAACTGCCGAATTGCCACCATTGTTTGCACAAACCACCCTGCCCCACCATCGGGTAAATCATCCCGTGCCACCGCCGTCAACACCACATAGTGCAGTCCCAAAAGCTGAACGGATTCAGCCACCTTCGTCGGTTCATCTGGATCCAATGGCATGGGTGCATGCCCCTTATCCACCTGGCAAAATCCACAGGTGCGGGTGCAGGTAGGGCCCATCAATAAAAAAGTTGCTGTCCCTTGGGCATAGCATTCTGCCCGATTGGGACAACGCCCCTCCTCGCAAATCGTGTGAATATTGCGTTGTTTAATAATTTGCTGCACTTGGGAGATTTCGCTGGCTTTCCCAATGGAGCGCCTTAACCAATCTGGCATTGCAGCAATCTCTGCCCGTTGTTGAGCCTTGCGATCGGGAGATTGGTTAGAATTCGTTTTGACAGCCATAACATTTGGCACAATAAGCGTTAGGCACAATAAGCGGGGCACAATAGCGTCTGACAAACCAGAGCGCGTCTGACAAAATAGTGTTGGACGCAAAATAATTTTAGACACAATTCGTGTTTAGAATCCGGGTGCGAACAAAATCACTATAATACTCAAAACCAGGTCGCTGCTAGGGTAGCCAGGGAAAGCTAAAATGTGTCAGGATGCCGCAAGAGTCTTGACACAGGTTTCAAGACTGTCAATACCATTGGGATTCATCTGCCAGAAGCCTATCTGTCAGGGGCTTATCTCACCTTGAATGAGACAGTTACATCACTTGAAACCCCATTCTTTGCTCATTCGATCGCAATCAGCCTCAGAGGAGTTTAGTTGTGGCCAGTCATAAAGTAGTAGTCATTGATGACAGCGCCGTGATCCGCAATATGGTGCGGGACATGTTGCCCAAGGGAAACTTCGACGTTCTGGAAGCGAAGGATGGGGTGCAGGGGATTAACTTGATCCGGCAAGAGCGCCCCACCTTGATTATGTTAGATTTTCTCCTGCCCCGCATGAGCGGTTGGGAAGTCTATCAGCAGATCCAAGCACAGGCAGAACTCCAAACCATTCCCCTCGTCCTGATGTCTGGGCGGAAAGAAGAGGTGACAGAAAAGCTATCAGAACCGTTTGAGTATTTTGAATTTGTCCAGAAGCCCTTTGACCAAAAACAGTTAATTGAGGCGATCAAAATCGCCATGAGCAAGGCGAAGCGTCGTCCTGCACCTGTGGCTGCCCCCACGCCTGCTGCTGCTGCTCCCGCCAGTGGTGGAGATTCCAGTGCTGAGGTGACTGCCTTGAAAGTGCAGGTGGCGAAGTTGACTGCCGAAGTGGAAGCGCTGAAGAAACAACAAGCGCAAATTCTCGCCTTCATCAAGCAGAAGCTGAAGTAATAGGAGTTCGACCAAACGCGACACTCAATCCAATTCACGACGACCCTCTAAGGCTCGGGCGAGCGTTACTTCGTCCGCATACTCCAAATCCCCCCCCATGGGTAAACCAACGGCGATACGCGTCACTTTGGTAAAGGGTTTGAGAAGATGCGCCACATAGAGGGTCGTCGTTTCGCCTTCCACACTGGGACTAATCGCCATGATCACTTCCTGCACAGATTGTTGACTAACACGCCGAATGAGGGACTGGATGTTCAACTGTTCTGGTCCAATGCCATCAATGGGAGAAATGAGACCCCCCAGAACGTGGTATTTGCCCTTGTACTCCCTTGTTTTTTCCAGGGCGATCAAATCGCGAGAGTCTTGAACGACACAGATTAAGCTGTCATCCCGTTTGGGTGAGCTACAAATTTCACAGATTGGCTCAGCCGAAAGATGACCACAGACTGAGCAATATCCCACCTGTTGCTTGGCTTCCAAGAGGGCTTGGGCCAGGGCTGCCACTTCTTCTTCGGGTCGCTTGAGGATATGGAGTGCCAGTCGTTGAGCCGTTTTGGGCCCAACTCCGGGCAAGTGCTGAAAGTGTTCAATGAGCCGAGCAAGGGGACGCGTATACATGAAAACCTCAACCGGGGGGCCAAGCGAGCGATCGCCCGCCCAATATATGCAGATGCAGATGATACACGGTTTGTCCGCCATCGTCACCACAGTTAATCACCACGCGATAGCCATTGCTCAGACCTTCCTGGGCAGCCACCCGTTTAGCGGTGAGCAGCAGGTGTCCCATCAGGGCGTGATCTTGGGATTCTGCATCGGCAAGCTTGGCGATCGGCTGTTTGGGAATCACGAGAAAATGCACGGGTGCTTGGGGGGCAATATCCCGAAAGGCGAGACAGAGATTGTCTTCGTAGATGATGTCGGCTGGAATTTCGCGCCGGATAATTTTTCCAAAAATCGTGTCGTTACTGGCAGTCATAGCTGGTGTTCGTGAATAGCAGGTCGTCGTGAGATGCACGATCGTACTCTAACTGTATATTTTTCTGGGTCAATAAATTTTCTGAGAATCGGACTCTAGCCCTGAAAGCTGCGATCGCATGAGCCGTTATGGAAGGGTTACTGGATCTTGGCTAGCATTTTCCAACAGTTTTAATTGTCTAACTGCTGGTTGCATATCAACTGCATCACCTGCTAGAGCACTTTGATATGCCATCTGTAGCATGTCTTCTGTCGAATCCTCTGGCATGAAACGGAAAGAAGAGGTTGCCAGATACGGTAAGTCATTTTCAAATGCGAGCCAACGCCGCCCTTCTTGTTCTGCAACAAACCCTGTTGTATTGGAACCTGCAAAGATATCAACCACGAGGTCTCCTGGCTCCGTTAGAAACCGGATGAAAAATTCTGGCAGTTTGCTGGGAAAGCGTGCTGGGTGTGCCTTCAGCCCCAAAGCTTTGCACCCTCTGAGATATTGGCTATTGGAATCAGAATTTGGGATCTGCAAAAGATTGGATGGAATGGCACCGCCATTATCTTTGCTAAAGCCCCCGCTAATGCTATGTCCAGAAGGGCGTTTCCTAGGTGTGTAGAATTTCTCTGGATCCTCAAGTAGTTTTTTCATGCGATCGCTATATTCAGTCAAGACCTGGCTCACATCTGACTTGGGAAATTCTGATTTGCTAAACCACCACACGGTGTTCACAGCATCCTTCGCTCTAATCTTGCGCTTGTTGACCCACTCAATCGGGCTAGGCAATTTAGAAGGATTAAACCAATAAAAATCTTCCGCAAGAAAAAAACCTATTGTGTCGCAAAAATGAATCGGGATCCTAAAGTTATACAGACTGCGGACTGGTTTACCCTTTTCATAAGCGCCTCCTAAGTCCAGCACAAAACTGCCATCATCCCGCAATTTCTGATAGACCACTGAGGCAAATTCTGCCAACCAAGTCACGTACTGATTTTGATCCTGGTTTCCGTATTCTTTCTCCCGCTGAAGTGCAAAGGGCGGACTCGTGAGAACGAGGTTGATGCTGTTATCTGGAAGTTGCTGCAAGAGATCCAGGGAATCCCCCAAAAAAGCAGCCCCTAATCCCGTTTGATAGACGGGTGCAGAATCAATGCGATCGAGACTTACAGAAACATTCATTGGGTCTAAGGAGTGTCTGCTGTGAAAAGCTACTTATAGTCTGTAGACGTATAGTCATCATTCCTCAATTATAGATGGCTAGGTCAACTTGTATGTGATTGTGTCACTTCAAGCTAGAAACATTTTTGCGAAAAAGTTGCGGCAGATCCGTCAAATGAGAGGACTTTCACAGGAAGCACTTGCTGATTTGGCAGGTCTTCACCGCACCTATGTCGGTTCTGTGGAACGTGGGGAGCGGAATATCTCAATCGATAATATGGAACGCCTTGCGATCGCTCTAGAAGTTGATGTCACTGAACTGCTGAAGGAAGACCTAGAGAATGACCCCTCACCCCGATAAAGCCATTCTTGATGACCTATTTCCCTACATTCAGCAGTATCAAGCCCTCGCCTCCCAGCACGGCATCAATGATATTTTTCAAGATAACGGTGGCAAGATTCTACAAGTTCTTCTCGTCACTGGGCTGGAACTTTTACCAGGGCGAGAGGGAAATGATGCAAAAGATGCGCAAGGTAACGAGTTTGAATTGAAATCCGTCAACATCGCACTCACCAAGAGCTTTTCAACTCATCACCACATTAATCCTCGGATTATTGAGAAATATCGACAGGTGGATTGGATCTTTGCTGTTTACCGAGGGATCTGTCTGTTGTCGATCTATAGGATGAAGCCATCTGCGCTAGAGGATTTCTACACTCGCTGGGAGGAAAAATGGTATAGCAGCGGGGGAAAAGACATCAATAATCCTAAGATCCCCCTGAAGTATGTCATAGGGCATGGTGAACTTTTGTACACCTCAGAAACAGCCGTTTAGCCCTCCGATCACTCAGAACCTCAGATTAAGAGAGATCAAGCCCCTCGGCTACCTTCGATCGGTCTGGGGAAGGGTTGGAGCATTTGCTGGCCTAGGTAGACATGAAAGCGATCGACTTCTACCCCACCCCGATAGAGGGGCAATTCTGCCAACTTGGTGAAGGTTTTGAAGTAAGGACGGTATTCGGCAGCGGAATCTTCTCGGGTTTGGAATTGCTGGGAAGTCAAGTAAAGCCCGTCTTTGCCTAGCCAATCTGTTGCCTGGGACCAATAGGAAAAGCCGCGCATGTCTCGCTTGTCAAAACAAGTGACTGGGGTGGGATGCAGGGGTGTGAGCGCCATGGCAATATGCCCCGCCAGGTGGAAGCGGTTGCTGAAGACAAAATCTGACTGTTTCAAGGTCTGCATCAGCGACGGGGACTGGGAAACGCGATCGCGCAATTGCTGAATATCCACCAGTTGAATGGACGCATCTTGTTGAATGGGGATCAAACCACCCAATAAGGCTGTCTGACTCGGACGCTGCAAGGTTCCAAAGGCAACATGGGACAGAGCCATGAGCAATAGGCTTGTAATGACGATCGCGCTGCCTTGCCACCATCGCTGCACCGTTTTGGGCGATCGCTGTTGCCAGACGGCTGCTTTTTGCCCGAGGAGTAGGAGTGCAATAAACAGACCGGGTAAAGTCCAAGTGGGTAATACCTGGCGATAACCACCGATCGCCGTGAACAGCAAAAACACAGGAGCCGACAGCCAGAGCACCAACCGCTGCTTCAACCGTAGATCGCGATGGCTATCTCGCAGGCGTTGCACCCAGGGCGAGAGTAATTGGGCAATTAGCACCCGCAGACTCACCCACCAAAGTGGCAACCCGATCGTCGGAAAGAGGTACAAAACCGTTTGCCCCCAGGTACTGAATAGGCGATCGAAGCTAAATTGGCTGGCAGGAACCCCACGCCCCGCTTGGAAGGTGAAGGAAATCCAGTCATGTTGGGCATTCCAATACAAAACGGGATAGAGGATGAGGAACCAAAGGGCAAAACTGATCCATGCCCAGGGAGACCCCAGCGCTTTGCGATGGTCTGCACTGGTCAGGCAAAAGCCCACTAAGCCCACGCCTAGGAGGAACCCATGGTATTTGCTAATGCAAGCGAGACCGATCAAAATCCCTAAAATTGCCAGTCGATAGGTGGGACGGTAGGGCTGCGATCGCTGAGGAAAAAATTCTTCCGCTGCACCCCAAAGAGTCGCCGTCCAGAAAAACATCAGTGGGGCATCCGGTAAGGTCATCACCCCAAAGGCCACTAAACAGATGGGAGCGATCGTGGCAAAAACTAACGTCAACCGACCCGCCGCTTCTGAAAAAAGCCGTTTCCCGGTGAGATAGAGAAGATATAACGTTGCCGTATGCAGCAGCAAAGCCCCAAGACGAATCGTCAAGGGAGTCACCTGTTCCCCACTCAACCACAGACCCACCGCCGTTGAGATTGCAACCAGTGGGGGATGGTCAAAGAAGCTGAGGTCGGGGTGTTGGGTATAGAGGTAGTAATAAGCTTCATCAAAACCGGGCGGTAACCAGACCGCGATCGCCATTCGCAGCAGAAATCCTAAACCCAGAATCCATAGGACCGCATTTGGGATAGGGTGTGACAGCCGTTTCAAGACTCCTTGGCTGACTTCCATGGCTTGATGTTTCATGGCATTTGCTCCTGGAGCACTTGATTCTGGGGAACCTTGGAAAACCGAATCAACTCATAAATTCCGGCTTCCGCCAGCATTTGGTAGCGATCGGGCTGAATTTTGGCTTCTTCCAGCGTATCTTCAGTGGTGACCATCAGCAAAGACGAGACCTTCTGGGCAGCGAGGTAAGCAGGAATGCGGGCAGCGCGGTTGATAAATTCAAAATTTTGCTGGGTATAGAACACCAAAGATGGCTTTTCAAAGGTATTGACCGCCATCACTAAGGGTTCATTTGCCTGTCTAGCTTTTACCGTCATCGCTGCAATTTGCCGCAACGGGAGCTGCCGTTCTGTATCGATCGCCGTCAAGCTAGGCAACACAAACAAGAGGACAAAGAGAGAAAATGCAACGAGATTGACTTGCCAAACATGGTGACTGAGCCGCAACAGACCAAGCAGCACACAGGCGATCGCTGCCCCTAACCAGATCACCAATCCGATGCGCGGTAGCTGTAACGCCCAAAACCGTAACACCAGATTTGGCATGGAGGGATCATCATCCAACCACATGGGAGAATACCGTGCCGCGATCGCCAGTGCCAGACAAAAAAGAATCGTTAACCCGATCGTGAACCAGCGCCAAAAGCGTTCCCACAGGAGGACTTGCGGGTTCCAATCCTCAGCTAATTGGTCTTGGGCAGCGCGTTGTTTCAGATTGCTTTGCCGACTCCACCACAGTCCGACTAGGAGAGCCGCCGCTGGAATGGCAGGTAAGCTGTAGGTAATATATTTCGTCTGAGCGATCGAAAAAAAGATCAGGACGACGGCAAACCAGATCAAGGCAAACAGCCCTAACTGACGATTGCGATGCTCTGCTAAAGACTGGGAATCCGGCAGCATTTGCCAAGGGGGTTGCTGAATGTTATCCCAGATGACGGTGGCGATCGCAGCGGGGAGGGCGAGAGACCAGGGAAAAAATCCTGCTAACACCATAACGAAGTGGTAATACCAAGGGCCACTATGCTGATTCACCACTTGGGTAAAGCGTTCCAGATTGTGGAACCCAAAGAAGCTATTGATAAACTCCGTGCCCTTTTGCAGATAGACTAAGCCATACCAGGGCAAGGTGATACCCACAAATAAGCCCACTCCAGTCCGCCAAGGCATTTCTCGCCAGACCGATCGCCCCTGGCCCGTGAGCAACACCAACAGACCTGCGATCGCACCGGGTAACACAAACCCTACTGGACCTTTGGTCAACACCCCTAATCCCATCAACCCCCAAAATGCTAGATACCAGCGCCGTTGAATGGCAGGCTGATCGGGCTGGCGATACCCCAGGAAAAAACTGAGCAATGCCCCGCCAAAACAAAAATTCAGCAGCATGTCTGAATAGCCCGTGCGGGCAAAAAAGATCATTTGCAAATTCAAGATCAGGGCAACCGCAGGCAGACTGGGAATTAAGCGGGCTTTGAGACGATGAGACACACTTGTCATTTCAGACGACGGGGACGATCGCGCCATCCACTCATGACTGACATAGGTGACAAAAAAGACAAGCGCAGTGCCTGCGAGGGCTGAAGGGATCCGAGCCGACCATTCATTGACACCCAGAAGTTTATAGGCGATCGCCATCAACCAGTAGATCAGCGGGGGTTTATCATAGCGGGGCACCCCATTGAAGTAAGGTGTGATCCAGTTGCCTGTGACCGTCATCTGTCTGGCGGATTCTGCAAATAGGGGTTCGGTTTCATCCAATAGACCCGTGCTGCCGAGGCGATACCAGAAGGCTAACCCACAGAGTAGCCCTAGTCCCAACACGAGTAGGTAAGTTCCTTGAGTATGTCTGAGTTTTAGGAACCGATCTCTCCAATACAATGCCTTCACGCACAATCCTCAACGATGTAATCCAGACTCAACACCTCCGACTCAACTTTCTAGACTGTCTCATCCAGAATCGTCTAATCCAGCAAGGTGCCATCCAGCTAAGGGAACCTAACACAGAACCTAAAACAATATGAAATCCAGACTAATATAACGGTTGTGTGGACCCAATTTTGAGATTCTTTCAGGGAAAAATCGGTTTATCCCAGTTGAAGCTGGTGCGGCTGGGCAACGATCGCTCGGATCTGGTGAGCTAAGACCTGAGGCTGCTCTAACATGGCTAAATGACCACAATTGGGAATTTCCAGAACATTGGCACTGCAACCTGACCTGTCACCCTCTGGGCTGTCGCCATAAAAATAAGGGTGGAAGCTGGCAAGATGGTGAACATATTTGGGTTCCATGACCCGATCCTGCTTCCCTGCAATGAAGTACACTGGTTGGGATGAGCGCGCCACAATTTCGCGCCACAATTTGGGGTAGGCGATGCACTTCTGTCTCTGTAGTAGAAGCGAGTAGGCTCGATCGCGCTGCTGCTGACTCTGCCCGGACAACATCCCGTAACCGCTGCTGCCCCCAAACTCGCCCCACGGATTGATGCACCATGGTCTGCCCAAAGACCCAATCTAGGAAAGGGACTTGCAGCAGCCAGTTGGGTCTGAAGCGGAGAATCTGTTCCCCAGCTCGGCGAAATTGTTCAAATTCCTCTTTGATATAAATTCCACCCCCCATATTGACTCCAATCACGCCTTGGATGCGATCGTGCCGCAAATCGGCAGCCCAGAGTGCAATACTGCCACCCAGGGAGTGACCAATTAACCAAGCTTGGTGGATCTAAAGGCGATCGAGCAGATGGAGCAAGTCTTGGGCGTAGGTTTGCAGGCTATAGCAGGCGTTGGGGGTGGTGCAGGGTCTTGATTCTCCAAAGCCGCGTAGATCGTAGGTGAGGCAACGATAGGTCGAAGTTAGCTCTGCTAAAACAGGTTGCCAGTAGACACGGCTCAGCATCCACCCATGCACAAAAAACAATACCAGCGGCTCAGCGGTGGCAGGCGTTAAGTCATATCCGTGGGGCACCCCAGTCACATCAACAATCGGCATAGGGGCATTTTACTGCGCATCAGTCACAAAAGTGCTGCGATCGCTAGAATCGTTGACCTAGAAGGCGCTGTTTCACCCCTTCTGCAATTTTTTGCCCCAAATATTCAGGAATCAAGCTTTCATTCGGTCCCAGTAGGTAGAGAATTAAGCGAGTCCGCCCGCGCCAAACCAGCAAATTAGCATTCACCACCAGCAAATCTTCCTGCCAGATGGCATACATGACTTTGTAGAACAGCCCCGGTTGGTTATCTGCTTCAATCAGCAGTGCCGGGAGGTGAAAGACCGGATCGACATAGAACTCCGTTTCGACCTGTTCCAACCCCGCATCCAGATTAAATTCCACCGCCAACATTTCTTCCACTTCAAACCGACCTGCCAGGGCTTCCCGCACGGCACGACAGACGTTTTCTGCCGTTTTATCCGTCAAAGCTTTGCCCCCCCGCGACACCATCAACTTGATAAACACCAGCATGGGGGGATAGATTTGCCCATAGAGGCTTAGGCTATGGATTGTTAACCCATAGGCCGCTAAAACCCCGAAAATATCGCTGAGCAGAAAGGATTGGTTACGGTAGGCAAAGTGTAAAGCGCTCTTGGATCCTTCCGATTTGATTTCAATGACCGCTTGGCGGGTGCGATAGAGCTGATAGGCAAGTCTCAGGTTTTGCAGTTGAATTTCGCTGCTGACAAATTGCTCATAGAACTGCGGAAACGCTCGATTGAAGCGCTTCAGAAGTTCCAGTGTAGAAGATTTGAGACCCAGAGCCATAACAGGAATCGCCTTACCTACAAAATCGAGACTGATAAACTGAGACGGAAATAAACTGAGACTGATAAACTGACCCTAATTCAACTGAGTACTATCCCCTAACCGAGATGAACGAAAGGCTTCGGGTTAATTCCACATCCTGATGTTCAGCATACTGCGTAGATCGAAAGATGCTGCATGATAAATCACTGCGGCCGATCGCACGAGAGATATACTAGCTAGTACTGATTTCACTGTTAACCATCTCCAGCACGTCCGCATGGGTTTTTGGAAAAGCTTATTCAGTCCCTCCGATGCCATCTCTCTGTCCAAATCTTCCACCTTAGAGGGCTATACAGCGATCGAGACCCCAGGCGATCGCACCACACCCCGCATTTTCTTCAGTACTGATCGGGAGATCGATCTGTATGAGCTGGAGGAGTTGTGTGATGCCGTGGGTTGGTCTCGCCGTCCGCTCCGCAAGGTGAAAAAGGCACTCCAACACAGTTTTCTGGTGGTCTCCATGTGGGAACAGCGAGGGGTTCGGCGGCGGATGATTGGCTTTGCCCGAGCCACTTCAGATCATGCCTTTAATGCCACCATCTGGGATGTCGTTGTTCATCCTGATTTCCAAAGTAAGGGATTAGGCAAGGCGTTAATGAAATTTATGATTAAAAAGTTACGTGGTGAAGACATTAGTAACATCACCCTATTTGCGGATCCACATGTGGTAGATTTCTATCGTAATCTAGGGTTTCTTCAAGATCCAGAGGGGATCAAAGGAATGTTCTGGTATCCAGACTAAATCAGGCGATCGTCTGGCTAGCAGGCTCGTCTTCCCAAGATGCCCATTTTTCACCCGAAAGGCACTAAGCGGGTGCAGGGAAGTGAAGAGTGGGGGAAGGTGGCAGTGGGGAGAGATCAATGCGCTTCCGTCTGAAGGAGGCTTTTGGCTTGCTGAATCCAGCGCTCTACTTCTCCCAGGGTAGGACAGCGATCGGGGCGTTGGAAGGTGGCAACTTGCAACTTGAGAATTTGTCGGTGCAACTGACCTACGGGTAAGGCAGCGAGATGTTCTACCTTGGCAACCCCTGCATGGAGCAGCAAGCCGCAGTATTGGCACCCGACCGCTGGCACCCGCGCTAAATCCGCCAAAGCCACCCATTTATGGACATATTGCACATGAATTGAGATCCGACGGGCGAGATCTTCCTTGCCGATGGTTGTCCAAGCTTGTTGCAACAGATGGAAGGTGCTGGTAATGCCGATCGCTTGCAGCCGAGCCAGGTGGTCTTGACTTAAACCTGGTAATTGCTCAATGGCAAAGTTGCGCGATCGTAATCGCCCAGGCTTAACAGTAGACTTGCGAGACGAATTCACCAGATGCTTCTCCAAAGGATGCTTCTCCAAATGGATGACAAGATGCCAACCTACATAATTAATCTTACCTCAACTCGGGGTTGAAGATTGTGATGGATCCGATGAATTGCGATCGCTGGAGGATCGTCGCTCCACGCCCAGCCCCGGTTGACTGGGGGGTAGAATGCGGCCATTGCTGAAGGTTGCTCCTAGGAATGGATCGTCCGCTAAGTTGAGGTGACTGTCTAGATCCAAATAATCTGCTAAGGGAGATAGGTGAGCTAATGCCGTGTTCATCAACACGCTGTCGGAGTAGCAACCAAACATGACCTTGAGTCCCAGCGCTTTGGCGGTGTGGATCATCCGCAGGGCTTCTGCGAGTCCTCCGCATTTGTTGAGTTTGATGTTGATCCCATGCACCCGATCGCTCAGGGGCGGAATATCCACAGCGGTAAAGCAACTCTCGTCTACAAAAATGGGCAGGGGCGATCGCTGGTAGAGCACGGGCAAGTCCCCTTCATGCCCCTTGGGCAGGGGTTGTTCGAGGTAAGCAATGCCCCGATCGTGCAGCCATTCTGCCATTTCCAGCGCTTGGGTCAGGGTCCAGCCGCCATTGGCATCAATGCTAATGTGCCGAATTTCAGGAGCCGCTTCTTGCACTGCCAGCACCATGGCTCGGTCGGCTTCGATACCTGCGGGGTTCCCGAGTTTGAGCTTGAGGGCTTGGATGCTATGGGCAGGGGTTTGCAGGGTGCCTTTACCGAGCCAGTCGTAGACCCGTTGTTTGGCTCCAGCGGGCGTGTTGATGCCAATGGTGACGGTGGTGGGCACAATGCGATCGCGATCGAGACCCCAGAGTTGCCAGAGGGGCAGTCCGGCACTTTTGCCCAGCCAGTCATGCAGGGCTAAGTCCAAGGCAGAGCGGGCGGCTGAGGGTAAACCCACTTCTTGCACAATGCGATCGATTTTTTGACGTTCTAGGGGGCTGTAGGGAGCCAGTAGGGGGGTGATTTTTTGCAGCGATCGAGCGATCGTCTCCGTCGTTTGGCTATATTCCCCAATCGAAAACGGCGAGGCTTCCCCCCACCCTTCGATGCCATCTTGTTCAATCCGTAGAAATAGATTGGTGCTTTCAGCAGTGGTACCTCGGCTAATGGTGAGCGCGAAGCATTTGTGAACGGTGAAGGTTTGCAGACGAATTTGCATACGGGTCTAGTGGTTAGTCAATCTTGCTTTGAGGGATGAGGGTTGGGAGCGGGAGAGGGGGGGAGAGTCACTCCTTGGGTCCTGACTTCCTCAGCTTGTCTCCATCATTTCAGGCGTGATAATCCACTAGGGGGGATCCATCGATTGCAAAAGCGGTTAGCTAAGCGTATTGAGATGGGATACCGTGGTAAGTGGATTGGGGATCACACCGAGTTCCATTTAAGCTTGTTCTATCTCAGCACTTCTATCTCAGCACTTCCATCTCAGCACTTCCATCTCAGCATTGTTCTCACTCCACTACAAAGAGAATCGTTTTTGATTATGATGAACCAGGGTTTAAGGTTGACCGATTTGCACTGATGGCTCAAATGATGGCTCGCACACTATTCGTTTGTAATATTCCATGTCCTTTCATTCTCGTTTAAGCGCTTGGTTTCCTCGATCGTTGTCCTATTTTCTCACCATTCCGTTTATGGTGCAGATTTTATTGGCAGTCGGGCTAACCAGCTATTTTTCCCTACAGCAAGGAGAAGCAGCGGTACGGAAATTGGCACTGCGGCTACAAACCGAGACCAGCGATCGGATTCAGCAACATCTCAGCCGTCACCTTACGATTCCACCCAAATTAAATCAAATTAATGCCGATGCTTTGCAAATGCGAGCCATCGATCGCAATGACTTAACCCTCCTAGGTCGCTATTTCTGTAAACAAATGCAGTCATTTGAGGTGGGTTATATTAGCTGGGGAACCCCGCAGGAGGACTTTATTGGGGTGGAACGCCTGGATTCTGGAGAATTGGTGATTAACGAGCAATCCAAAGCCACCCAGAGAAAACTTAAGATCTACGAAACGAATCAAAACTGCGATCGCACTCGACTGCAGGGCATGAATTCCAATTATCAACCGTTGCAGGAAGGTTGGTACATAGATACCAAAAAAGCTGGTAAGCCCAGTTGGAGTGGGATTTTTGCCTGGAACGATAAGCCAGGGGTGCTTTCAATTACTGCAAATTATCCGCTATATGGCAAAAATCAACAACTGCAGGGAATTATCAGCACGGATCTGATTTTGACCCAATTGCGGGATTTTTTGAAACAGGAATCTGTGAGTGCCCAGGGACGAATTTTTATTCTGGAACCCGCTTCGCGAGAACCAACAGGCTTTCTGGTAGCCAGTTCCACCCCGGATTTGCCCTTTCGCACGCTTCAGGGTAAGGCAGAACGGTTAAAGGGGTCTGAAACTCAAGATGGTTGGGTGCGTGCCATTGCGCAGCAGCTACCCCAGCAAGTCGGGGATCTGACTAAACTGGAAAAGCCTCAGAGCTTTATGAACAGGGTTGCCGGACAACAACAGTACGTAAATGTTACACCTTGGCGCGATCGCTTGGGGTTAAGTTGGCTGATTGTGGTGGTGGTTCCAGAAGCAGAATTTATGGCAGAAATTAACCGACAACGGCAGCAGACCCTGTGGCTATGTTTGGGGGCAGCGGCGATCGCGGCGTTGGTCAGTGGTTTGACAACGCGTTGGTTAATCCGACCCATTTTGCAACTCAATCAAGTCACCCAGCAAATCGCCCAGGGAGAGTGGAATACTCCGCTACCTTTGCACCGTCGCCAAGATGAAGTGGGAGAGCTAGCGCGATCGTTTCAGAGTATGAAACAGCAATTGCAGATATCTTGGGAAAAGTTACAGGATGCCAATCTGCAATTAGAACATCGCGTGAGTGAGCGAACGCAGGAATTGCAAAACACAATTGAGCATTTGAAAACCACCCAAGCAGAATTGATTCAAGCGGAAAAAATGGCAGCACTGGGACAGCTCATTGCAGGGATTGCCCATGAAATTAATACGCCCTTAGGTGCAATTCGAGCTGCGAGTAATAACACGTCTCAATCCTTACAAGAAGCACTCCCCCAGTTGCCACAAATTTGGCAAACTTTGTCATTAGAACAGCAAATTGCATTTTTCAGCTTAGTGGAACTGTCTCGGCAGGGTGAAACTCCCATTACAACCAAGGAGAAGCGGCAACGGGTTCGCACCTTAACCCAACGGTTAGAAGCTTATCCTGTTATCCAGGCGAGACATGTTGCAGATTTACTAGTGGATATGCGTGTGGATGATGAAATTGATCCGTTTTTCTGTCTGCTCACCCACCCCAAACCGGAACAGGTAGTAGAAGTTGCATTTAATTTAGCAGCCTTGCAGCGGAATCAGTCGATGATCCAATTGGCGGTCGATCGTGCCTCTAAAATTCTATTTGCGCTTAAAAATTATGCCCGCTATGATCACAGTGGCAAACCTGTTTTAGCTCAGGTGACGGATAGTATTGAGACGGTATTAACCCTCTACTATAACCAGCTCAAACGGGGGATTGAAGTTCATCGCCACTATGGGGACGATCTGCTGCCGACCCTTTGCTATCCTGATGAACTGAATCAAGTGTGGACGAACTTAATGCATAACGCGCTGCATGCGATGCAGGGGCGAGGTAAATTGACCATTGTGGTGATGAAACAAGTGCGATCGCAAGCTGATTACATTACTGTAGAGATTATGGATAATGGTTGTGGAATTCCCTCGGAAAATTTACCTCGTATTTTTCAGCCTTTCTTTACGACTAAGCCGATCGGTGAAGGCAGTGGCTTAGGACTGGATATTGTCAAAAAAATTATTGATAAGCATAATGGATTGATTGAAGTCAGCAGTCAGCCAGGAAATACTAAATTTACGGTGTGGTTGCCGTTCATTTCAGCGATCGAAGTGCAGGATCCTGTTGTTCATTCCCTCAACGTTTCTCCCACCAGTGGATCCCCCCATTTGACTGCATAGGTGCTAAACCCAATGGGCTACTGATGCCAACAGCGGAAAAATGATTGCATCCGATTTGGAGTGCTACTGCGATCGTGATGGCGATCGTTGCATCCAAGCCCGCACAAGCCGCAATTCATCATAACTATAGCTCTCGCCTAGCACCTCTCGCACCGTGGTTAAAGAAGCCTCGGGCAACTGCTGCATTGCTTGCAAAATCATAGCTCGTCGATCGCGCTTGACCAGACGATCGATTTCTACCCAATAGCCACTTTCTAAGAGCATCGCGAGGTGACCAACAATTGTACTGGTGCGCAAATTTCGGGTTTCTGCAATATTTGCCGGACTCAACCCCTGTTGATGCAATTCCAGTGTGCGCAGATGGGTTTCGGCAATATCAGACGCGATCGTTCCCGCTTTGGGTGGTGGGGGGGTGGGGGCAGCTTCGCCAATGGGTAAGCCCTGTTCTCGGCGAAAGTCGATCACGGCTTGAATGAACGTTTCGCCGTATTGAGATAGCTTGCGATCGCCCACTCCTGATAGCCGTAAAAACTGTCTACGGTTCATCGGTTGTTGCTCTGCCATTTCCCGTAGTGTTGCATTAGAAAAGATCATGTAGGGGGCAATATTGTTATCATCAGCAATTTGTTTCCGCAGGGCTTTTAATTTTGTCAGCAACTCTTCTACCTGAGCATTGCCCACATCTGGCATTTGCGATCGCGTTTCCCGCTGTTTAGTTTCCACTGCTACCTGCACTTTACGTTGTCCTCGCAGCACTTCCCAACTGAGGTCATTTAGCCGCAGGGTGGCATAACCACTCGTGTCTTCATCCACCAGTCCCTGATGGACGAGCGATCGGGCTAACATCCGCCATTCATCCACACTGTGATCCTTACCAATGCCATAGGTGGAGAGTTCCTGGTGTTGGTTTTGCAGAATTCGTTTTTCCTTAGACCCCCGCAGTACATCGATCGTATACCCAGCGCCAAAGTGTTGCTTTCGTTGGGCAAAGCGAGCCGTGCAGGAGAGAAATTTTTGGGCTTCTGTAGTCCAATCCTGCAAAGGTTTAGGAAATCTACAGTTATCACAGTTCTCACAACTACCAGGAAAACTTTCACCAAAATAGCCCAGTTGAATGATGCGCCGACATTCCAGCGCTTCCGCATAGTTCGTCACTCGGCGTAGTTGCTGTTGGGCAATTCGTTGTTCTTCTTCTAGGGGTTCCCCGGTGGTTGGATCGACCTTTTGGGCAATGATATATTCGATGGTTTTAATGTCTCCAACGCCGTAGTAAAGTGTGCAGAAGGCAGGTTCCCCATCCCGTCCGGCTCGTCCAGATTCTTGATAATAGCCTTCAATATTTTTAGGCAAATCGTAGTGAATCACAAAGCGGACATCGGGTTTATTAATTCCCATGCCAAAGGCGATCGTGGCGACAATCACCTGAACATCATCGCGAATGAATTGATCTTGATTCTGTTTACGAGTCTCGGCATCTAATCCTGCATGGTAGGGAACCGCATTCACCCCATCCAACTTGAGTTTGCTGGCAATTTCTTCAACCCGTTTGCGGCTGAGGCAATAGATAATGCCAGAACCATTGCTTTCCTGGATTTGGGTGAGCATGTCCCGATAGGCAAGTTTCCCTTTCGATCGCACTTCATAGTAAAGATTGGGACGGTTAAAACTGCTGACTTGAATGAAGGGATTTTTGAGATTGAGCTGGGTAATAATGTCTTCTCGTACCCGCTCGGTGGCAGTTGCCGTCAAAGCCCACATGGGAATGCCGGGATAATGGTGCCGCAGGTGAGCTAGTTGGCGATATTCCGGGCGAAAGTCATGTCCCCATTCAGACACACAATGAGCTTCATCAATGGCAAACCCAGAAATACCGATCGTATCGCGAACTTGAGGCATGAAAGACAAAAGAAATTCATCACTGAGCAAGCGTTCTGGGGCTACGTACAACAATTTAATCTGCCCATTCAGAATTTCTCGGCTGCGCGATCGCATTTCCATGGGGGTAAGGCTACTGTTCAAAAAGGTGGCGGGAATGCCGTTATTCTGCAGCAATTGCACCTGATCCTGCATGAGTGCAATTAAGGGAGAGACGACGATCGCCAGACCAGGTTTTAACAAAGCAGGGAGCTGAAAACAGATGGATTTGCCGCCGCCAGTGGGAATGAGAACCAAAACATCCTGATCTTGCAAAGCTGCTTCGATGATGGGGCGTTGTCCCGGTCGAAAACTGTCGTATCCAAAATAATGCTTTAGATACTGCTCCAACAGTTCCGCTTGGGGAGATGACCGTTCTGCTTGCATAGGATGCCTGTGTGTTTTTGCTGATGAGACCCTTCTTAATAGATAGGGTACCCGAAGCAGGGCCAACTGCGATCGATTTTGACTTGCTTTTTTGACTTGCTTTTTTGATCTTGCTTTGAGGGATGAATTTGGGGGGGCAGGAGGGAGGGGGGAGGGGGAGAGGGGGGCAATCTTAGGTATTCTGAAATCTCATGCTAATGTCTAACCAAGGCGATCGCGTAATGGGGGCACTGCTGGAGATGTAATCTACTCCTGTTTCTGCGATCGCTCTAATTGTGGTCAAGTTAACATTGCCAGATGCTTCAATACGAATGCGGGGATTAAACTGACGAATCTGCTGTACTGATTGTTTCATTAGATCGATTCCCATATTGTCTAACATGATAATATCTGCGCCGGAATCTAAGGCTGCTTGTACTTGTTCCAGTGATTCCGTTTCTACTTCAATCATCATGGGGTAGGGAATCTGCGATCGCACGAGTTTGACGGCTTGAGCAATTCCGCCTGCTGCTACAATGTGATTGTCTTTAATCATGGCTGCATCATCTAGCCCCATGCGATGATTGATCGCTCCCCCCACCTGCGAAGCATATTTTTCCAGGATTCTTAGCCCTGGGGTGGTTTTGCGGGTGTCGGTAAATTGGGTGGGCAGATCGGCGATCGCTTCCACATAAGTCCTGGTGGCTGTGGCAATCCCACTGAGGGACATGGCTAAATTGAGTGCGACTCGTTCTGCCATTAATAAACTATCAAATCGTCCATGGATCTGGGCGATCGTCATTCCCTGCAGGCAGGCTGTCCCATCGCTGATCTGGGGAATAAATTGCACTTGGGGATCCAAGAGTTGGAAGACTCGTGCGGCGATCGGCAATCCGGCAATGACTCCCGCTTCTTTGGCAATCCACAGGGCTGGACTTGTGCAATCGCCCAGTGCCCGTAAACTTTGGGTTGTGCGATCGCCCCGACCAATATCTTCCTGAAGCCAAGCTGTTAGTAAGGGATCTAGGACAATCCAAGGGGGCAGAAGGGCGATCGAGTTGGAGGGTGGCATAGCGGAAAACGGTGCGAAAATTATGCATTTACAATATTATTGCCTGAAGGAGGGCTATGAATTACCTCACCGCATAGATTGCCAGGAAATCGAGACATTGAATTGCGCCCGAATAATGGGGGAGAACTAAGCGATCGCGCACCAAGGTGCAGCCCAAATCTGCCAAAATATCCTCTGGCGCAAAGGCTAGCTCAAAAGAGTAGCTGAAGCGATAGCTTTGAGCGCTTGCCAGAACCTTGGGTGTAGCAGAGGAAGTAAGCAGTATGCAGAAAGAGCAGGTGATAATATGCTTATTGTAATCGATCGCCCCTCCTCAAAATCCAAAATCGATCGGTTTATTGTCAATCCTGCGATGAACTTTTTTGTGGAAGATGGATACCTGCAAGAGCAGCAATCTGAATGCTCATAAAGCTAGTCTAAAGGTTAGGTGAAGTCCTCGATCTCAAGGTTACGATCGCAATAGCACTTGGAGGCTTGGTTCATCGTTAGGTAAGGAGTTTGGGATATGGGAAGATGGCTGAGGAAGTGGGGGTGGATTTTAGTTGTAGGGGCGATCGGGTTTTGGTTTACCAAGTGCGTTTATGAACCCGCAAAGCTGCAAGAGCAGTTCATGGAAGAGGTAAAGCAGAGGAGTCTTCAATCAGAGAAGGAGCAAAAAGAACAACAGGAAAAATTGGATCAACTTGATCAACAGGTGACAGACTACCTTGCTGAACTTTCAAAGGCATTTGTCAGTGGAGAATTAGCCAACAATCCTCGTCTACAAGCTGACTTCAGAGTGAAGACTCGCAACCTCTTGCAGGACCAAAAGTTGTTGCCTGCTCATAAAACTAAAATTATCATCTCACTCGCAGAATTCAAATTGTTGCAGAAAAGCCCAGCCCCCTTGATTTCTCTAGCTGGGATGCAGTTAGGAGAAGTTGATCTGAGGGGCTTAGATCTTCGTTCTACCGATTTGAGCCGTGTTAATCTAATCAGGGCAAATCTAAGCGCAGCGGATCTGAGCGGAGCTGATTTGACCAATGCTTATCTCAATCACGCCATTTTAATTCGCACGCAGTTCAATCAGACCGATCTATCTGGTGTGCAGGCACAAGGTGCTTTTTTCCAAGATGTGGATCTGAGAAACTCTAATTTGAGTGGAGTTAACTTTCAAGAAGTTAGGTTTTGTCGGATTCAGGTGCCTGCATCTATCAAACTTCTTCCATCCAACAATTGCGCTGGTACTTTCTAAGGTCTGCGTTGAATGGCTCATTCCGCATCTCAAATCTGATGCCAATTTAATGGCAAGAAACCAAATCCTTATCCTTTCTTCTTCGGGCGGAGATGGCTTTGTTGCTATCTAGCAATTCTATTTGATGCAACAGATTCACAAATGATTTAGGATGGCTATCCTCTGTTATTTAACGCAGAAAGGGACTTCATATTTGCGATGAATCCGGTAGACGATCGTTGTCGTTTGATTTTCCCAGGTGAGTGTTTCAATCACCACTTCTCCCTGGGCTTGCCATAGGTCATCCACGAGTTGCAACGGGACATCGATCGGATAAATTCGGTATCCAGTTTTCTGCGTTGTGTAAATATTTCCTAGAACCAGTGATTCTGGAAAGGCTGAGACCGTCAGCTTGACAATGCTGTTGACTTGGCAGGGCATTCCCATAACTTAATTCCTAATTCCTAATGTGCTTTCCCAAAAAGAGCTTTCCATTTTATCGCCAATAATCGTGCTGACACCATTCTTGCATTCCTGCAAGGTCTCGAAGATGATCCTGGGTGATAGCAATCCAGATAGTTTCTTCTTCAGATACTATCGCGTACTATCGAGTGAGAACATGGGTTGCCCCAGGGAAATGGCTGTACCAAATTGGAAAACCTCTGGTAAAGTATCCCCTGTTCAATCTTTGCGATCGACTACCAAGCCTCCCATGACTCAACAGCTTCAAACTCAAGTGGATCCAAATCCTCCTAGCAGAACGGTTGCCCGTAAGAAGATTCCGGGCTGGGCTTCACTCTCGTTGGCGATGAATGGCTTAGTCCTGTTGGGAATTTCTGTGGTTGCTGCAAAACCCCATTTGTTGACCAAGGTCTTGCCGGAGCTAGGACCATCTGCAGCGGTGGTCGCGCCCGTGGAAACTGCAGCAGGGACTGAGCTGAAGGGCGATCGCAAACAGTTGAGCTATGAACAGTGGTTGGAGGTGTTGCGGCAGGAAGCGGCGGCGGCAGGAAAAAATCAGCCAGAGAATTTAACCGTGCTGTTGGGAGATTCGATCAGCCTCTGGTTCCCGCCGGAATTGTTGCCGAACGATCGCACCTGGCTGAATCAAGCGCTGTCGGGGGATACTACGGCAGGGATGCTGAAACGGCTGGACTTTCTGAACGAAACGAAACCCCAAACGATTTTCTTGATGGCGGGGATTAATGACCTGAAAATGGGGGTGCCGGAAGCTGAGACCCTTGCCAACACGCGACAATTGATTCAACAACTGCGGGAGCGGCATCCCAATGCGGAGATTGTTTTGCAGGCGATCTTGCCCCATGGGGGTGCGCAAATG
>JAYKGX010000497.1:0-16504 GCA_035285565.1 Synechococcales cyanobacterium
AGGAACTCCTCGCCTACACCTTACTATCAATTCATAACATTACTGAATTGATTCGCTTTACCCAACGGATCCGAGAATCTATTTTACAAGGTCGCTTTGCCCAGGATTTTGCGACTTGGTTAGCATAACGCTGCCCCACTCCCCCACTCCCCCGCTCCCTCCCTCCCCCAACCTCTAGCTCTGACTCCGAGGTTCGTGTTAAGATACTTGGCAATTATTAAACTGTGTTGGAGAGGCAAGTCATGGAAGCTGCAATGCTGTTGGCAAAGCTGCCTGAAGCTTACGCAATGTTTGATCCGTTGGTCAATATTCTACCGGTGATTCCCGTCTTCTTTTTGTTGCTAGCGTTTGTGTGGCAGGCTTCCGTTGGTTTCCGTTAAGGTCAACCGAGGATGAAAGTTGGATTGAAAATTTTAGAGTGCGGGGGCAGGTTCTCTGCTCCTTTTTTTTCGACGTTTTTGAATCGGTTTGGGTAACATGGCTAGCACAGAGATCTTGCCACTAGAGTTTCTCCCCCCTTGTTTCTATCCACAAGAGGAGCACCATGATATCGTTAACTTCAATCTTTAGATCTGTCCTCCCTGTATTGGGTTTAGGGGCGATCGCCTGTTTCAGTCCCCTCGCCAGCCTCGCCCAGCCTCAACCGCTTCTGGCAACGGCTCCATCAAACGCCAACCTTCCCCAAACGCCGATCGAGGAGTTAAAGTCTTCCGTGCGGATTGACTATGAGCCACTGCAACAACTGCTACGAGCGGGGAAGTGGGAAGATGCCAACCAGATGACCTCAACTCTGATGCTCCAGGCGGGGGGGCAGTTGGAGCGGGGATATTTAATGGCGGCGGATATTCGCAAACTGCCCTGTGCTGATCTGCGGACGGTGGATAAACTCTGGCGCTACTACAGCCGCGATCGCTTTGGATACAGTGTGCAGGCGGGGATTTGGATCCGAATGCGAGGAAAAAATGCAGCAGATGTCAGTCGCTTTGCAGGTCGCGTGGGCTGGCACCGGGGAATTGCTAATTTCAATTTAAATGCACAAGTCGGGCATTTACCGCTCCGACCCGGCAGTAGTGGTGGGGTGGCAGATGCGGCTGGGGGAGAGTGGATTCAAACCATGCCAAAACGCTTGTCCCTCTGTACCAGTTCACCAAAACCCAAAACTGTCACGCCCAAAAAGTCATCCCAAACGCCACCAGGGCGATCGCCCAACGCCCAACCTAAACTTTAACCCTGTCGCCGCCGCTGGATGAGATAGGTAGCAACTCCCGCGATCGCCAAGAGCACGGTGGGTTCTGGCACGGTTTCAACTGCCACGTTCAAATGATAGCGCCCGGTTTGCTGCAGCAAACCATCTAATGCCCCAAAATTCACGCCCACATAGTAGGTACCTGTCTTTTGAAAGGTGAAATTGAACCCATTCTCACCAATGTAGGGATCCAAAGATAACCCGCTCCCTAAGGGAGAATTTGCCACACTACCTGTTCCACCCCAGGTTGCCAGTTCATCATCACTAAAGGCTTGAGAGACCAGATCAGGGTCAAAAATAAAGAGACGGGTATCAAACCCCAAGGGATTTTGGCGGACGGTACAGGAGTGCAAATCGTTTTCCAAGCAGGGTTCGCTTATGGTTGTTTGATTAACTGTGCGATCGATATCGAAAATACCACGTCCCCCGGCGCGATCGATCGTCAGTGAGAAAAAGTCAAAATTATCCCAGAATGCTGTGCCAACGCCTGTTCCTTTGATGGTGGCATGGCGAAACCCGGTGTTATCGGAAAAAGCAATATCAGGATTAAAGCCCGTTGAAAAAAGATGATCAATATTTTGGGCCTGTTCAATCGTGCCGTTTGGTTCTTGCTCCAAACCCACGAATGCCTGAGCAGGTTTGCTAAATGGGAGATGAGCAATCGCGATCGCAGCGGTGGTCATCACAACGCGAGAAAGGAGATGGCGAAACATAGACAGTGACCTCAACAACTGATGGGTAGCAATTTGGAATCAGTGGTTGAATCAGAGGTCGGTGTCAGCGTTCAGTACAGGTATCAGTGCTAGGAACATGACAAGGGTCAGACCTAGGGAATGGGGGAAATCTGTGAAATACGGAGATTGAAGTCTCGGGAAATAGCGATCGCTTGCCCGATTGGGGCTTTGAGATTATCCTGAACCTTACGGAGTTCGAGCAATTGATGTGATAAATATCACTCATTCTCTACACAGATTTCAGTATTGGCACTTATATCTTGATGCAAGGAACACATAGAAGCACGGATGAGTTAAGAGCTTATAAACCCTGAAAAAATGATGTCTGATCCGGGAAGACACCGATCTGCTTGAAGTGATTAACCTTTCAGGTGTAAGTATCAAAAAATACGTCATCTATCCAATGACAGACATCTCAGTAAGGGCGTGGAAAACACGCCCCAAACACGATCGCGCCCCTTCCGGTCTACAGGCACGATCGTTGGAACACCTTGAACCGATCCGTTAAACGATCGATCGATCGCGTTTGACCTTCCGCCGCAGTGCTGCCGTAAAACCTAGCAAGCCTGGTAACAGCGCAGGTGTCGGAATCGGTTGGGTACTCAAAGAAGCATGGAGCGTATAGTCACCCCGCTGAATCCGATAGTCAGGTAGCGTCTTGAAGCCTACACCTAAATAGTAAGTACCAGGAGCATCAAAAACCCAACGGAGATAGGCATCCAGCGATTGTCCACCCCCGAAAGGCGAATTCGCCAGACTTCCAGGATCTGCCAGTTCATCATCACTCGGCAAAGAAAGCTGGTTTCCCAGATCATCCAATAGGAAGAGGAAAGTATCAAACCCAATATCATTCGTCGTGACCGTACCTCGTCGGCAAACTCCTGTTCGGCTGTAATCACAGGCAACGTTACGAGTACTCCGGGTGCGATCGATATCGAAAATCCCTGCAATGCCTGCTTGCGCCACCGTAAACGAGAAGAAATCAAAATCTTCCGGGTCAAAATCCACACTGTCGATCGCTCCACGACCTCGTACAGAAGCAGTTTTGTAGAAGTTGGACAGTCCAATATCTGGAGCCGTCGGGTCTTCTGTAAACCAACTATCAAGAGAAGTAGCATTGAGCAAATCATTATTGGCTTCACTTTCAAGATTCGCGGCGATCGCAGGTTTGAACCCACCAGTTAGCACAGAACCCACGAGAACAGCGCCAAGCGCCAGTTTAGTGAAAGATTGAGAAAGAAACTGCATACAACAAATTAACCTTTGAAAATTAGGAAAAACTCAATGAGCAAACTCAATAGTCAAGCTCAGGGATCAGAAAAAATGCACAAAAAAATCCCCTGGTCTTTTCAGTACCTGCCAATGCTTGATGCATCACTGAACCTATTGAAATAGGAACAATAATAAAATCAATCAATTGAATAGGAATGGTAGAATCCTGAAAATGCCTAGGAGATGGGAAGATGCAATGAAATTTAGGTGATGCAATTAAGAGGTCGTATCCTGAATTTTGCACCTTGATTTTTGTACCCTGATTCTGTCTGTCGTCGATCGCTGTCACACCTGGGTTAAGCGGGATGTCAGGTTGAGCAGGATGTCATCCCTGACTGAACGGCTTACTTTGGCATACAGGCATACCCACTTGAGACAAGCTTGAGCACCGAACCACTCGGGCAGTCTTGCTGAGTCACACTGCCTTGCAGAGCTGGTTGGGAAGGCGGCTGTAATTGAACCGTTGGCACTGCGGCAGCATTCACTCCCAGGAAGGTGGGTAAGGGTGCCCCTCCATTCCGACCCACGGCTGGAATATTGAGGATAGTATCCAATGCCTTTCCGGTGCCATCATTGGTGACGCTGGTGGTATTACCAGAATGCCCATTGGTGAGGAACAGTTGGGGATGATCAAAGGGAGCTTTGCGAGTCCGGACTCTTTCATCGGTCAATCCTCTTAGAAAAGCAACCAAGTCATTCTTTTCCTGTTCCGTTAAGCCGAGATTTTGAATGTCTGGGTCAAGATCTGGGTGATTGTTATTGGCAAAATCTCCACCCCGGTTATAGAAATCCACCACTTGTTTGAGCGTGAGTTGGCCCCCATTATGGAAATAGGGTGCCGTCAGTTCAATGTTCCGCAATGAAGATGTTTTAAAGGCTCCATTTACCGCAACCCGCTCATTGGGATTGAGGGGAGCATTAGGAATGTTGTCCTCTGGATCGCCCGGAACGATCGGTGCAGGTCTACCGGTCACAATTTGTTGCTGGGTTAATTTAGAATCTGAGAGCGGCTTCCCAAAGGGATCGGTTCCGCCGACTCCCACATCTTCGCGGGTGGGGCGCACTCCAATGTTGTAGAACCCATTGTCATAAACAGCGACTCGGTTATCGCCCATGATCATGCGTTCTAACTTCTTATTGCGTACATTTCTCACAGAAGCATTAGTCGTTTCTGCCCCGCCATGGCAATTGATGCATTTACCCTTATTTGTAAAGACATCCAATCCCCGTTTTTGCTGAGCAGTCAAGGCATTCTGATTGCCATCAAAGAATTGATCCACCGGGGAATTGTCAGACACCAGGGTGGCTTCATACAACTGCACCGCCAGCCCAAAGAATAGGGGGAAGTTGTATTCCATGACGGTAAATTCGTTACTATTGCTGGGCTGCCCCGGACGAGCGCGAATGCTGGGGTTGCCGTTGCTATCCACCTGAATAATGGAATTGTTGTCACGCCACCATTCTTCCCGGAAGGCATTTTGGATCAGGGTCCGATAGTTCCGCCGTAAACCGGGAACTGGGAAATGGCTAATGGATCCCAGTACGCTATCATCCCGAGCCACTTGTTGCTGCGCTAACGGTTTTACTGATAGGAGTTTGCGACCCAGTTGGGCAAAGGCGCGGTTGGCAGCAGACATCTCAATGGAACTCAGAGGCGGACCAACTGCCTGAGAGGCAAGGCTGGCATTTTCGAGTCGAATTCGTTCTAGGGTTACGGTGGAGGCGGTTCCTGCTCGGGCAACCCGCGCGTTGGGATCACGATCGCCAAAGGGATTTTGTCCGTTAAATTCATTTTGAGCGCGTCCATCCCAGAAGTTCCGGAAATTGAAGACGGCATTAATCACGGTTGGCGTATTCCGAGGTTCTACCCGTCGTACATTAACCCCATTGACTTGGAAGGTCGGGTCAGGGGTGGAAGCACTGGCATCCGCAGCCTTGCGCAGGACGATGTTGGTGAGGAAGGCATTGAAAACACCTTGGGAGGAGGCAACATCATTGGTATCAGAAAGAACCGTGGAATTGCGATCGTTAATGTTGCTCAGCTTATGAAAGGGAAAATCTTGCGCTTGAAGTTGGTGGTTAAAGCCAAACTTGGAGAGCGAGTCGCCTGCTAGAAGACCGGGACTAATTTGATTTTTGGAACGATTGTCTGCCCCAGCATGAAAATGGCAACTGGCACAGGAGGTACGCCCATCACTCCCCACTTGCATATCCCAAAATAAGGCTTTCCCTAAGGCGATCGCATCGGGCTTGCTTTTGACAAACTGGTAGAGATTGGCAGGTTCAGGAACAGGCACTTTTTTTAACGATCCTAAATCAGACTCATTCACCAGTTGTGCCGAAACCAATTGCCCCGTCACAATTGTAAAAATCCCGACGAGTAAGCCTACCCGAATTCGTTTCCAAATCTTGTTGGGAGCGATCACAATCTGCCAAAGCTGCTGGACTAGTTGATGCAGCACCTGTTGCAGGGTTTTCCAAGGGGATATTTTTAAATGAGACAGACGTGCCATGAGGATAACTCACTTACCAGTAGTGACAAAAACCACATCATTTAAGCAAATGAAATCCTTCGATTTCATAATTCATGACTTCATTGCTCATGACTCATGACTTCATCGTTTCATTGCTCATGATCTTATCGTTCATTCAGGGATGACCAGATTGGTTGCTGAAGTAAATGCCTAACCTAACTTAAAACTCAGTCGCGCTGAAAAGCTTGCCGGGAGTAGCACAGAGAGGAGATTGAATTTCATTACAAATACTATAGAGGTATGCCCGTAGGAGTACGAGGGGTATAGCCCCATCTTTACGGATTCTTTAAAAATTCCTTTTGTAAACCAAAACACCTCAGGGTGATCCGGAGTAATTGGGGAAGGAATGGGCAATGATTGCCTCAATTTGTCTAATTTGCGGAAAATCCTTTTGCTTTATACAGTCCTTCTATGCAGTCTTGCGGTTAGGAGGAAAGCGATCGCAGGTAAATTCTTATGATTGTATGGTGCGTCGATTGGGCAATTCTGTTTATCATAAAAGAGATACAGTGTTTTCTATCTTATCGATCCGATCCCTAAATCTTGTTGCTGCTGAGCTGAACCTGCGGCTTCACTGTGAAGTAATTTTCAAATTTCTAGCGTTTCTCTTACGAAGTGGTAGCTGTTATGATACGGTCTTTCAAAGCTCTGATGATCTCCAGTTTAACGATCGCCTTACTCCTCTCAACACTGATTTCAGTAGTCAGTCATGCTCAGGCAAACCTTCCATCTCGCTTGAAGGTCAAGACCCAGCCCGCCATCGTTCAACCTGCTAGGGTGCAACCTGTGGTAGTTCCCCAGCAAGGGATGACCGAAAAAGCAAGCCTCGGGCAACCTGAAAATGCAGCATCTCAAAATGCATTATGTTTCTATGAACAAAGCAATGGTCAGGTTTTGGATTTAAGTCGTTTATGTGGTGCTCAGGATACCCACAAGACTTCGTTACCCAGTGTAAACCAACCTGCAAATAGTCCCTACAACTACGAACTCATCAAGCAGTATGACGAACAGCTCTATGGTCAAGCACCATAATATAGCAAGTTGAATTCATGCGTTGATGAGGTATGAGTTTGGCTCGGTTCCCCCTGATTGAGGCGTAAGCCTTCCCGCAGGATAGAAGTTAGGGGGAATCGAGATACATTGCAAGGCGCAATTAAGGTGATGGGGACTGAGGCATCTAATGCTTAGAAATCAATAAATCGCGACTCGTCCAATTCTTGGCATCTAGCAACTGAGCCGCCATCTGGTAATCCTGAGCAGCAGCATTGACATTACCCTGTTCTGCAGACAGTAATCCCCGGAGGGCATGAGCCTGGGAATGGTTGGGGTTCAACTGAATCGCTTGATTCAGGTCTTTCAGCGCCTTTTGAGGTTCCCCTAATCGCACATAAAGCGATCCCCGCATCCAATAGCTAATCGCCGCTTCTGGGTATTGTTCCACAGCATGGGTAAAATCGGCGAGTGCGCCTTGTAAATCTCCCAGTTTCAGTTTGGCTTCACCTCGGCTGCGGTAGAGATGGGTATAGTAGGGATTGCGGGCGATCGCATCGGTAAAGTCCTGCACCGCCGCTGCATAATCCCCAATTTGAAAACGAGCCGTACCCCTTTGCCAGTAAGCCTCATCGTTGTCAATATCTAATGCCAGAGTTTTAGAAAAAAGTCCGATCGCCTTTTGGTATTTGCCTCGCTGGGCGGCATCAATACCTCGATTCAAGAAGTTCTCAGCAGGGTCAGGGTGATCAGAGAGCGGAATCTTTTCCTTCAGGAGAGGGCGATCGGGGGCGACTTCATGCAATCCTGACATCATAGATTCATGCATCTCTGACATCACATGATGACCAGCAGCCGACCTAGGAACAGCAGACTGTAGGTCATGGGCGATAGCGCCTGCCGGAAAACTACTCCACAGAAGAGCGATCGCCCAGAGGAGGTGAACAATAGCAGCCATGGTACGAACTAGCACTGTAAGACTCTGATGCAGCCACACTTCAAACCTAAACATAAGGCATCCAACACAAGTTATCCCGATACAAGGCATCCAACACAAGGCATCCAACATTTACAGCCATTTTCGGAAACTGTTAGATCAGAAACTGCTGAACTCCCCCACCGCACAGACCGATGGGGAATTCCGCGAGAAGCGTTAAATCGGAGTTGGAATACTGGGATTCCATGGCTGGGGAGGCGCACCTAATGGATTTGGACCGCCTTGACCCACTTCCCACTGAATCATCATGTCAAAGTCTTCATGATCGACGTTATGACAATGCATCATGTATTTACCCCGGTGCGGTAAAAACTGGGTAATGACGCGCACATCCTCATTTTCACCCACGTAAAACACATCCTTCCACCCTCGCTCATAGGCAAAAGGCGCTTGACCATTCCGGCTGAGAACTTGTAGATCCACTAGGTGAACATGCACAGGATGGAACCACCCCCCGCCATTGTTATAGAGCCGCCAGACTTCAATATCTCCTAGGCCCGGATTGGCTTCCACCCGATTGGGATTCCAACTGCGTCCATTAATCCGCCATAAACCATTGTTGCGCTCAAATCGCCATTCCCGCACCCTCGCATTGCGAATTTCCTGGGGGGTAAAGACCCGCACTTCCCGCAAATAACTGGGGATCGTATTGTTACTGGTATCGGTGGCATTGGCAGTCACATCAAACCGCATGATCAGATGGGTATTGTCAAACTCATCATTGTTGCTAGGGTTGTTATTGCGCAGAACAATTTGAGTGCCGATCGGATACTTGGCAAAGTCAATTACAAACTCGTAGCGCTCTGCCATGCCAATCCGAAAATTCCGAACCTCTACAGGAGTTTGCACCAAGCCAGCATCCGTACCAATGATCGTCATGGGATCGCCATTGCTGAGGAAAATGCGGTAAGAGCGTGCTGCAGAGCCATTCAGCAACCGGAAGCGATATTTACGACGCTCCACCTGCATCACGGGCCAAGGCACGCCATTGACCAAAATCACATCGCCGTTGACGCCCTTAGTTCCCTGGTTGTCATAATTCAATTGACCATTTGAGAAAAAGAGCTTGTCTTGCAAACAGAGCGGTACATCATACTTCCCTTTGGGCAGTGGCAAGTTTAACTCTGTCTGATTCTGCACGATATAAATACCTGCCAGCCCCATAAACGTGTTACGAGCAGTATGATGCACGGCATGATCGTGATACCAGAGAGAAGCCGCTCGGTTATTGGGATAGTAATAGTCTTTATAGTAGCCCGGTCGGCTCACATCATTGGCATAGCCATCATACTGGGGGAGGGCTGCCATGCCATGCAGGTGAACCGAGGTGTCAATATTACCTAATTGGTTAATGAAGCGAATAATCGATTCTCGTCCAGCGGTTTGGTAAATCGTGGGACCAGGCACTAGCCCGTTGTAAGCCCAGACCTCCGTTTGATAACCGGGCAGAATTTCCACCCTGGTTTTGCGCATTGTAATTTCATAGTAGTCTCGATTTCCCGATCGCTTTTTAGGAGCCAGCACAGGAGTCACCCGGAAAGGAAGGGTAAAGGGGCGTACCCGAGGACTGATGCTGCCTGCGATCGCCCTTGAGCCATAGACAGCGGGCAAAATCAACGAACCTGTAGCAATCGTGCCGTACTTGAGCAAATCACGTCTGGAAAAGGAGGGCATAGTGTTCTGCACCTAATTAATATGAGGGGGATGAGCGAGCAAATCAAAACCAAAAGCAGTGCAGCGATTTCATGGCAAAAATAGAAGTCATACCAAACTGGAGGACAAATCCAGAGGGCTGCCACAGTGGGAGGCTACTCCACCCCCATCTGAACTGCGACCCCTAGCCGAAATCACAGGAGACGTACTGTGGGGATTATCAACCCGGAAAATGCGACCTGTTTTGAGGGCACTGACATAGAGAATACTGCCCGTGCTATTGAGAACCGAGCCAGACACTCGCACATTTTTACCGCTCATGATGCCACCTAAGCGGAAGGGTCGATCGCTTCCTACAGGAGCTGCTCCAGTCCACATCCGATTGGTGGTTGGATTAAAGCGGAAACGCCATACACCTTGACTCTTAGAGGAGTTATCCGGCACATAAACATAGCGCCGACTGGCATCATAGCTGGGCTGCCCAGGGGATAACGCATTGGTAACACAGCTTGCAGCATTAATCGATCGCGTTGCCGCAACTGTCAGCGCGGGATCAAGACGGCAGAAGCCTTGTAGGTGATCCGAAACCCAGAGGTGCCTGCCAATTTGCACCGTACCACCAGGGGCTGTGACTCCGACTGCATCTGTTGTAATAGCAGCGATCGCAGGGGCTGAAAGAGTAGACAACGCAGCGATCGTCCCTAAAGTGAACGATTTACCTAAATTGAACGATTTAGAGGTGAAGTATTGAGATCCAAAAGAAAGGCAGGTAGTGAAACTTTTCATCGTGACAATCGTCTCCTAGTGTACCTAAATCAGAATCCATTCAGATTAGATCCCAATGCAATTGATGAAATTTATCAGCACTGAACTGAGAATTTTAGGAAAATGCCGCATTAAACAGTTAGATGAATTTAAAAAAGAATCCATCATAAACCGGCCCTCTCAAGAAAGGGGCATCTTCGTAAACACAGAGTGAATCCGGTCAATATCACTCAGCCCGCAGGATCGTGCTTCTGACAAAATCACGGCATAGACACAGAAATTTCTCTTGCCAAATCAACTCGTAATTGCATCCCATCCCGATCTCCGTAAATCTTCCCTAGTCAGGGGAATTGCATACCGATTTTGGCTTAATTCCTCCCTTATGTAAGGGGGGCTAGGAGGGATCGGATTTGTAGCATTTACTCCAAGATTTGGCATACAGACCTAATTCAGTAAACTTCCGCATCACCGCAATCGCTCATGAGGGAAATTACTTGCGTTAAATCTGACTGACAAATTGACTGCGATCGATTGCCTGGGGTTAATTGACTGTTGACTGAAGTTTAAAGCCGAGTGTAGAAAACTTGAGGATAAGCCACTGAAACTGACAGCCCACAATTGTGCGTAGGGGCGATCGACGGAAACAGGATGATGGCTCTCAATCATGAAAATCTTGCAAATTTCAGGCTGATTTTTTTAGCGAAGTCAGACTAAAATTCTTCAACAAAATTGAAATTTTAGTCGCACAGTCGCTTTCTGCTTTCGCCGAAATTCTTTGAAACAAGTGATGAGAAATTGATTCGACATAGACTTAGCACTCTGACACAAAGATAGAGTTAATTGATTTTCTGAAGAATCACTCAGTACTATGTTCGAGCATCGAATAAATCAGACCTCAGATAAAATATGAGGCAGTTCTTCTCAGATCTGACTAACAGCTTTTCTAAGATTGATTCAGCGATCGCTCTGAACTACAATGATTCGACTGAAAATTTACCAGCAATTCTACTGATGACATCAATTGTAAGGACTGTCCCCTAGAGATGCAAGGTAATTTTACGTGATCTTTATATTTACAAATTATTAATCTTGATCAACAGGATTTTGGAAATAAAATCTGTCTACCTTAAAAAAATAAATTTGACTCTCCATACAAACTCATCACACCCTTATAACTAATAGCACAGGGATGGAGCGAATACTCTCCTTGAGTTAACTTATTGGAGATCATTGAGAAATAGAGTTAGATCTATATGTTTGCCAGGAAAGTGAATAGATGCTTAATAGCATATTTTAGATGGAAATGATAGATTCTATTCAATGAACTTGAGCAAAGAGGCGTATCACCCTGTCAGCAGAAAAATCAGGGAAACTACATCAACATCAGCCTATAAGAGATTACAGTGCTGCCGCACCCTAACCTGCAGTTATCTGACTACTAATACCCAAAAAAAATCGCAATCCAGCCGAGAATGCTTTAAATTGGTCGCTCCCTCATCCTCAATAATATTTTGACCTATCACTGAAAATGAATAGATACTATTATGAAGTTGAGATGAAGTTGAAACGATCCCCTGCTTAACCATTGCATTAACTCAATGCAAAATTAGCACTTCACAGCTCAATGGCGATGCGTTACTCACTCGATCGGGTGGCACTCTTTCTTCAGTTAAGATCAAATCATCTTTTGGATCTCGTCAACTAGGGTTCAATTATTTTTTGGAGGAATAAAGGGTGGGGCAGGGGAGCGATCGTCCAAAGATTCTAGGCGATCGCGTTGCAACTTCTAGATTCAACTTCTGATTTGACTCACTTTAAACGATAGCCAATTCCATGCACCGTTTCGATAAAATCCTCAGGCGCACCCGCAACCTTCAACTTTTGGCGCAGCGCCTTAATGTGCGATTTCACCGTTTCCTCCGTCGGCGGATCTTGCAGAGACCAAATGCGTTCAATAATCCCTGCCCGACTTAACACCCGTCGTCCATTGCTGACCAATAACTCCAACAACCCATATTCCTTAGGCGTTAACTGCAGCGGTTGATCCTGGTACGTCACTTCGTAGGTACTAGAATTCATGCGGAGATCACCCCACTTCAATTCCGCTGAAACCGCTTGATTCCCTCGTCGCAGCAAAGCCCGCACTCGCGCCATTAGTTCCTGCAAATCAAAGGGCTTAACCATATAATCATCAGCCCCCGCATCCAATCCATTAATTTTGTCTAAAATCGTATCCCGCGCCGTCAGCATTAAAATTGGGATACCATGGTTGCGATCGCGAATTCGCCGACAGAGGCTCAACCCATCTAACCGAGGCAACGTCACATCCAAAACCAACAGATCATAGGTCAGAGACTCAATCCAACTCCAAGCGGACTCGCCATCCTGCACCACATCCACCTGATACTGCCGTTCTGCTAGCGCTTCACTTAAGACCTCTGCTAGTTGAACATCATCTTCAACCACTAAAATACGCATAGGAAACTGAGACGGTGTAGATTCTCTAGATTCTCAAATTATACGTAATTTCTGACTGGATTGGCATGAAAGGATTCCCAGAACAAAAATGGTTAGCGATCGGCTTTAGCATTGCAGTGGTTTGGTTAGGGATCAGCAGTTGGATCTCCCACACCAACTCTCTTAAACTAGTGCGCGAAAATCAACAAGCTCAAGTCTCCTATACCATTTTGCGCAACTTGTCTGATCTGCTCGTAGCCATGACAACGGCAGAATCCAGGCGGCGCGGTTATGTCTTTCTCAAGGATGTCGATGAACTGGGGCAGTATTACGAAAGCATCGATGACATCGAAATTGAGCTGAAACAACTCAAAGCCCAAATCGTGGAAAACTCCCAACAACGGGAACGGCTAAGACAGGTAGAACTGCTGCTCCATCAACAAGTTGCCCTCTTGCAAGCGTCAATTCGTCTGCACCACAAAACACCTACCAATCAGGATCAGCAAATCATCATCAACACCCGCAGCATTCGCCTACGGGAACAAACTCATTTTCTCTTAGCTGAAATAGAGGAGACCGAAGAACAGCATTTGCAGCAATGGTTACGAGAGTCACAGCAGAGTACTCGCGATCGCCTCTGGATTGAAATCTGGTTGATCACTTCCATGTTGATGACTTTGTTATTCGGTGCGATTGTCATCGATCGGCAATTCCGCAAACGCCAGCGCCTAGAAGCCATTCAGGAAAAGCTCCAACAACAGAAAGAACTCAATGAATTAAAACTGGGATTTTTCTCTATGGTGTCCCATGAATTCCGCACCCCCTTAAGTGTCATTTTAGGCTCCAGTCAACTCTTAGCAGAAAATCATCAACAATGGTCCTTAGAAAAACGTGAGAAAAGTCTCGATCGCATCCAATCTGCTGCCAAAGTGATGACGCAATTACTCAACGACATTCTCATGTTCACCCGTGCCGAGGCTGGCAAATTGCAATATCAGCCAGAAACCCTAGAATTAGCGTCTTTCTGTTTAAATTTAGTAGAAGATGTCATGCTAGCAAATCATCAAACCCATACGATTCAATTTAGTAGCCACTCTGACCAAGCCTATGCCTACCTCGATGAAAAATTGATCTATTCCATTCTCAGTAATTTACTGTCTAATGCCATGAAATATTCGCCCCAGGGCAGTTTGATCCAATTAATTTTAGAAGGGAATTCCCATCTCGTCTCCTTTCAAGTGCAAGATCAGGGCATTGGCATTCCCGCTGAAGATCTCGAACACCTCTATGATCCGTTTTACCGAGGTCGCAATGTCAATGCGATCGCCGGAACAGGACTAGGGTTAGCCGTGGTGAAAAAATGTGTAGAATTGCATCATGGCACCCTGCAAGTCAGTAGCCAGGAAGGACAAGGCACCACCTTTACCCTCCAGATTCCCATCTATGCGCGATCGCAACTGATGCGGCGAGCTAGCGAACCTGACGACGGGCAATCCCACTAAACCAATCCACCGCAAAGGTCAGGACTAAAAACACCGCCAAGGTCACCCCCAACGCACGATAATCTAAACTACTCAACTGCTCGGTCAAACTGCGCCCCAACCCCCCTGCACCCACCAAACCCACAATCACCGTTTCCCGCATACAAATTTCCCAACGATAAAACGAATAGGCGAGAAAACGTGGTAAAACAAGCGGCAACACACCATAGAAAAAAACAGGAATTGCCTTAGCTCCCGTAGTGCGGAGGGCTTGCAATGGACGTTGATCAAGATTTTCAATCACCTCTGCCATCAGCCTGCCCAAAATACCAAGATTATGAATTCCCAAGGCGATCGCTCCAGGTAAAATCCCTGGAAACATCACATACAGCACCACCAAAGCCCAAATCGGGGCGGGAATCGCACGGCTCAACAGCAGCAACCCGCGTGACAGAATCACTAGGCTCCAAGCTATCCATAGATGTCCCGATCGCTGATTGAGCAACCCACCGGGCAAAAAGAAATTACGCGCTGCCGGAAACGCCAACCCCAATCCCCCGATCGCCGCGATCGTCATCCCCACCACCGCCATGGCGATCGTATCCCAACTTTGGGCAATGAGAGAATCCTGCCAGCGGACAGAAGAAAAGGCAAACCAATTTTTAGGAAACAGAAGCTGAGCATCTGGCGGCCACAGGGCGGTCATAAATTGCTGAAACAAAAATTGCGATCGCGGGGACAGTAATTTGCCATAGTCAGGATTGATATACCAAAAGGAAAAAATCGTGATGAGCAATGCTATGGGCAATAACCAAGGTAGCGATCGCTTTTTAGACGAGTTTGGCACCTGGGTCGGATGACGGATTGCTAATTGGGATTGAGACGCGAGATCCAGGCGACTCGTACAACCCAACTGATGCCGTAATGACGCACTTGCCCAGTCAACAACGCCATTGAGAATCAGCAGAGCATAGAAAAACGTCCAGAGTTCACGATACTTCAGCGACTGCAAACTCAAGAGAATTTGATAGCCCAAGCCCCCTGCCCCAATAATTCCTAGCACAGCCGCCGATCGCAATGCACATTCAAAGCGATAAAACGTGTAGGACAATAAATTTAGAAAAGCTTGGGGAAACAGAGAATAGAAACAGGCAGACAAAGGCGAGACTCCAGAACTGAGTAGAGCTTGTAGCTTGTCTCTAGGGGTATCATCCAAAATCTCCGAAAAGACCTTTGCAGTCATTGCCCCAAACGGAATTGCGATCGCCACCACTGCCACTAAGGGATCCAAACCCCAGATATTCAATAAAAACAATCCCCAAATCAGCTCATGGATCGCCCGAGGAATAGACAGCAGCAGCCGAGCGATCGTAAAGGGAACATCAGAGTACTGGCTGGCATGACCCTGTCGAGACCCAGCGCGAAATTGCCAACTGTACCACCACACTTCAGAACAGAGCACCCCCGCAATCGCCCCAATGACCACCGTCAGAAACGTGCCACAAACGGCATAGGCTAGGGTCACGATCGCGGCATCCCAAGTGATTTTCAGCAATTCCCACGAAAGCACTGGGTGAACACTGGCACTGAGAAATTTCCACAATTGGGGCAGTCCATTACCATTCAGGATTTCCCGTTGAAAAATTCCCGTTGAAATCCAGCACAACAGAACCAATGCGATCGTCCCCAGCCCAAACCACGATCCACGCGAATTACCGCAACATTTCATCAGAACCATCAGACAATTGATAAAGATGGGTCATCATAGCATCCGTCACCCGATCGCTCGGCACATCAAACAGAATTTGCCCTTGCCGCAACCCAATCATGCGATCGCAATACCGCCGCGCCAGTTGCACATCATGCAGACTCACCACCAAGGTTCGCCCCTTTTCATCACAGAGTTGGCACAGCAATTCCATCACCTCCTGACTCAAGGTTGGATCAAGACTGGCGATCGGTTCATCCGCCAAAATCACCACCGGATCTTGCACCAACACGCGAGCGATCGCCACTCGCTGCTGCTGCCCTCCTGACAACGTATCCGTGCGAGCAAACAGTTTTTCCGGAATTCCCACTTGTACCAGTGCTTGCCGAGCCGTTGCCACTTCCAAAGGAAATAGTAATGAGACCAATGCTTTCCACAGCGACCACCGTCCCAAATGACCTGCGTTGACATTATGAATGACCTTCAAGCTTTCCACCAGATGGAATTGCTGGTAGATCATGCCCACTTGCCGTTGCAGATGATGACGTGACTGCGATCGCACCTGCCGCACATTAAGACCCAATAGCATCATTTCTCCTTGGGTTGGAGTCAGTGTTGTATTCAGCAGTTGCAAGAGCGTACTTTTGCCCGCTCCACTGGAACCCAC
>JAYKGX010000498.1:0-4062 GCA_035285565.1 Synechococcales cyanobacterium
GATGGGTGGATGGGTGGATGGGTGGATGGGTGGATGGGTGATGGGGTGTTCGCGTAGCGTAACGCACCATTCATGGCCAAGTCATGATGCTTAAGGGCATTCGGCAGGTGTGCATTGGCGTTGGCAGAGCAGCAGAGCGAACCAATGCTGAGGATCGGTCCAGACTTTCAGAGTCTGAAACGCATGACGTTCCAAATGGCTGATCAAGTTGGGTAAATAGAACTTGCGGGAAATTTCTGTGTGGAGCGTTTCCCCTGCTAGCAGTCTGACCTGATAATTCAGCGATCGCAGAGTGGCTGTCTGCTCGATCAAACTAACCAAATGCATTTCAATTTGTTGTTGCTCTGCATTGTAAAATGCTCTGTGAGCAAAGCGATCGAGCTGAAAATCAGCCTGAAAGCGATGATTCAGATGACTTAAAATATTCAAGTTAAAGGCAGCCGTCACACCTTCAGGATCGTTGTAAGCGGCTTCTAATATCTCCACGGGCTTTTGTAGATCAACTCCCAGTAGGAAAAATTCGCCCGGTTGCAAGGCTTGTTGAATTTGCTGGAGAAAGCGATCGCATTGCTGCGGGGGTAGATTGCCTAGCGTGCTGCCTAAAAAGATCAGTAAACGGTTCTCTAACTCTCTGGGTGGAAGCTGGGCTAAGGCTTGTTCATAGGTTCCGGCTAAGCCACAGAGAGTGAGGTTGGGATATTGCTGTAATAATACTAACGCTGTGGAGTGGAGTATTCCGGTGCTAACATCGATCGGATAGTAGTGTAGTTGATACTTCAGCGCTTCATAGGCTGCCAATAACAGTCTGGTTTTGCGAGAACTACCGCTGCCTAACTCGACTAATTCACAGACTCCCGTCAGTTGGGCAATTTCAGCAGCACAGTTGGCCAAAATAGATTGTTCTGTGCGAGTTGGATAGTATGTTGGTAAATCACAAATTTGCTCGAATAACTCCGAACCGCGATCGTCGTACAAATAGTGGCATGGCAGCGTTTTCTGAGGCTGCTGCAAGCCTTGAATCACATCTTGGCCATCCATCTGTATGCCTATTGCAGACTGGCAAGCAATCCAACGAAACCGAGGATGAGTCATGGATATATCTTGAAACATGGGTGTTTTCTCAGTAGGGTGGCTACCTTGTACACACAAGTGATCGAATTTAGCATGATGGGTTGAGGATCCCCCCTGGCCCCCCTTAAAAAGGGGGGAACTGCACTCAAAGTCCCCCTTTTTAAGGGGGATTGAGGGGGATCTCACCGCTGTGCCACTCAACCAATGAGTTGTGTGTACGCAGTAGCAGTAGGGTGGAGGGGAATAGGCAAAAATCAAGGCTTAGACGATCGCAGTTGGGCGATCGGACTGGGAAACTGGTTGAGTATCCATCACTCGTGCTCCACTTTGCTGAATTAAATAGGCCACTAAGCCAGTCCATCCAGTTTGATGACTCGCTCCAATGCCAGCCCCGTTGTCACCGTGGAAATATTCATAGAACAAGATTAAATTTTGCCAATGGGGACTGGTCTGAAAGATCTGACTGCCACCATAGACTGGACGCTGACCAGTCCTATCAGGTAAAAAGATCCGAATGAGCCGTTGACTTAACTCAGTTGCCACCTGGTCTAACGTTAGCCATTGACCTGAACCCGTTGGACATTCCACCTGAAAATCATTGCCTAAATAATGATGAAATGCCTGTAAGGATTCGATCAGAAGAAAATTAACTGGGAACCAAATCGGGCCACGCCAATTGGAATTTCCGCCAAACAAACCACTACTAGATTCAGCAGGTTCATAATCAACTCGAAACTGAGTACCATCGACATTAAAAATATAGGGAAACTGAGCATGGTGGCGAGAGACAGCCCGGATACCGTAATCACTCAAGAATTCGGTTTCATCCAGCATCGTTTGCAGAATCCGGGTCAATTTATCCCGCGACACGATCGCCAATAATCGCCGTGCTCCTACTCCTGACGTTTCCATGCAAGCTACATTGTGGCGTAGATCAGGCCGATTTTGGATAAACCATTCCAAGCGTTTTTTGAACTCTGGCAACTGTTGTAAGGTGGCAGGTTCTAAGATGCTGAGGGCAAATAATGGAATCAACCCAACCATCGATCGTACCTTCAGTTCCACCTGTTGATTATCAGGTAGATGCAAAACATCATAAAAGAAACCATCTTTCTGATTCCATAAGCTAGTTTCCTCATCACCAATATGATTCATGGCATCAGCAATATAGAGAAAATGCTCAAAAAACTTAGTCGCAATATCCTCATAAACAGGATTAGTTTTAGCTAATTCTAGGGCGATCGTCAGCATATTGAGACAATACATCCCCATCCAGCTAGTGCCATCGGCTTGATCAATATGGCCGCCAGTGGGTAAAGCAGCACTGCGATCGAACACACCAATATTATCTAAGCCTAGAAATCCCCCTTGAAAAACATTTTTGCCTTCTATATCCTTACGATTTACCCACCAAGTAAAGTTGAGGAGAAGCTTTTGAAATACTCGTTCCAGAAACAGGCGATCGGCTTTTCCATAAATCTGTTGTTCAATTTGATAAATCCGCCAAGTTGCCCAGGCATGAACCGGAGGATTGACATCCCCAAAGGCCCATTCATAGGCCGGAACTTGACCATTCGGATGCATAAACCACTCACGAGTTAATACATCTAACTGATACTTAGCAAAGTCTGGATCAATCATGGCCAAAGGAATGCAATGAAAAGCCAAATCCCAAGCCGCGAACCAAGGATATTCCCATTTGTCAGGCATGGATAGGATATCATCGGTGTACAGATGAAACCATTCATGATTGCGGCCTGTCAGGCGTTCTGAAGGAGGCACTATACCAGCATCACCTTGCAACCAGTCCTCTATCACATAATGATAAAACTGCTTACTCCACAGCATTCCAGCCAAGGCTTGCCGTTGGACTTGGGCTAATTCTGGACTGAGAGAAATAGGAGTAACGCGGCGATAAAATTCATCTGCTTCCTGTTGGCGCACCGCAAAAATCCGAGCAAATTCTTCTGTCAGTAACGAGCCACCATTGATTTGATCGGTCAATCGTAAATGCAGAGTTTGAGTTTCTCCAGCCCCGATTACTCGAATATAATGAGCCGCTGCCTTGGTACCCAATTGATCAGGATTAATAGCAGCTTGTTGTCCTTGAATGACATAATCATGAAACCCATCTTTATAATATTGGCCCGTGTTAGGAAATCCAAACACCCGATCGGTATTTGTCTCATTTTCAGTAAATAATAAATCAGCTCCAGGTTCGCAAGTTAACCAGCGATCGCCCAAGCTAGGATGCGACGCATGAATCACAGATTGCCCCTCTGAAGATGGCACAGCTTGGAGGCGGGGTTTAGCCACTCCATGCTCCCAACTCCACGTATTACGAAACCAAAGAGTTGGCAGCAGATGTAGCGTTCTAGCCTCTGGCCCCCGATTGCTGACACTGATTTGAATTAAAATATCATCCGGTGTTTGTTTGGCATATTCCACCACCACATCAAAGTAGCGATCGTCCGCGAAAATGCCTGTATCGAGTAATTCAAATTCTGGTTGATGCCGATCGCGCTGGCGATTCTCTGCCACTAACTGACTATAGGGGAATGCCTCATAGGGATACTTGTACAGCATCTTCATGTAGGTATGAGTCGGCGTATTATCCAGATAGAAGTAGTATTCTTTGACATCTTCACCATGATTACCTTCCGACCCCGCCAAACCAAAGAACCGCTCCTTCAGAATCGCATCCTGACCATTCCATAGCGCGATCGCAAAACAAAGCCGTTGATGATTGTCCGAAATTCCGCCAATACCATCCTCACCCCAACGGTAGGCACGAGAGCGAGCCTGATCATGGGGAAAATAATTCCAAGCATCGCCATTGGCACTGTAATCTTCTCGAACCGTGCCCCATTGACGATCGCTTAAATATGGTCCCCAGCGTCGCCAGTGGGCTTGCTGGCTATGGGCAGCTTGGAGACGTTGTTCTTCGGCAGTCGGTAAATTCATGAGGATGAAACTCCCAAGCAACAAATA
>JAYKGX010000499.1:0-8921 GCA_035285565.1 Synechococcales cyanobacterium
ACACAGACTATCCAGCAAAAGCCATCAGTATCTTGAAACAGCTTGCAGAGACGAATGCCTGCGCAAATATCGAAGACCCGATCGCATGGCAAACTGAACAGAGAATCGATCGTTCTCTACCGGCAAGAGATGACTGATGCTTCTAGATAGCAACCTAATTATTTATGCCTCGAAGCCTGGATATGATGATCTGCGTGACTGGATGAGCCATCATCCCATCTGTGCTTCTGCACTCAGCCAGCTTGAAGTCCTCGGATATCATCGCTTGATCGAAAAAGATCGACGTTTCTTCATGACATTTTTTTCGGCTTTACCTGTTTTGCCAATTACATCTGAGGTGATTGAGCAAGCGATCGCCCTTCGACAACAACGCAAAATGACCTTGGGAGACGCAACGATCGCTGCAACTGCAATCATAAATAATCTTGCGATCGCAACTCACAACAGCTCAGATTTTGAATGGATTCCAAATTTAGTAGTGATTGATCCAATTAGCAGCATGAAAGATTAAGGGATTTTGGATTGGGGGGAAGAGGGAGGGCGATCGTGCCTCGCCTTAGAAATGCCTCGATCGTCTTGATGTTAAACTGGAGTGGTCGTTTGGAATCTCTTTATGACACAATCACAAAGCCAATCTGACAATCAATGGCAAATCACCCTGCCCCTATCCATCTCCGATCTGATGGCGATGATTGCCCAATTACCTGTCTCTGCCAAATATCAACTCCGAGACTTCTTAGATGATGAACTGGAGGATGATGAAGATTCCCCAGAAGACTTAGCTGAAATCCAGAAAGTTTATGCTGAGTACGAGTCAGGTGATTACGTCACCCTAGACGACTATCTGACAAAACGCGGGATCACCCTATGAGCTACACGGTCATTATTTCTCGCACCGTTGAGAAACAGCTCGATGCCTTGCCCGAGAAACTCAGATTGCAAGTCCTCACGGCGATCGCCCAACTTGCCGAAATGCCCCGCCCTATCGGTGTAAAGAAGCTCAAAGGTGAAAAGGATGAATATCGTTTAAGATTTGGAGACTACCGATTACGGTACAAAATTAATGACAAAGAACTCTTGATTCTAGTCATTCAATTGAAACATCGAAAAGATATCTATCGAGACTTAAAATAAATTACTGACGTAAGAATTGAGATTAAAAAAATGGCTTTGGATTGAAGGGAAAGAGAGCAATATTGAATATCCGATCGAAGCAGTGGTAGAGATGGCGTTCACGCAGTGTCTCTGAAAGAGAATCGCTAGTTTTCTGGATACAGAAGCGTTAGGTTTTGCAGATTGTAAACCAGGGCGTGGACAGTAAACCTCCAAGAAATGCAATTTGTTTTCTTCCATGTGTTGCCGATCGGTTGCGATCGGAGTAGTTGATAACCTGAATAGATTTCAAAAAACGATCGATCGGTCATTGAAAACCAGCGATCGTTTTTTCTTGCGAACAAACCTGAGAATTTTGGATTTTGGATTGGAGAGAAGAGGAAGGGCGATCGATCGTAGACCAAACGATCGCAAAATTTGCTAGCATAAATCAAACCCAAGGCATCATTCATACTCATGATCAATTCCTCTCCCGAAGTTCAACCTCCACAAGAGTTTGCAGAATACGCAAAGCAAATCGAGCTGAGACTAGCAGCCTTAGAGCAAGAACTGACGCAAATAAAAGCTGGAATGATTGATTCCGATCGATCGCCCAAGAAGCAGCCATGGTGGATCGAAATATTTGGCACTGGCTCAGAAAATCCCCTCTTTGAAGATGCCGTCGCCTATGGACGAGAATGGCGAGACAGTGTGGAATCATAGGTTGAATGATGTGAAATGTACATTTTAGACACCGACCATCTTTCCTTGATTCAACGGGGTGGCATCGAAGGGCAGCGCATTCTAACGAGACTTGCACCTTTGCAAGAAGACGAAATTTTTGTCACCGTCATTAGCTATGAAGAACAAATTAAAGGTTGGTTTAAGGCATTATCTACGGTAAAGCGACCAGAAGATACCGCATTTGGCTACTTAGGATTACAACAAACAGCACGCGATTTTGGCGTGATGAATATTTTATCTTTTGATCTCCCAGCGATCGAGCAATATGAAACACTAAGATCAATCTACCGTCGATTAGGAAAAAATGATCTAAAAATTGCTGCAATTGCGATTGTCCAAGATGCAGTCCTGCTGACTCGTAACCATAAAGACTTCAGACAAATTACTGAATTGAAAAGTGAAGATTGGTCAGTGTGCTGAAATTTTGGATTGGGAGGCGAGAAAGGGCGATCGGATTTTAGATTTTGGATTTTGGATTGAAAGGAGAAAGGGCGATCGGATTTTGGATTTTGGATTTTGGATTGGGGAGAGAAGAGTAAGGGCGATCGTGCCTAGCCTCAGAAATGCCGACTACCTGACAAAATGCGGCATCACCCTCTTGCCCACGATCGGAGACCCGATCGGTGCGATATAATAATCCTTAACCCTTTTAAATTGAGGTGTCGCCATGAAAACCCTAAACACAACAACCGATCTCGGCGATCTCATCCGCTACATAGAACCCGAAGTCCTAACCTACCTCAATCACCAACAACAGTTCTTCGATCGTGCCAAAACTGACCTTCTCACTCACTACAACGGACTCTTTGTCTGGTTTGAGAATGGAGAGATCCTAGATGCTGATCCGGATGAATCCGCCCTCTTTCTCCGTTCCTACACCCCCAACCCCAACCGATTACTCTTCATCGCCCAAGTTCTCCCTCAAGAACCCGATCGCCTCATTCGCTCCACACGTCTTTCTCAGTAAATCGCTCGAGACCAAAACCTATCCCTACCAGACTCAATTCCCAGACATTCCGCTCATCCCCATCTTGACCCTACAGCTTTTCACCCCCGGTAACAGCAGCAGCCCTTCTATTCCTTGCCCCGTCATCCTCGATACAGGAGCAGACTGTAGCCTGCTTCCCTTGAAACTCCTCATGCAAGCTAAGGCTAAACCGACACAGGGCGTTCGACGCATTCCTGTGTGTGGCATGGAAGCCCTTGCCATTCCCGTTGAAATTGGCTTAGTCTTCAGCGAATTCATTGTGCTCAACGTTCGCGTCTATGGCTATTCCGATGATGACATTGGTGAAATCGGCATTCTGGGTCGCGACATTCTCAATCGTTACTCCGTTGAATTTAATGGACGATCGCAAACCTTCACCGTCAAATAATTTTACGATCGACCATCAGTTGTTTACAAACTCTGGTAAATTCGATCGACCCTTCCCGAACGCATCGCCCGTACCCTGTTCACGATCGATCAAAAAAAAGCTCAAAAAACGCCCGCAGAAGATTTAGCACTTGCACTCAAACGTATTTCTAATTTAGAGGAGCACAAATGATGAACCCACATATTGGTAGTAACTTCGACGATTTTTTAGAAGAAGAAGGAATTCTGCTAGAAGTCGAAAGCGTCGCCTGGAAACGCATCATTGCCTTCCAAATTGCTCAGCTCATGGAAGAACAAAATTTAACCAAAACTGAGATGGCAAAAAATGAAAACCAGTCGTGCAGCCCTCGATCGTCTCCTCGATCCACAAAATAGCTCAGCAACACTGAATACATTAGAACAAGCCGCGATCGTTCTTGGAAAGCGATTACGAATCGAATTAGTTTAGAAAATTTTGGATTTTGGATTGGGAGAAGAGGAAGGGCGATCGGATTTTGGATTTTGGAGAAGAGGAAGGGCGATCGGATTTTGAACAGGGCTAGAGCAGTGACGCTAGAATAAAGTCGAAAAGCTCGCCACTTTCACCACAAGGAAAGTCACCCATGTCCACCCTGATCAAACCCTCTAGCCTCTTACCCAAAGGACTCCAAACCCAAACTATTAACAATCTCACCCTATTTAAATTCACCGATGAACTCGGCGATCGCCTGCAAGAACTCCTAGATAAGAAAAAGGATGACCAGTTGACCTCAGAAGAAGCCATCGAACTGGAAACGATCGGTGAACTCGACAGCTTTTTCAGCTACATCAATGCCACGTTAGCGACAGGTCAATCAGAGGTTCTCACGGCTCAGGTCAATGGGAATTCCTAAATCGCTCTACAATCTCGTCCAGCAACGCGCCAACTTTCGCTGCGAATATTGCCACTACCCTAAAATCCTCAGCAGTGCTCCTTTATCGATCGACCACCTCACACCTAAATCCTTGGGTGGCACCGATGACCTCGATAATCTTGCCCTAGCCTGCCGTCGCTGCAATGAATGCCGCTACAACTTCACCACCGGAACTGATCCCAAGACTGCATTAGAAACTCCCCTATTTAACCCACGCAGAGATACTTGGGGCGATCATTTCATTGGGTCAGCCGATGCTACATTAATCATTGGTAGAACACCGATTGGACGTGCTACCTGTGAACGATTAGATCTCAATGACGATCGCCGCAATGATAAATTCATTCAAAACGCTCGAAAAAAGTGGTTCATGGGCAGGTTACATCCACCCCAAGATGATCCCAGACAATGAGCAGAGATTTTGGATTGGGGAGAAGAGGAAGGGCGATCGCGGTATAATTTGCAAAGCACGATCGCCCCACAAAATATCGCACCACCCCCTTCATTGCCGACCTTTGCCATCTCAGTTTCACGACCTCAAGTGCTTCAATTCGCCATTTCGCCAGCATTAAAACTTTTGTCCAATGCCAAATTGAATGCGATTTTCACCCCGATCATTAAAACCCCAATCTGCCCGCAAAATACCCAAGGGCGATTTAACCCGCACCCCAGCCCCATAGCCCAAACCATCCCCATCTCGACCCCGTTGAATTCCCGGTTCACCCAAAACAGCAGTGCTGGAGCCTAAATCGGTTCCATAATCCACAAACAGGGTTCCGCCCACGGCTTGCCAAATGGGGAAGCGATATTCCGCCGAAGCTAATACATAACTGCGCCCAATGCCCACCCGATTGGTGTCATACCCCCGCACCGAATTGGCACCGCCCAGGGTAAAAGCTTGATGGGGTGGTAAATCACCGATCGTGGTGCCCCCTTGCAGATTGAAAGCCAGCACTTCCTGTTGATCTGCAGATTTGGTTTTCTTCTGATTCAAGACATTCACCGGCAAATACTGAGTATAGTTAGCTTGCAACCGGTTAGCAAACACATTTCCCACACCAATCGGCACAAATTGCTCCGTACTCAGCTTCAGCAGCGAACCACTCTTTGGATCAAAGGGATTATCGCGCTTATCTTGCGTCGCGGTAAAACCAACCGTGTACAGATCATCAATGCCCGTGCCGCTAAAGGTGAGCGGATTCCCAGCCCCATCTCGCTTCACCAAATCTCCATCGCGATCGCGGGTGCTCACACGGGTATAGTTAACCCCAACAGAACCATTCCAATCCTGCCCCAGGGGACGATTCAAGGAAACACCCCCGCCAAACCGCCCCTCCCGCACGCGATCGTCATTTGCCAATTTAATTTCGTCATCAAACACACGGGAGAGACCGCGATTTCGGAAACCATTGACGCTATAGCCCCAGGCATTGGGATTACTCTCTCGGTAAGGATTGGCAAAGCGAGCATCAAACTGGGTATCCTGCGTTCCAATCAGCACATTTCCACTCAGTTGCTGCCCCACCCCATTGAAGTTGAAATCCTGGTACAAAATATTGCCATAGAGTCCGGTATCGGAACTATAGCCGCCGCCAAAGTTGGTTTGCCGCAGGGGACGTTCTGCTAGGTTATAAACCACGATCGCATTACCTGGATCACCTTCCAAGGTGACCCGACCTCCTAGAAAGAGTCCTGTTTTCACCAGACGGTTGAGATCAGCCTGCGCGGTTTTGGCTTGGAACGGTTGACCTTGAGCTAACTGAATTTCTCGCCGAATGAAGGCTTCCTGGGTTCTGCCAGTAATGGGGTTACCCTGATCATCTACCGTGCGCCCAAATTCATCAATGAAGCGAATTTTGATCGTACTGACCGTTCCTTCCGCTACGAGTAATCGCATCTTGCCATCCTGGCTCGGTTCTACCCCGATCGCCCTAGCGGCCCCATAGCCATTTTCACCATACCATTGGTTCACTTGACGCACCCCTTGATTCAGGGCAGAGGGTTGGATCGGTTGTCCGATTTGGGCGGTAAAAATACGATTCACCACCTCTGGCGTAATGGCAGTTGCATTCACGAGTTCAATAGAACGCACAATCACAGGTTCTACTTGAAACGTGACTTCAATCCCATTGTTGGTATTTTTAATATTTGAAGTAGCGGATGTGAAGAGTTCTGTTGCCAGAATAGTTGACACATCTTGTTGAATTTGATTAACCGTTGTCTGTCCGCCAGGTTGCGTTTGAATTTGATCGCGAATAATTGTCTGGAGTTCCTCCTGTGCTCCCACAATGCGTACCTCTGTGACCATCACTGCTAAATCTGCAGGCAAGGGTTTGTTGCTCGGTTGGGGAGTCGGTTTGGCGATCGGTTTAGATACAGTAGGTTTAGATGCAGTAGGTTTAGATGCAGTAGGTTTAGATGCAGCAGGTTTTGTGACTGCCGAGGGAACCGCCCCTTTGGGAACAGGAGAAGGTCTGACTTGGGAATTCGCTGCTGGTACTCCGATCGACTTTGCCATTCCTGCCGTAGACGGTGACAAACTTGCAGCAGACTGGGGCAAACTGGCGGCGGGCAGCGGAGTTGGAGAGAGGGAACCGGGTTTTACAATTCTTTCCGGCGGGGCGATCGCTTGGCTGGCGGGCAATTCTACTGGATCGGTCTCCGTTTCCGTCAAGATGATGACATCCCCAGGTTGAGTGGGGAGCGCTGGGTTAGGGTTAGCCTGGGCAGGCAATTGTCCGATTTCGTAGGCAGAGACGGCACTGAGAGCACAAGCAGCAACTTTGGAAAGACGCATAGGACAAAGACCTGAGAAAAAACTTAGGAGAGTCGCGAAAGACAATCATGATGGACAGAAAGACTGCGATCGCCCTCAAAAAGGTTCCAGGAAACTTGTCAGCTTGTTCTACTTGCTGAACTGGCACATACAGCAATTTTTAGGGAAATACATTTTTAATCAGGGGAGGGGGAGAGGGGGGACTGGATTAGTGCTTGTCTGGCTGACCCAGGGGTAGTGTCACCACAAATTCAGTCCCTTGATTTAACTCGGAATTAACGGAGAGGTTACCGCCATGGCGATCGACGACAATTTGACGCGAGATAGGTAACCCTAAGCCGGTGCCTTTGCCAATGGGTTTTGTGGTAAAGGTATGCTCGAAAATCCGATACTTCACAGCTTCAGGAATGCCAGGACCATTATCTCGCAGGCGCACCATTACCTGATTGCCTTGCTGCTCCGTGGTAATTTTAATAATCTGAGGGTTTTCTTCTAAAGCTTGATAATTTGAGGTTGCGATCGCAGCTTCATCCAATGCATCAACCGCATTGCACAACAAGTTCATGAAAACCTGGTTGATCGGACCTGGAAAGCAGACAACCTCTGGCAAAGATCCATAGCAACGCACAATTTGAATGGCAGGACGAAATTCCATCGCCCGCAGACGATGTCCTAAAATGGTGAGCGTACTTTCAATGCCATCATGCAGATTAAATGGGGTTTTCGTTTCATCATCACTGCGGGCGAAGTTGCGCAATGAACGACTGATTTCTTTAATGCGAGTTGCCCCATCCTTAATGGAGAAAAGCAGGCGCGGTAAATCTTCTATCAAATACTCTAGTTCTATTTCTTCCGCATGACTAGCGATCGCCTCACTATTTTTCCCCAGTTGATATAATCGTAAATGTTCAATGAAATAATCAACATAATTCAGGGCATGTTGAATGTTGCCATTAATGTACCCAACTGGATTGTTGATTTCGTGAGCTACCCCTGCCATCAAGCTTCCTAGCGATGACATTTTTTCCTGCTGAACTAACTGAATCTGTTGCTGCTGTAATTTCTTCAAAGCATTGGAAAGTTCATTAGTGCGATCGCTGACTCTTTTTTCCAAATCCTGGTTGAGATGGTGCAAGCGCAGATGAATATTAACCCGGGCCAAAACTTCTTCTGGACGAAAGGGCTTCGTGATATAGTCCACTGCACCCAAATGAAACGCCTTCACCTTTTGCTCAGGTTCTTCCAGAGCCGTCATGAAAATGATGGGAATGTTTTCTGTGTGAGGATGTGCTTTGATGCGCCGACAGGTTTCAAAGCCATCTAAACCCGGCATGACAACATCCAGCAGAATGAGATTGGGAGTCATGGTTTTCAGGTGTTCGATCGCACCCCGTCCATCTCGGGCGGTAAACACTCGAAAGCCTTGCTCCTTGAGGGTATCGGTTAAGATGGCGATATTCGTTTGGTTATCATCTACCACCAAAATGTAGTCTTGCTGCATTATGCGTCCTCTGAACCCGCATCCATCAATTTCTCTGCTGCATTTTTTTATCCCTGTATCTTATAGCAATGCATCTGACAGCAACGTATCTCACACGGCTCTCTCCGAGTGGAACCCAGTCCACTGATAAAAATTAGAACCTAAGAGCAACCGTTAGCAGTGAATCCCTAGCAGTCAACCTGGGGCATTAGGTATTCTACGGGCAACAGATAGGCAGCCTAGGGTAGCGATAACCTCTGAGCCTTTTGTCATTTAAACAAGATACACGATCGATCGGGAACCAGTTTTAGAGTACCCTGCTAAATTTTGAAATGAACGCTGGATTTGGAATTTCCCCTGGGCAGAATACATGCATCTTGGAAGTATTTGACAATAGTATTTGACCATGGCAACTCCCCCAGTGTTTAACCCCAAGTGTTTAACTTCCCAGTGTTTAACCCCCCAGTGTTTAACCCCCAAGTGTTTAACCCCCAAGTGTTTAACAATGGCAAACCCCCAGTTTCGTAGAAGAAACTAGGGGCAAGATTCAGGTTCAATTCT
>JAYKGX010000500.1:0-5028 GCA_035285565.1 Synechococcales cyanobacterium
AATCAGCCAAGCACTGACAAATAAAACGACTGGATAAATCCACAGGTAAGATTCACTTCCCATGGGCACCTGTAACCAGAGCGGTGGATGCTGCTGGATCTGGTCAAGTTGATCAAAAAGCTGGGGCATCGGCGGAATACCTGCAATCCATAGGATCAGAAGGAGAACCACCCCCAGACCCAGTTCAAGGAGCACCAGCGTGGTCAACTGCAGACGGGGTAGGGGTTGATGGAGTGGTAAGGGGCGAGAACTGCCTTTACATGAAGTCATGGCGCTTTCCAGATGGAGTATCACAATTCACGATCGCTTCAGAGAAAAAATGCAGCGGTGAACCACTCCAACCTTCGGGCACCCACATCAATCTTGATCGTCACTTGCGATCGCTGCTGGATCACGCTGATGATCAAGTCGAAACCAGTCGCGCTAGCCGTTCAGTTAGAGTTCGGTAGAAGCCATCACTGTCAATATTGGTCAGGACTTTCACCTGCGCCGTTTTGCCAGAAACACCCCACCAATCCACAATGGTGCGACCGAGGGTCTTATCACTCATTGTTTCCACCTCTACAAAGCAGGTACGTGCCTGAAAGAGTTTTGGATGGATCAGGTAGGCAATCACGCAGGGATCATGGAGGGGCGGACCCGAAAATCTATATTTCTCCCTGCTATGGCTATCATATTGGGTCAGCAGAGTCGCCACCAGTTCACCGATCGGGGTGTTGATCGAGCGAATCCCGTCAATCCGGGCTGGGGTGGCGATCGCCCGATGGGTGACATCTAAACTCACCATAGTCAGGGGCATTCCGGCGGTAAAGACAATCTGAGCCGCATGGGGATCGGTGTAGAGGTTAAACTCTGCCGAAGGAGTTACATTACCCTGCGTAATCGCGCCGCCCATCAGCACCAATTCCCGGATTTTAGGGACAATGCGTGGCTCTTTGACGATCGCCACCGCCACATTGGTCAGGGGACCGAGGGTCGCCAGGGTGAGGGGCTGAGGGGCTTGTAGTAAGGTGTCAATCAAAAAATCGACCCCATGCTGCACCCGCAGTGGCATCTTAGGATTGGGTAAACTGATATTGCCCAGCCCAGTGGCTCCATGCACCATCTCTGCCGTTTCCAGGGGACGCATCAAGGGTCGAGGACACCCTGCATAGACGGGAATGTCCGATCGAGCGGCCAATTCACAAATGCGACGAGCATTGGTTTGGGTTTGCTGAAGGGATACATTGCCTGCCACAGTGGTGACCCCTAAAACCTGCAACTCTGGAGAAGCCAGCGCCAGCAACAGGGCGATCGCATCATCCACACCTGGATCACAGTCAATAATTACTGCCGTCTGACTCGCCACCATCCGCGTAACCTCCTGATAACACCTACGTCACCTTAACCCCAGGAATCCCAACTAATCCTGACATCAGATCCTGACATCAGAAAATACTGACATCACAAAAATCATAGAATGACCCAAGAATCATAGAATGAACTGACAACCCTTGAGCCGTGATCCCTCTATGTCTTCTGAGCAGTCTGCTGACCATCTCCTTCAAGCAGGAACCAACACAGCGGCCAATCCGGCTACTCACGCGATCGAAATTCTGTCTTCCCAGGAACTGCGGCGGACTGTGAATCGTTTAGCTTCGGAAGTGGTGGAGCGGGCGGGAGATTTATCGCAATTAGCTTTGATTGGCATCCACACGCGAGGAGTTCCCCTAGCCGATTTAATTGCAGAACAGATCCAACTTTTAGAGCAAGTACCCATACCCACAGGAGCCTTAGATATTACATTTTACCGGGATGATCTCGATCGCATTGGGGTCCGCACGCCGGAAAAAACCGATATTCCTTTTGACCTGACTGGGAAAACGGTGGTGCTGGTGGATGATGTGATTTTTAAGGGGCGAACGATTCGGGCTGCCTTGGATGCTGTGAATGACTATGGGCGACCGGGCATTATTCGGTTAGCGGTGTTGGTCGATCGGGGGCATCGTGAAGTGCCGATCCAACCGGATTTTATTGGCAAAGATCTGCCAACCTCCAAGGATGAAATTGTCAAAGTCTATCTGCAGGCAATCGATGGACGAGATGGGGTCGAGCTACGCAAATAAACATGAATCCCCGTGCGATTCCGCGAGCGTCATGATGACCATTAATGCAACCCTCGATTAACAAGGGTCTCATCCATATCGACCCCGAGATCATCACAAGTGTCCCTGTCTTTGTCGGCACCCGAGTCCCCAAATTGCCATGAGCAACCCCTGCAAGCTAGAATTTTGAGGTTACCAGCAGGATATTCCCTATGGCAGAGCTGCAAGTCCCGCCAGAGTCACAAACCCAACTCGCAACACAATCTTTGTCAGAACCGCGAAATTCGTCAGAAACCCAATCTCGCAAAGCAGATCATTTGAGGGTATGCCTGGAAGAAGCGGTAGAATGTCGGCAAATCACCACGGGTTTGGAACAGTATTATTTCACCCATGTTTGTTTACCCGATCGCGATTTTTCGGAAATTTCCCTGGTAACCCAATTCCTGGGGAAATCCCTGGGCGCGCCGTTGTTGATTTCTTCGATGACAGGGGGTACAGATCTCGCCAAGCAGATTAATTTACGACTAGCCGCGATCGCCCAAACCTACCGTTTAGCCATGGGGGTGGGTTCCCAACGGGTGGCGATCGAACAACCACAGGTTTCTGATAGTTTTCAAATTCGCCAAGTGGCTCCCGATGCATTGCTATTTGCCAACTTAGGAGCGGTGCAATTAAATTACACCTACGGATTAGAGCAATGTTTGAAGGCGGTGGATTTATTGGAAGCAGATGCCTTAATTCTCCATTTGAATGTGTTGCAGGAAGCCGTGCAAACCAGAGGGGATAAAAACTTTAAAGGCTTATTAGATAAAATTGCAACGCTCTGTGAGAAGCTCCCGGTGCCTGTGATTACTAAGGAAGTGGGCAATGGGATTTCAGGTTCTATGGCAAAACAGTTAATTGCGGCGGGGGTGAGGGCGATCGATGTGGCAGGGGCGGGGGGAACTTCCTGGGCAAAGGTAGAGGCCCAGCGGGCGACCGATCCACTGCAACGACGCTTAGGAGAAACCTTTGCGGATTGGGGCATTTCCACAGCAGACTGCTTAGTGCAAGTTCGGCAAGTCGCTCCGACGATTCCTTTAATTGCCTCGGGTGGTTTACGGAATGGCTTGGAGATGGCAAAATGTATTGCCTTGGGAGCTGATTTGGCGGGATTAGCCCTGCCCTTTTTGCAAGCGGCTCATGAGTCAGCAGATGCTCTGGATCAATTGGTTCAGTTTTTAACCGCAGAATTGAAAGTAGCAATGTTTTGCACAGGTACACAGACGATCGCTCAGTTACAAACTCAACGATTAGAGAAGATCAATTAATTGACTGTATTGAATCTACTCATCAATTTCCATATCCATTGCGTCATTTGATTTATGTTACTCCATCTCTCTACTTGGCAAGAAGTTGAAACCTATCTGCAAAACTCTCAGGGTATTATTATACCGATCGGCTCTACAGAACAGCATGGTCCCACCGGACTGATTGGGACGGATGCCATTTGTGCCGATGCGATCGCCAAGGGGGTGGGAGAAGCCACGCAAACCCTGGTGGCTCCGGTGATTAATGTGGGTATGGCACTGCACCATACGGCATTTCCCGGTAGTATGAGTTTGCGCCCCAGTACTCTGATTTTGGTGGTTCGAGATTACATCACCCATTTAGCGCGATCGGGATTTCGCAAATTCTTTTTCATCAATGGGCATGGGGGCAATGTGGCAACACTCAAAGCCGCTTTTGCAGAAACCTATGCAGATCTGGCTGCTTTGAATGTTTCCGGTGCAGACCAGGTGAAATGCGTGGTCAATAACTGGTATCTGTGCGGCTCAGTCTATCGCTTGGCCAAGGAATTGTACGGCGATCAAGAGGGATCCCATGCAACCCCTAGCGAAGTAGCAGTCACCCAGTACCTCTATCCGGAAGCAATTAAGACAGTTCCGTTAACCCCTGAAGTTGCCAAGGGTCATGCCATTTACAGTGCCGCCGATTTTCGACAACGCTATCCCGACGGGCGCATGGGTTCCAACCCCAGCCTAGCCACTCCCGAGCATGGCAAACAATTGTACGAATTAGCGGTGAAGGAATTGAGCCATAACTATTTGGAGTTTCTAGCCCAATAATCGAATCAATTCATTTCACGAGGAATATGAAACGCTGGAAACAATTACCTGTGAAAAAAATAGGTGTGATCGGCTTAGGGGCGATCGCCCTTTTTATGCTGCTGCTCGATCACTGGCTGCCCTACGCCCTCCTGAGCCATGGAAACCGCCCAGTGATAAATCAAAACGCCGTTGAATAACAGGCAAAAACCAAAGTACATCGTTTTCAAGCGCGATCGCCCGACCAAATTAATCTCGCAGGTTGGTTTATTCCTACTGCAGATAGCATTCGTGATTCTGTTGCCAATCCATCTAACAGACCCGCTACGACCATTATTCTGTTACACTCCCTTGGCGGAACTCGTCAGGATTTATTAGATTTTGCCCTTCAGTTTCAAACCCAGGGATTTAATATGGTGCTGGTGGATTTGCGGGAACATGGCGAAAGTGGGGGTGAGTTTTTTACCTATGGCGATCGCGAGCGGGCTGATATGACTGCTGTCCTTGATGAATTGGCACGCCAAAATTTACCGATCGATCGGCTGGCGATTCTGGGCGTTTCCGCAGGTGGGACCGTGGCGATCGCAGCAGCCAGCCATAATGCACGCATTGATGCAGTCATCACGATCGGCACCTTTGCAGATTTACGGGAAACCATCGAGCAACAGGTCTGGTACATCCCCGGTTTTTGGCGCGATCGCCTCCTGGCACAAGCAGAACGGATTGGCTCCTTTCAAGTTGATCAAGCCTCACCCCGACAATTTTTGCGATCGGTGAAGGTGCCCACCCTGATCATTCATGGCAAACGCGATACCTATATTCCTTTCAGCAATGCAGAACAACTCTACGAAGCGGCT
>JAYKGX010000501.1:0-6437 GCA_035285565.1 Synechococcales cyanobacterium
GCGATCGTCACCAAGAGTCTGCCCTGCCCGACGGCTGGATCTCGCGTTTGATAGACAACATAGGACGGTTCGGGTTGCGGACCCGGTTGGGTTTCCCCACTGAGGCGATCGGACTCGGCGCGAATAATATCAGCCCGCGTAATAATTCCCACCAATTGATGGCGATCCACCACGGGCAGCCGACTGACCTGATAGCGGTTCAACCAATACAACACCTGGGGTAGGGGATCGTGAACGCGAACCCGCACGGGCTGGGGAGTCATGATCAAACTGAGGGGCAGGTGGGGCGAGAGTTGCTGTTGATCAATTTTCGCTAAGTCCGTTTGCGTGACAATCCCGACCAATTTGCCCTCATCCACCACTGGAAATCCGCGATGGTGCGATCGAGCAAAGGCCTGGATCACTTCCTGCAAAGACATCTGGCTCGATAGGGTTTCTACCCGCGATTGCATAATGTCAGCAGCCGTTAAGCCCACTAAGCGAGATTCTATTTGCTTGGATTGCGAACTCAGCACAATCCCACTAAAAGCTAAAATATATTTGTAAATGGAACCGCTGGCAATTGCTTCTCCCACCAGGTATGCGATCACACTCGTAATCATTAATGGCAATACAAGAGAAAAGTCGGTAGTTATTTCAAAGACAATTACGATCGCGGTAATCGGTCCTCGGGTGACTGCACTAAAAAATGCCCCCATCCCAGCTAGGGCAAAGGTGACGGCCTCATCAGTTGTGGGGTCAATTCCTAGGGGCAGTCCGGTGGATGTTTGAATAGCCTGCGCTCCATAGCTGACCAAATAGCCTAACGCCGAGCCGAGAATCAACGAAGGTGCAAAGAGACCTCCCGGTGCCCCCGACCCCATCGCCACCAGCGTCAGTATAAATTTGATCACAAACATCAGGCTGAGCATTTGCCAGGTCAGTTCCCGCGTCATCCACACTTCTTGCAAACTCTCGTTATCCTGCAATGCTGCAGGCAGCAACGCCAGAATCAAACCTGAAATCATCCCCGCCAGCCCCACCCGCCAGGGCAGACCAATGTGGAGCCGCTGATGGAACCGCAAACTGACCACCGCTCCTCGGATGAACAACACGCCTAAGCCGCCTGCCATTATGCCCAGCAACACCAACATGGGAATCATCGCCGGGGTAAACCGCACATTCAGATCCATCAGTTCTGGGGTCAGGGGAAGGGTGCCGCCCCCCAGTAAGCGGGAAACCACTGCGCCAATGAATGAGGCTAAAATTGCTGTGCCCAGGGTCAAGCCCGATACATCCTGCAGCAGTTCTTCAATCACAAACAAGACTCCAGCAATGGGGGCATTGAAGCCAGCCGCTAGTCCTGCTGCTGCCCCTGCTGCTAGTAACTGCCGCCGATGATCCGGTGTGGTGGGAACCCAGCGACTCAGTTGAGCGGCGATCGCTGCGCCAATTTGTACGGTGGGACCCTGTCGCCCCAGAGAGAGTCCAGCTCCCAGAGACAGGAGGGTTCCCAGCAATTTCACCCCCGCCACCCGACCATTGAGCGGAATCGGCATATAGGCAAGGGCCGCCTTCACCTGGGGAATGCCACTCCCGGAAGCTTCTGGAGCAAATCGAGCAATGAGACCCCCTGCTAGCACCCCTCCCAGCCCTCCGATCGCGGGTAAAATGAACCAAGCTGGGTAATGCTGCGTCAAACCCAATCGCCAGTCTCCTAAGAGTTGCACGCCTTGTTTGAGCGCCACGGCGGCTAGTCCCGATATGATCCCAATCAGGCAGGCTTCCAGGATCGCCCATTGCCGAGGTCGGAGAAGTTGCCGAGGTCGGAGAAATTGTTGAATTTGTGTTTCCAGGAAGTCGTACCACATGATCGCGCAAGAAGTGCAAGGCTTAGATGGAGGTGAGACTGAACTCAGGTGAGATGGAACTCAGGTAAGACATCAGTTCGACGAAACTCGATTCCCGTCAAGCTCTCGATCCCCCTAAATCCCCGCGCTGACGCGCCGCTGCGCTAGAAATAAGGGGGACTTCAAACTCAACAGCAACCGGGAAGGAGTCTAACGACGATCGCTGAGGATTTGAACTTGGCTCGGTTCCCCCTTAATAAGGGGGCTAGGGGGATCTGTTCGCCAGGATTCGTCGAACTCACGTTCAGTTAAGCCTGAAGGAACGATCGGGACATCCCCCAGTCAGTCCTGAATTACTGAGTTATGAATGACTCAGTTCTAAAATACTGCCAGGTGAACCACTCAGACCATGTACTTTCAATTTTGCTGAACAACTTCGTTTACATTCGGTTACAAGCAGTAGGATAAAGTATAAATACTTATTATCTCCCACAAAATTGCTCATCTTACAGCACCTGAATTGCCCTTGCTAAACCTGCACAGATACCGGTCATGAAATCCAGATCCAAGGTGGCGATCGTGTCGCTGGATTGATGGTAATGGGGATTGCGCAGATCTGCTGTATCGGTCACCATGATTGCCGGATAGCCCACATCCCAAAAGGGTGCATGATCACTGGCACGAGTTCGAGGTAAAATCTTGCCTTGCCAACCCGCAGGTAACCATTCACTCTTAGTTCCCGTCTGACGCAGATGGTGGCAAAAGTGCATCATCATGGGAATGGTGGGAATATTGCCAATCAATGCAATAAAATCTCCCCGATCGGGATAAAATTTCTCTAAAGGTTGGGGATAATGTTGCGAGTTTCGTTGTGTGGTTCGATATCCCAGCATTTCTAAAGATAGCATTACCTTTAGGCGTTGTTGTTTTTGCTTTAACCATTCTGCATAGGCACGACTGCCAAGTAACCCCACTTCTTCCAGATCAAAGGCAATGAGTTGTACTGGACGGCGGGTGGACTGGTGATGCAGCAATCGCGCTAACTCTAACAGAACCGCTACTCCACTGGCATTATCATCAGCTCCAGGAGAAGCCGGTACGCTGTCATAATGAGCACCCACCACCATGGGCGCAAGATTGCAGGGATTGGAAGTGGGCCAGACTGTTAAGATTAAATTCTCGTGCGATCGCTGGGAATATTTGACTTCATGGGTTTCCACTTGCCCCCACTGACTCAACGTTTGGCGAATATATTCCCGCACATAGAAATGTCCCTGGGTGGCGAGGTAGGGATCCCTGGGTCGTGCTATTTCATCTAAATGCGATCGCAATCGCATCTTTAAGCTTTCCAGTTCCATAGAAACAGGCAGAATTTTGCAGACTGTCACCATCCTACCTGCACCCCTCCATTTGTTGCATTGACTAAAAATTTTGGTATAAAGCGATCATGCCTCTCCATTGTTGTTGTCTTCAATTGCTGCAATGACCTATCTCGCGATTCGGAACTTTCCTCACTATTACGAATGGCTAACCACAGCCGGAACTCAGCGGACGGGCAAGCCTGTGTTGGTGTTTTTGCATGGCTGGGGGGGATCCGCACGCTATTGGGTCGGTACAGCGCAATCGCTCCAGGATCAGTTTGATTGTTTGTTGTATGATCTCCGAGGCTTTGGACGATCGCAGATCCCACAGGCAGACAAGGAGAGAACGAGGGGCACAGCAGCAGCCATCAAATATCCCTCAGAAAATCCCTATGGGTTAGATACCTATGCGACGGATTTACTAGAACTCTTGAATCAACTAAATTTGGAACGCGTTTATCTACAAGCCCATTCGCTGGGGACTTCGATCGCTGCCTTTTTTCTGAATCAATGGGGCGATCGGGTGGAACGAGTGGTTCTGACCTGTGCGGGGGTGTTTGAATATGATCCCCTTGCGTTTGCCGCCTTCTACCGATTTGGCAGTCAGGTGGTCAAATTTCGTCCCCGTTGGCTGTATGGGTTGCCGGGAATGGATCGGCTGGTTATGCAACGGTTTCTGCACCGTCCTATTGCCCCCAGCGATCGCCAAGCCTTTCTAGAAGATTATCTCCTGGCAGAGAATGATGCAGCCCTGGGCACCCTAGTGGATGCGGTCAGTCAACGCGCTACGGAAGTGTTACCCCAGCAGTTTTCCGGGCTGACCATGCCCACCCTCCTGATTTCGGGAGCCTGCGATCGCATCATCCCTGCCCAACTGGGGCGCAACGCGGCTGCCCTGAACGAGGCGATCGACTATGCCATCATCAATCATGTCGGGCACTTTCCAATGCTGGAAGATCAACCGACCTACTTAGAAATCGTGCGATCGTTTCTGCTGGTCTAAGTTGCTAGGATTTTCCCACAGAAGAGACGGGCAGAAGCTGATCCGGATAGGGAATTGTGAGGAATTGTGGCGATCGCTAAGCAGGTCTTTCAAAAATTTAGTTTTCTTAATAAAACGTGAGTTCGACGAATCCTGGCGAGCAGATCCCCCTAGCCCCCTTAATAAGGGGGAACCGAGCCAAAATCAAGTGTTGGTGATGAGCTAGACCTGTGGATCAGATTTGCAGAACCCATCAGCTATAAGCATTGCAGCGAAGGCATACACAGATCTAGACCACTACCCAAGTATTCAGCAATCGTCATTAGACTCCTTCCCGTTTGCTTTTTGGTTTGAAATCCCCCTTAATAAGGGGGATTTAGGGGGATCGAGAGATTGGCGGGAATCGAGTTTTAAGGAGGCTGGGGGCGGTTGGCTAGGGCAATCGACCCACTCAATTTGTCTATTGTCTTTATTTTATTTATTTTAAGATTGTAAAACTTTAATTTATGACTTAAAAATTGAAGATAGACTTTTATCAGAAAAATAATTCATGATGGAACCTTTCAAGTTTTTTAAGACTGGATATCAGCCTGATTTGAAAAAATCGCCCCTTTTCAAGCCCGCAAACTTTGACAATAATGCTTCATAGATAAACAGGAATCCGGTCTGGCTTAGTGCAGGTGTCAATGGTAGGCATTGTGCTCTGGCTGGGCTATTGGGAGATTCCCTATTTTGAGATGCGACGATAGGAAGCCATGCAACAACAACATAAACCCACCGTAGTCATTACCGGAACCTCTTCTGGAGTCGGTCTCTATGCAGTTCCAGCCCTGGTGAAGCGGGGTTGGCATGTGATTGGCGCTTGCCGCGATGTGATGAAGGCAAAACAGGCCGCTCAGACTTTGGGTGTGCCGGATGACAGCTACACCGTTATGCAGCTTGATTTGTCTTCTTTGGATAATGTGCGCAAGTTTGTGCAAGATTTTCGGGCCACGGGGCGATCGCTGGATGCCTTGGTTTGCAATGCCGCCGTATATCTGCCGATCGAAAAGCAACCGCAGCGCAATGCCGATGGCTATGAATTAAGCGTGGCAACCAATCACCTGGGGCACTTCCTCCTGTGCAACTTGATGCTGGAAGACCTGAAAAAATCCACCTACACCGATCGCCGCTTGGTGATCCTGGGTACCGTCACCGCCAACTCCAAAGAACTAGGGGGTAAGATTCCCATTCCCGCTCCGGCAGATTTGGGGGATCTCAAAGGGTTGGAAGCAGGGTTTAAACCCCCGATCGCCATGATTGATGGCAAACCCTTCAAACCGGGTAAGGCTTATAAAGACAGCAAACTGTGTAACATGATCACCTCGCGGGAATTGCACCGTCGTTACCATGCTTCCACGGGGATTACGTTTACGACCCTCTATCCCGGTTGTGTGGCAGAAACGCCGCTGTTCCGCAATAGTTACCCCATTTTCCAAAAGGTGTTCCCTTGGTTCCAAAAGAACATTACAGGTGGCTATGTCACTCAGGAATTAGCGGGCGAGCGGCTGGCGCAGGTGGTGGCAGATCCCCAGTTCAAGCAGTCTGGGGCGCATTGGAGCTGGGGCAACCGTCAGCAAGCCGGACGGCAACAGTTCATCCAAGAGCTGTCTGATAAGGTGACCGATGATGCCAAGGCCTTGAAAATGTGGGATCTGAGCGAGAAGCTCGTGGGTTTAGCCTAGCATTGCCGATCGCGATCGGTTGTTAAGCGAACACAGATTAGGGGGTTGGGTCACTCCTGCCCCCAATCTCGTATCATTGGCACTTGCATAAGTTGTGAGACTGATAAGCTAAGGATACTTAACTCATTCAAGTATAAAGTATTACAAAGCGAGTCAGGTGTGAGAATTCAGAAGTATCGGTTTTATGCAGCGATCGGGCTTTTTGCTGCGTGGATATTGAATAGTACGGTTGCGGGGGCTTGCCTGATACAACCTGTACAGTATGATGCGCAAACGGATTTTCAGCAGTGGTGTACAGAGCGTCATGCAGTTCATCCGACGGCTAAAGCGACGATCGAAACGTTGCTTCAACGCATTGGCACCCAAGACTGTAGTCAGGCAAAAGCGCGATTGCAGAATATCAGAGTCTTGGTTTCTGTTCAAACCTTAGCGAATGAGCCGCGCCCGTTGAATAGTCTAGCGATTGATGCAGGCGCAGCCTTGGATTTGGCTCCGGTGGTCGCTGCCATGCCCAATTTACGTCATCTCCATCTGGTTAATT
>JAYKGX010000502.1:0-8704 GCA_035285565.1 Synechococcales cyanobacterium
GATCTCGGTAGGAATTGCCATCATTTGCAAATAGAGTTCAACGAGCTGAACGGCTAAGGTATTGCGATAAACTTGCTCTGCTTTGTGGGGATTGGGTTGTTCTGCCGCAAACTGTTGTGCCTGCTGACGCGCATGGGGGGAAATCGGCAGGGTAATCCCACAGGTTTGGATCGTGGATGGCATAGGGAAATCCTTCATAAACAGTTTGGACACAGGGAGTAGATGCAATTGAATACAATCAGGGAAATACCTATCGCAATTTGTAGTTGGGTGACAGACATTTTGAATGAGAGGAGGGGGGGAGGGGGAGAGGGGGGATGTGGTTGATTGATCTAAAAATGGCTGTAAGTCAGGTTCAAGTTGGTTGGAAGTTCCCCCTTATTAAGGGAGATTTAGGGGGGGCGAGATGGGTTGCAATGACGAGTTGATTGGCAATTATTTCTCATATGGCACCTCATATGGAATCGGCATAGTCTAGAGAGTCAACAAAGGCGCGTAATCGAGGTAAACATTCCCGTTGATAAAAATTGCTCAATGTTGAAATCGGGACATTCCAGCGTTGTGAAAGCTGTTCCCAGGGTGTTTCGGGTGGGAGGCGACAGCGAATTAACATTTGGCAGTGAACTTCCGATCGATCGCGGAGGTGAATCAGACGGAGACTTTTGCTGTCTTGCGTTAACCATTGTTCAATCTCTTCCAATAACAGTGGCATTGTTGCCTGGGCTGGCAGGGCATCAAGCGGGTCACACCATTCTCCTGTTTTGGTGCGGCGGGCTTGTAGGGTTTCTTGCTGGGTCTGTTGGGTCTGACGAGATTGATCCAGGAGGCGATATTTTAAGTGGTTATTAAACCAAGTCATTAAACTGGCTTTGCTAGAATCATAGCGTTCTAAATTGCGACAGAGAAAGAGCCAAGTTTGTTGCAGGGCTTCGGCATAGTCTTCTGACCTTGCCCCTGAGCCTTGCCAGATTTTGCCGGATTGCTGCATGTGGGCAATTAACTGAGTCAGAGTGCGTTGGCGTTCCAAACTGCCGATCGGATGTGCCAAAGCAACGGTGACCAGCTCGGCTAGATGACGATCCAGGGAATTGGGCGAAGACAGCGGCAGCATGAATGGTTTAGCAGGAGACAAAGCAGTAGCCATGCGAGAAAGGTGACCAAGCAAGAAAGATGACCAGGGAATGAAAGAAGCAAGTCGGAAGTTGGAAGTTGTCCTTGCAGGTGCAGATCGCCCTCAAACTTCCTCCTTGAATATTAAGCAGTGTTTAGGGTTATCGGGCAGGAGAAGCGGGGTTACCTCATTCATTACAAAACGTTACCGAAAAATTGGGTCTAAAGCCTCCCCTTTCTCAGGGGACTGTTGGTACAAGAATCCTCGCGCCTTTAGGACGAGGAGTGTCAATTTTCCACTCGGTTACTTTTCTAACGTGAACAGAAGATAGCTTGTACTCAGCCAGAAGCTGACGATCGCCCCTAGACCTGCCAGCAAGCCCACGGTTGGCAAACAGTCTACCGGAACAGGCAGAAAGGCATTCGGGCGCAAGGTGACGGTTAAATAGGACTGGAAACCGGGGTGCCACACCAGGGAGCGATACCAGAAACCTGCTACCACCAGCGTGCCCACTAGGGTAATCCCCAGTTGCCAAAGGTTCGATCGCCGGATGCCCAGACTGAGTGCAATGGTGACTGCGGCGATCGCACTGAGACCTAACCAAGCCAACCGAGAACCCAAAGGAATCAGCGCCGGTGCCAATCCGCCATAACCCAGTCCCAACAGCAGCAGCGTCAGCCATAAGCGCGATCGCGGTTGCCAAAAATCTAATCCGCTCAAGGCAAAATGGGTCCCCCATCCCGCGATCGCAAATATAAACAACCCTGGAGTCATGGGCAACCGATCGATCCCGGTGGGAAACAGCTTGGGTAACGGGGATAGAAACAACAGGAAAAAGCCGAATAGCCCTGCTAAGCCACTGCCAAAGCCTCCCAGCGCACTAGCATAGAGAATTTGGGGAATCTGGGCCATCAGGTGATCCATGCGATCGATTCCCCCGGCGATCGCTCTTTGCCCCAGTCTCACTACGGAAGGGAGATCAGCCATCAAGGGTGGAGTTAGGGAATTGTGCGATTTTGAGGTTGGACGGGCTGAGCTGGATCGGGCAGGTGAGTGGGAGGGCGATCGCGTTGAGGCCGTGGATAGCTGGGTTGGTTGGATTTTGGACTTGGGCGATGGCAGGGTGTCTAGGTGGCAGAGTAAGCTAGCTGCAGTTTTCGGGCGTTGACGTGGGTCGGTATGAATCATTTGATCAATTAAATCTGCCCAGGTGCGATCGATCCGTAGGGCTTTGCGCCAGTGAAATATGCCAGTTTCTGTATCCCGAAATTCTTGGGGATGGCGACCCGTGAGGAGATGAATGGCAATCATGCCTAGGGCGTAGAAATCAGTTCTGGGTTGGGTTTCCCCTTGGGTGATTTGTTCTGGCGATCGATAGCTGAGTGAGAGGGCTAGGGCTGAAGAGTGGGATCGCGTTTTTCCGGGGTAGCGATCGCCCTTGGCAAATCCTGCGATCGCTAGTTCGCCACTGCCCTGCCGCAGGATCAACTGGGCGGGGGTTAAATGACTATGAATGACCGACTGCCCATGGAGCTTTTGCAAACTTTGAAGGGCTTGTTTCAGCCAGGAAAACACCCAACTGGGCGGACAGCCTTTGGGATGGGCGGCGATCACTGCTTCCAAGGATTGACCTTCGATCTGCTCTAAGACTCGACCTGGGATCAGCCGCTGGGGTCGCGTCAGTTCAATCATAAAGCTGCCCGGTTTGCCCACCCGAGGTAAGCTGCGATCGCGAATTTGACAGAGGGCTTGGGTTTCCTGTTCAAACTGTGCGATTGCCTGGGGATGATCCGTTGTGAGAATGTGGAGCAATTGTTCCGTTTTTGAGCGGAGGTCATACACCCGAAACACCTCCAAATAGCGCCCAGTTTCCAGCCGCTGCACGGGAATATAGCGATCTTGCAATCGCAGCGAAGTGCCACAGTGGGGACAGACCAGATCTTGCCATCGCTGGGGAGCCGGATGGGGACAATCGGGATTAATGCAATGAGCACTGGGATTGCGGGTGGAAAAGGTGGGATTGGGGGAGAGAAGAGAAGTTGTCATCTTGGGTTCCGGGGGGTGAATCGTTTGTGGCCAGCGCAGGGGGGGCATAGCCGGATTTTGACAAATAATGGGGAGCCAACTGGCACAGGGAAATTCCGCTTCCATCCAATGCAACTGCTGACGCGCTTTCCGGACGGATAAATCCAAAGAACTGCCCGTGACAAATTCTTCTAGAAAATAACGGAGAAATTTTTGCGCCACTGGATCAGGCACGGGTTCCCGCATGACGATCGCTTGGGGCACCTGGGCGGCTTCTAGCACCGAAGTTAACCCCAAACCATCACAGGAGTTAAAAAAAGCGAGTTTTAAACCGTGCTGCACCGCTGCTTGCAGGGCATATTGCAAATGTTCCAAGGGCAAGGCTTCTGGGGTTTGCAAATGAATTTCGCCCCGGTGCCCATCGGCGGAACTGATGCTGTGACCCGCAAAAAATAAAATATCCCAAGCAGGTTTCCACAGGTGATCATGCAATGTTTGCAAACTGGGTTGTTCTAAACAGGTGATCTGACTATGGGGCAACTGCTGTAGGGCTTGCCAATCGGCTTGTAAATCCAAACCTTCTGGGTGCCCAAAGACGGCCAAAATCCGCACAGGTCCTTGTAACGGCGCGGCGATCGCACGGCAATTGCTATATAGCGCTAATTCTGCCAGGGGACGACGATCGAAGAATTTCCAATGGTGCCAGGGCAGTTTTTGGAGTTGGCGATCGTGGGTTTGCAGAATGATGCGGGTGGGTTCATCTGCCGGAATGCGATCGAGCATTTCCAGTTGTAAATCCACCATCGAGGGCTGATTAAACCATTGCTGGATCTCTTGTTGCAGAGAATGGACAAAGGTTTCACAAGTTTGCGAATTGGATAAATTGGTAATCTGCACGGGCGGCACAGTAATCCGCATTCCCCAGCGCATTTGTCCTAAATGGTAATAGACCGATCGCCATTGTTCATAGGTTTGTGCCAGAGACCCTAGGGGCGGTAACCGTCCTCCCACTTGGATCGCCGGTGGAGCGCCCTCTTCGCCGATTTGTAAGGTAACTGCAAATCCTTGGTCAAAACTACCTTCGCCAATCTTGAAGATCACAAGCTTACTCATACCGGATATCCTTCATGGAACCATGATCAGCAAGCCATCACTAGCAAAATTGCCGGTTTATTGCTGCCTAATGGTTTCTCCGCAAAAATGCGGAGTTCTACCTGAAGATTTACAAATCTTTACACTTTTCCGGGAACCCAAGGGAGCGATCGATTTTGGATTGGCGATTTTGGATTTTGGATTGAAGCGTTAATCACCATTTTCTAGCTCAGACCGATCGCCGCCTCGGCAACAAAACTAGTTGCCCCGTTGGATTGAGTATGGGAACCTGTAGCCGATAATGCGTGCTGAGCCTAAATTTTACCCCGCTGTAGCTGCTCGATCGCTTTTAAGATCCGTTGGTATGCAGGTTTGTCGAAGTTCCCTGTTCCCATGTTTTCTTCATAGCTGAGCTTTGCCTGCTGGAAATCTGACAGGACCCCTTTTTTATCTCCAAGCTTGGCACGAACCAAACCGCGACCATATTGAGCTGTTAGATGCTTGGGAACCAGGCGCAGTGCTTGATTGTAGTCTGCCATCGCTTCATGGTCTTTCCCCAAGGCTGCCAAGGCAAAGCCCCGATCGCTGTAGACATGTGCATTCAGTGCTAATTGAATGACATGAGTATAGTCTGCGATCGCGCCTTGATAATCTTTGGAATCATTTCGCAGCTTACCTCGTGCCTCATAGTATCTCACTTGAGTTGGAGCCAGCTTAATGGCTTGAGTAAAATCTAAGTTAGCGCGTAGAACATCAATCGGTTTCTTGTAAGTATAATTCAGTCCTCGCAAATAGTAGGCTTCTGCAGATTGGGGATTGAGTTGAATGACTTGGCTGAAATCTGCGATCGCTCGATCAGTCTGATTATTCCGGTAGTAAGCAGATCCTCGTTCAAAGTAAGCGTTTGAATCCTTAGGAGCCAGTTCGATCGCTCGGTTGAAATCTGCAAAAGCTGCTTCAGATTGGGAGAGATAGCTGTAGGCAAATCCTCGACAGGTATATCCCGCTGAATTCTTGGGTTCCAGACTGATAACTCGACTGCAATCTGCGATCGCGGCTCCGACTGCTTGATCATAGTTGTCATAGCCGGGATTCGCATACAAGGTTTCTAGTACGGATGCGCGAGATCGCGCTAGCCTTGCTTGAACATGCTGAGCATGAGAACCGCTCTGTTCTACAGCAATGGTATAGGCTTTAATCGCTTCCCCATACTTGCCAGCATTAAAGAGTTGGTTTCCTTGCTTGAGTGCGCTGGCTGAGACCGCAACTCTCTCTTGCTGAATCTGATGGGGTGACGGCTTGGCAAGTGCGGGGGCGATCGCGCTTGCGCCAGACGGAACAGGCAAGCCCAATGATGGATTATTAACAACCGATGAATTACTAGAAGATTCGGTGCAATTAACGGCGGATCTGGTCGTGCTCAGTGGCTGCGATACTGGTCAGGGAAGGATTACTGGGGATGGGGTGATTGGCTTATCGCGATCGTTCCTAGCGGCGGGGGTGCCTAGCGTCGTGGTGTCTCTCTGGGCAATTTCCGACCAATCCACTACAGTTCTGATGACCGAGTTTTATCGCAATTTACAAACCACTTCTGATAAAGCGACCGCCCTCCGCCAAGCGATGCTAACCACCCGCAAACAATATCCCGATCCATCCCATTGGGCGGCATTTACACTCGTAGGGCAGAGCGGGCGATAACTGGAATTGTTGGCTGCAAAATGCTCATTTGATGGAGTAGATTGATTTGAGCGGTGAGATGTTGAATATGGTTTTGAGTGACATTCATGGTTAAGTGGCGTTCTGCGTGGTCAACAATACTATGGGCGATCGAGGTGTAGGTTGCGAGATCCCATTCAGTCATGAGGAATAGGATTTCGCGGATTTCGGCTTCGGTATAGTTTTGGAAAAGCAATGATTCATAAGGATCGGTCATGAAATCAAGTTTTCTAGGTATTACCAATTAATTTTAGCGCATAGGTCAAGGGTCACGATTGGGTCAGCGCTGTTCTTCACGATCGTCTACCCCCCACGCTCTGCTCATGGAAAGTTCGATTGGTAAAACGTCTGTATGAGCTTGGGGTATGAACGATCGACAGTCTTAAGCTTGTATCGATGGGGGGGCATTCAGGAACGTGAGACTGTTTTTGGTCGAGAATTTAAGTTAAACTGGTTGATACCTGGAACTGATGCGATCGAACTTAGAACAATCTGGATTCTTCCGCAAGGTTCAACTGATCCTCAACTTGTTTCTGCGTTTATCCAATAATGATGAAACCTAAACTACTGGATACGATTGCACTGTTGGTTCCTATTTCTCACGATCGCCTTTCTCTTGTGGAGTCTGGGATTCAGTTGAGTGGTGGATTACCTGTGGGATTGGTGGGAACGATCGTCCATATCCATCACCCTGAGGGAGAGACTCCAAAATATTGGGTTGAGTTTTCGGATGCGGAAGGGCGAGAGGAGGCGATGGCGACGTTGGATGAAACGGAATTGGTGGTGTTGCAGTATGAGCTTGCGGCAGCATAATTAGAGTAGCGATGCAACCTCATTCCAACAGGGTTAGGACGATCGAGCTGTGATACGATCGAGACTCTTCTGGATTGCTTGCCATGACTAAAGTTCGTGCAGATGAAGATTCACCTTGGAAACTACTGCTCAGACAATATTTTCGAGAGGCGATCGAATTCTTTTTCCCTGCAATTGCTCCTTTGATTGATTGGACAAAAGCGATCGAATTTCTTGATACAGAGTTTCAGAAAATTACGCCGGATGCGGAAATCGGCAAACGCTTTGCGGACCAATTGGTGAGGGTTCAAATCAAAAAGGGAAACGACCTCATTCTCCTAATCCATCTGGAAATCCAGGCAGCACCTGAGAAAACCTTCCCTGAACGGATGTTTATTTATGCGGTCCGGATCTTTGAATTATTTCATCAGTTTCCGGTCAGTTTGGCGATTTTATGTGATGGGAAAGAGGATTGGCGACCTAGACGTTACAATTGCGTCACACCTGGGAGTTCATTGGAATTTCAGTTTACTGCCGTCAAGCTCTTGGACTATGAGACGCAGTGGAAGCAATTGGAGCAAAGCCGCAATCCCTTTGCTGTTGTGGTGATGAGCCATCTAAAGACGCGGGAAACAAAAGATCGATCGCAAGAGCGGAAAGTTTGGAAGGTGCGATTGGTGAAACGGTTGTATGAGTTGGGGTATGAACGATCGGAGGTCTTGAACCTGTTCAAGTTTATCGATTGGGTTATGATATTACCAGAGCGTTTGAAACAGTCATTCTGGAATGAGTTAAGAACCTACGAGGAGGAACGTCAAGTGCCTTATATTACCAGTGTGGAACAGATTGGCTACGATCGAGGACTGGAACGAGGACTGGAACAAGGACTGGAACGAGGTGAACGATCGCTCATCCTCCGACTCCTAAACCGTAAGTTTGGAGCATTGCCCGATCGCACGATCGATCGCATTAACCAACTCGCACTGCCCCAACTGGAATCTCTTGGTGAAGCATTGCTGGACTTTGAGACGATCGCAGACTTGACGACTTGGCTCGATCGCATTGGCTAAAGACCGATCGCACGTTTCTACCTACACTCAGATTACATATCCTTTGACCGTTCCAAAACTAGACCATTGCATTGCAATCTTTGAGGATGAGTATCATGAGTAATCGATCGAAGGTCTTTGCATATACATTGGCGATCGTGCTGGGTTCGACGGGGGTAGGAGCGATCGGGTTTGCGGAAGGGGCGATCGGGCAGTCAGTTGAGGATAAAAAGAAGGAAGCCGATCGATTATTACAGCAGGGTGCTCCACAGAATTCACGACAACTCACACGTTTATATATTGATCTGCTTAAGCAAGGTATTCAACAATATCAAAGCGGAGAATTTGAAGCTGCTATTCAGACTTGGGAATATTTGCCTAAGTTTTCTTTTTCTTCTTCCTTTTCTTTTTTGCGAGAAGAACTTCCTCTAGAATTATTGGGTAATGCTTATTTGGCTCTAAACAAATACGGCAAGGCAATTGAATATTATGAAAAAAGTTTAATGATCGCTCGCCAAAAGTCAAACTTTATAGGCGAAGGAAGATCTTCATCTGGTCTGGGATCAGCTTACTTTTACATGGGGGATTATACCAAAGCAATTAAATACTATGAACGATACTTAGAAATCGTACAATCCCTCAAAGAGAAGTTGAAAAAAGGGACTGCTGTCGGTGATCTGGGACTAGATTATCCACAAGGGGAAGGAATTGCTTTAAGTAACTTAGGTATGGCTCACAAAGCTTTAGGCAACTACGATACAGCAATTAATTACTACGAAAAGTCTTTATTTAGCACTCGTGAAAGGAGAGATCTACCTGGAGAAGAAAAAATGTTGTTGGATATAGGTGATTTTTATCAAGATATAGGTCGCTATCACAAAGCAATTGAGTCTTACGAAAAGTCTTTAGAGATTGCCCG
>JAYKGX010000503.1:0-2940 GCA_035285565.1 Synechococcales cyanobacterium
GAAAAATTCCGATTCCTGCACCACCCGATTTAGGTAATCTGGAAGGATTTGAAGCAGGCTTTAAAGCACCGATCGCCATGATTAACGGTAAGAAGTTCAAATCAGGAAAGGCTTATAAAGATAGCAAGCTATGTAACGTTTTGACCATGCGTGAGTTACATCGTCGGTATTATGACTCGACAGGAATCTCATTTAGTTCTCTCTATCCAGGGTGTGTGGCCGAAACCGCTCTTTTCCGCAATCACTTCCCGCTCTTTCAAAAGCTCTTTCCAGTCTTTCAAAAAAATATTACCGGTGGTTATGTATCCCAAGAACTAGCAGGGGAAAGGGTTGCGCAGGTTGTTGCCGATCCTGAGTTTAAGTCATCTGGTAAGTATTGGAGCTGGGGAAACCGCCAGAAGCAAGGACGCGCATCCTTTGATCAAGAGGTTTCTGATGAGGCCTTAGACAATACAAAAGCCGTAAAAATGTGGGATTTGAGTTCCAAGCTAGTGGGACTCGCCTAGAAATATCCACCATTTTGTAAATCTCCATTTTACAGATCAGGAATAAGATCAGGCGGGCTGTGCCTACCTGATCTTCGTTTCGTGCAAAGCTGAAAAAGCTTGAATCTATTGATAGTAAATCTAGTTGGTTGTACCAGTTTGTTCGATCAGACCACGTTGATTCAGAATCTCTTGTTTGAGGTCACGGATCGCGCAAATTCGCGTTAGAATGATCTCCGTTTTGAACAAGTATCAAGCGAATATTCTAAGGTCGTGTGTGTAAGACTACTGTTCTATCACTGCTTTATAGGGTTAGGAGAAAAGAGTGAATCTTTATCGAACGATCGTTATTGCGATTAATGTCTTTCGAGAGGTGATTCGCGATCGCGTTTTATATCTCATTGCCTTATTTGCGATCGGCTTCTTTATTGCTGCTCGGCTTTTACCAGCTTTATCCGCCAGCACCCAAAATCAAATTACCTTAGATGTGGGATTAGCTGGCATGAACCTTTTAGGGTTGTTAATTGCCATTTTTGTGGGCACAGGGCTGGTAAATAAAGAAATTGAAAAGAAAACCGTTTCAGTATTGATTGCCAAACCTATCAGTCGGGCTGAATTTATTGTGGGCAAGCATCTAGGACTGTCAGCCGTCCTGGCAGTTTTGATGTTATCAATGCTAATCGTTTATCTATTCGTTGTGTGGTTTCAAGGCATTCCTACACCAGTCGGTAGTCTTATCATTGCAGTCTTATTCCAAATTTTAGAGTTATCGCTAGTAACCGCTGTTGCGATTTTATTTGGAGTATTCACGAGTTCACTCTTGGCCACTTTGCTGACTCTTGCCGTCTATTTAATGGGGCAACTGAGTCGAGATTTGTTGTCTTTTGCTCAGCTTATTCAAAACGCAACCATTGAATTTTTTTCCCGAGGGTTGTACTTGATCTTGCCCGATCTATCTCGCTTGAATTTAAAAAATCAAGCGGTTTACGGGATGGAACTTTTGCCAACCTCATCGGAGCTTTTGAGCAATGCGCTATATGCGATCGTCTATATTGGATTATTATTAGCCCTTGCCACCTTCATCTTTTCTCGCCGACAATTTTAGTTTCATTGCTTAGCTCGTCACACGAGTCAGCCACTAGGTCTCCATTTTGTAGCTGAGAGCCACACAGCCTGCTGCCAGTAAAAACGCAAGCGCTCCTAGTAAGGCTCCTGCAGTCGCTTGCTCCACTTGAATTAGGCTAAAAAACATGGCGGTTCCCAGAGAACCACCACTGAAATAGATTCCAGTTCCTAATCCTGCCTTAGTGGGTGGAACCATCGACAAAGCGAAGGGGAGCGTACCATTGGAAACCAGACTAAAGGCGGCTCCCATCAAAATGGCAATTCCGATCGCCAAGACCCAATGGTTCATCCACAACGTCAACAACTGCGTCAGACTTAATGCTCCCAAACCCAAAAGCATGGCTTGAAAATTACCAATTCGCTGAGTCAGATTACCTGCGGGAATAGCAGTCGCTGCGATCGCCAGAAAAATGAGTCCCAATAGCAGATTGGAATTCACATCCGGCAGCCGTAACTCTAAGACCTGTGGGAAGGTCTGCAGCATCAAGCGAAAGCCAATCGCTACTCCAAAACCCGTAATTGCCACGAGGCCCAACCGCCCCACCCAATCTGTGAATTTCCAATGTGGTTTGGGCAATGAGGTTGTCCGAGGAACCGAACTCATTTGGGGATCAACCGAGCGAAGAACCAGACCAGAAATTAACAAGACCATCGCGCCCAATCCGAATGCCAGGGTCGGGCCCAATTGGAGAACTTGCTGATTGGCTAACGGTGCGATCGCCCCAGCCACTGCCCCCACCAAGGTTAAAATGCTGACAGCCTGAGGAAGTTGAGTGGCAAAGGCATAGCGACCCAGCAGAGACATCGCCGGACTCCGAAACAAAGTCATCGCTAAGGCCCAAAATACCGCGACCCAAGGCAGGAGTCCGCGCACCGTGCTTTCTACGCCAGCAAACACCACGCCAGGAATGGCGATGAATAAACCGGAAGATAAGATGATCCCCAATGCAATGAAGGGAAATCGGGTGCCCATGTTGCGCTGGGTACGATCGGACAAACCGCCCATTAACGGTTCCATTACTGCTGCCAGCACATTTTCAATTAGCAGGATGGTAATCGCTAAACCTGCAGGAAAACCAAAATTGGCCAGCAGTTTGGGAAGATACAGATTGTAAATCACCCAAGTCAGGACGATCGCGCCTTGCATCCCTGCTAAGGACCAAACCTGTAACCATAACACTGGTTGTGTGCCCAATCGAACCATTGATCTCCCTCACCTATGCCGAGAATCTAGAGTTGAGAATCCATGTCAATGCAGCCCCAAAAATTGATTCTCATTGTTTACACCATCTTACTCAACCTGACTCCCCCCTTTACTGCTCATTTACAG
>JAYKGX010000504.1:0-18483 GCA_035285565.1 Synechococcales cyanobacterium
GAAGGTACTAAGTAGAGCAATGGCAACGGAGCCAGCATCTTGGCAAAAGAATCGAACTCGCAACTGGTTGCAGCGGTTGTGGCAACGTGGCTCTGTGGTCATCACGGCTGGGTTGGTGGCGAGTGGCATCTTGGGTGCTCGTTCCCTAGGATTGCTGCAATCGTTTGAATTAGCGACCATCGATCAATTCTTTCAGATCCGCCCCACGGAAGTGCCCGATCAACGCATCATCATTGTCAGCATTGATGAACCGGATTTGATTGCAGTAGGACAATGGCCCATCCCTGATAAAGAGTTGACACAGCTCCTCACTACGATTCAGACCGGCAACCCGAGAGTCGTAGGGCTAGATCTCTACCGCAATTTACCTGTCGGGGTTGGGAATGAAAAATTTCTGACTACGATCGCCAACATGCCTAATCTCATCGGCATTGAACAGCGTGCCTCTCCTGCTGGTAGCCTTATCCCCGCGCCTCAGACGTTGAAGCAAAATGACCAGATTGGCTTTAATAACTACAGCACTGATCCAGATCAAAAGGTACGGCGATCGATCTTATTCTGGACTAGTGAAACTGAAACTCAGGTAGAAGGCATCTCCACAAGCGCAGAATACCAAGAAAGTTTTGCCCTCAAGATTGCTTTGAAATATCTAGAAGAGGTCAAGATTCGATCGAGCCATGATATTGCTGATCCGCGATCCATGCGATTAGGGAAAGCGGTGTTTTCGCCAATTGCACCCAATGACGGAGCCTATGTACGGGTTGATAATGGCGGGTACCAAATTTTTACGAATTTTCGGGGACCAGCAGGTCATTTTCCCCGTGTTTCCATGACCCAGGTATTACAAGGGCAAGTCCCAGCGACGATCTTTCGCGATCGCATTGTTTTAATTGGGTCTACTGCGCCTAGTTTGAATGATGTTGTCGCTACCCCCTATAGTACTAGTTTGATTGCCGCTCCTCGCTTAATGAGTGGTGTTGAACTCCATGCTAATTTCATTAGCCAAATCATTAGTGCCGCTTTAGAAGGTCGTCCGTTATTGCGCAATTGGCGAGAAGGAGTGGAATGGGTTTGGATTGTGGCATGGACGGTCTTGGGTAGTAGTTTGAGTTGGTATCGGCGGCATCCCCAGCGATCGATCATCATCACACTCTTGCTGGGAGGAACGGTGGTGGCGATCGGCTATGGGGCGTTTCTGCTGGGCTGGATTATTCCTGTTGTGCCACCCCTGTTGGGTCTGTTGGGTGCGGCAGCGGCGGTCACCATCTCCCTTGCCCACTCGGAAGAAGAACTGAAGCGATCGAAGGAATTTCTACAACGGGTGATCCACTCTATTCCAGATCCGGTATTTGTCAAGGATCAGAATTATCGCTGGATTGTCATTAATGAAGCCTATGCACGATTTGTAGGCGTATCGATCGAGGAATTATTAGGACGAACGGTCTATGATGTCTTCCCAAAGCATGAAGCAGAACTATTTTGGAAACAAGATGAACAAGTCTTTCGGCGAGAGCAAGAACAGGAAAGTGAAGAGCAGTTAACAAATATCTACGGAGAGACGTTCTATATTGCCACTAAGCGATCGCTCCATAAAGATGCAGCCAGCAATATTTTCCTAGTAGGTGTTATTCGAGATATTACCCAGCGCAAAACCGTAGAAGCCGAATTGCGCCGCACTACTGAAGAACTCTCGCGATCGAACCAGGAATTACGCGAATCCCGGAACCGCCTCCATCACCTGGCAAATCACGATGTACTGACGCAGTTACCCAATCGCCAACTCTTCCATGAAAAGTTGCACCAGGCGATGGAATGGGCGGAACGTAATCAACGTCAGATGGCGGTGCTCTTTTTGGATTTAGATGGATTTAAAAAGGTCAACGATACTCTCGGTCATGGCATCGGAGATGAATTGCTCAAGTCTGTGGCGAAGCGGCTAACGGGCAGCTTGCGAGCTAGCGATACCGTAGCGCGACTGGGCGGTGATGAATTTACAGTCATTTTACCAGCGGTTCCTGGTTTGCAAGAGGTGGAACGGGTGGCGGAGAAAATTTTGGCAACCATCAGCCAACCCTTTCTCTTGGAAGGGCATACTGTCAATGTTTCCACCAGCATTGGAATCGCCCTCTACCCAGTTCATTCCAATAATCTAGAGGATCTGATTCAATTAGCAGATACAGCAATGTATACTGCCAAGCAAACTGGAAAGAGTCAATATGCGATCGCCCATTTCAGTGCCCTATCAATCGCCCTCACTCCTGAGCCATCTCTCACCAAACCAGACAATGTAGCGATTGCCCCTACCCCAAGCACAGCGGCTAAACCGACCCTCTCTCACCAGGCACCTGTTAAACCATCCCTTCCGCAGGCAATGCCTCCCAAAACACCCCACCACCCTACCCCACCCCTGCCCAAGCCATTACCGCCTCAACAACACCCAAAATCATAGATATAGCAATCCTAATTGATTTGTGGGGCGCAATTCTGCCTGCACAGGCTAGAAGCCTGTCCCACTTTTACCACTGAAAAATGATTGCTATAGTCCAACCCCGATTCACTCAATGCTGCCTAATGGGAGTGCTTCATGTCACTAGACAAGTCTTCAGATAACCCGCGCCATGGTGACAACCTGTTTGACAAGATTCCCCCGGATCTGCCAGAAGAAGTTGGGCAAACCCTCTTGAGCGCAAGTAACCTAACGATCGAGCGGATCATTTCTAAAGGGCACCAATCTGCTGACGATTTTTGGTACGACCAAGATCAACATGAATGGGTCATCTTGCTTAAGGGAGCAGCGCGCCTGCAGTTTGAAGATCACATGCTGTTGCTGACCCCAGGAAGCTATGTCCATATTCCAGCCCATGTGAAGCATCGAGTTGATTGGACGACTCCCCATGAAGAATCGATTTGGCTGGCAATCTTTTATCACTAATTCACCCTGGGGTTAACGGATTAACACCAGAGCAACATATTGAGCAGACGATGCGGCATCCACTGATCTACCAATTTCCTCATCCACCGCTTCAGTTTTGTTCTTCTCCTGGATGATTGACTCTACTTGAGGGACGATCACCCCACTCCAAGTCAGGCTGGAATTAGCATGGTAGACGACCGCAAGGGTTGCCGCGATCGTCAAGAGCAGGGTTTGAGTCATTGAAGTTTTTTGCATAGCACTTACCAGAGATCTGACCGGGGGCATTCAATAGGAGGGCTGATTTCCAAAGCTGCTATTTGAGCAACTCCTAACGGGGATACACATCATCTATGCATCTCTCCAATTCCTACATCTACCTTTCTGTACTTATGCAACCCCTGTGATCGTCCTTAATTATCCTCAGGAGTTTGATTACGCATCGCCCAAGCCGCTTCTAACAACTTTGCCCAGCGCTTTTGGACCTGCTTTGCTGTGCATTTGAGTGACTTAGCGATCGCGGCATCATCGGTTCCCGCCTGCTTCAGGTCTAATAGCTGCACCTGCTCGGGGAGCAGGGTCTTGCGAAACTGCTGCCACAGGTAGGACGAAAGCCCCAGGTTATGGTCTAAATCTGCCCCCAGCCATTCATGAACCAATTGCCAGTTGTGGGAAATGGCAAACTTTTCCACATGGTACTTGAACCGTTGTTGCAGATAATCGCGTTGGCGAGCCGTTAAACCCAGAATTTCATCAATTTCCGGCACCGATAGATCTTGCAATTTCAATGTCAGATAGTTAACGCAGTCCTGTTGTTCTTGCTGCTGGAGATAGTCGATGAGTTCTTGAATCACGCGATCGCGCAAGGATTCTTCTCCTTGATCGGGTTTTTCAGCAATCATTTGTTCCCGAATCATTTGTACAACGGGTGAGCGTCCGTATTGATCGGATTCTGAATCCTTTGCTGATTCCATGGCTGTTTCAATATCGACGGCAATTTCTTGCGGCTGACGATTGGCAAAGCGCTGTGCCCGCAGAATCACCAACTGTTGACTTTGGCAACCCGGCAAGTTAATCCGCCGTTTGCCATATTGCTCAGTGAATGCCATATATTCTGCGAGTTGCAATTTCGTTTTCGGCTGATAATCTTCCGCCATTTCGTTTTCCCGCCGAAAGGCTCGCAGTGACTCGGTATAAAAACCTTGTAAGAAATCTTCGATCAAACTATAGCGGGCTTGGAAGCTGAGTTGCAGATGGGCTGGGGCGATCGGACGATAGACCATCGTGCTGAGGGTGCTATGCAAATCCAAACGTCCCCGCCGGGATCCCAGACGGTAGTAGTGAATGCATTTTTCTAACCGATAGTGAGCCAAAGTCAGCCGCCAGGAGCCAACTTGCCCAGAGGATTGAATGCGATCGCTCTTGGCGCAAATCCGTTCTACTTCAATGGCGATCCGCTGAGCTACGGTTACAACTGAGGGACTGGTCTTGAGTGATAATTCAGCACAGAGTTCGGCAATCAAAATTTGAGCCAGTTTGTTGGCTTCCAAGCTAAGCACTGGATCTGCTTCTGCAGCTTGGGGTCGATCGGTCAGGTTATGGCAAGTGGTGATGTTCATGTTCAGGTTCTCTCGGTAGCGCACAGTGACATCTACGGAGACGCATCGCATGATTTCTGGTTCGCTAGGTCAGTTCATGAATTGGATAGACGCAATTTTATCCGGATGTGCTGGGTTCTTCATTCCATAAGCTTTTCAGGCAAGACAATCCACGAGCGATCGCCCACAAGTGTGCCAATCTACTATGACAGTTATGCAGGTGTGACAGTTAGGCTGACAGTTGGGTCGGCCCAAACGGTAGTCACTAGATTAACGTCAATTTGATGAATCCTGGCGAGTCGATCTTCTCTAGCCCGCTTACGGCAATTTTTAGTTGGGTGCAACATATTTTGAATGGGGAGGGGGAGAGGGGGGAAGGGGGACGTGGCTGATTGATCTAGCAAACGGCTGTAATTTATTAAGGCTGCTAGCTCTCTTATTTATTAAGGCTGCTGTACAGGACGCTCCTAGCCCTCCTAAGCCCAAAAGGAGATTGGGTTTCTCGGAGAAAATATGCTCCCGCATTCTAGCGCTCCACTGAGACGAGCCTACAATAAGCCTCGATAGCGGATGAACAGCAGAACGGCCGCCCAGGATCCCAGGGCTACTTTGATGGCGACGAGGATGTTGAGCAGAGGCAAAATTCCACCACTCAGCAGATCTCCAAAGGTGCCGTAGGGTAACTCAAAGCCAGATAGGGTGACGATCGAGAGCAACACAAACACCAATACAGACACCTTTTCCCAAGTTGCAGCTTTCCACTGCTTATAAACCGTTTGCATCCATTCGGTGGAGGAAGTCATGGCAATCAAACCGATCGCTGTTCCGCCTGCCACTCCTGCGGCAAACCCACCCCCTGGACTGAGATGCCCGCGAATGGCTAGTTCAATGCCAACCAAGGCAGCGATCGTTGCACCTAAGCGAGCTAGGAGAATGGAAGACTGATCGGTGAATTGAAATACTCGACTCAGAGGACGCTCATTTGTCAGTAAATATTGCACGCCCATAATAGCGATCGTAAATACAATCACTTCAAAAATAGTGTCGTATAAGCGATTTCTTAAAATAATTCCAGAAACAACGTTTGGCACACCACTATCTTCTGCAACGGCTGCCACGATCGGAAACGGCGACTGAGGCGCAGGATTTGCCAGCAATAGCATTTTGACATAGAACAATAAGCCTGCTATTAGGTAGATCAGCCGCATGAATGTTCTCCTCGTTAGTTTAGCTGAGTTAATTTGACTGAGTTAATTTGACTGAGTGAGTTTAACAGTGGCAGCGCTTAGCTCTTTATCCATAATCTCATGCAGACGCGGCAAGCGGGTGGTGATGTGGTAATCAGGCTCCACGGAGGATCGCAGGCAGATAGCGTGAACTTCCTTATTTTGCAAGGCCTGCTGTAATTCTTCGTTGGAGGGATAGGGGAAAAGATCGATCGTCATGTAGTGCTGATTAAACACTTGGCGTAAATCCTGCATGAGGGCTTTTAGTTCCGGTAGTCGCGATTGATTGGGATTGCCGATCGCCTTCCCTTTGAGCTGATCAAAGGCTTCTTGGGGAATGCCAAGATGCAAGACCAACGACGATCGCACCGCAATAGCATAGAGTGTAATGGCTAATAATGTCCCCACCAAGGCTTCCGTCAATGCAACATCAGCAGCACCATAAACCGTATAGGTCAAAGCGGCGATCGCGCCTAGAATTCCTCGAATCACCAGCGCATGGTAGGGGTTCACTTGAAAAATCGTCATTGCGGCCGTTAATGGCAACAGAGCAGTGATGATATAGATATAGATATCCATGCTGATGACCTCACTCCAGCGATTCCGTATGCAGTTGTTGACTAAATTGTTCCTTAAGCTGTTCGCCCAGTTGGACATGGCTAGAGCAGTAAGCCAACACATATCCTAACATCGTGTTCCACAGGGTTAAGGAGAGAATTCCCAGCAGCAGAAGCGGCCACTCTCGCGATCGCTGGAGCAACAACCCCACCATGATGAGTAGTGAACCCAGGGTGTCTGAAACGGAAAGATTATGGAGTTTGAATAAAACCGATCGCTGGCTGACAATGGTAGCTGTGCCCCAAAACCAGAACACTAACCCTACTCCGATGAGCAGATAGCTGAGCAAATCAATGCTGAAATTCATTTTCATCTCCCATCCGTTTGAGTAGATGTGCCAGGAGCATAAATCCTGCATTGCCAACACTGAGAATAATCATGCTCACCACACCAATCATCCAATCGTCCCGCAACACGGAAATGACCAGCATAATCACGGCTGCCTTGCATGAAACACTGGAAAGCGCCAGCATGGTCTGCCAAATATCCTCATCTTTCCAAGCTTGGTAAATGGGCAATAGTAATGCCAAAATCATGAAAATCAACAACAGATTTAAAATCATTACCCCTCCTTGCGAAAGACTCGGTGAACTTCGTAAAATCCTGCATCACGATACTTGAGGACAGTTGTTTTGGGGGTAAAGGTGATCAAGAAAATATCGAGGAAAATCATGCCTCGCGATCGCCCTGGACGAACTTTTTCCAGAATGATCTCTTCCTCAGTATGGGGTCTAAAGATGAGTTCAACGGCTTCCTGATAGGCTTGGGGGATTGACTTGATAATTTCCCACAAACCCAGCAAAATTTCGCCCAAGCGTTCTTTAGACTGAGAGGGGCGAGGTAGTAAAAAGGCGATCGCCACGCCAATAATAATGTTAGTCGTACTAAAATTTGCCGTTAGCAAAAACCAAATGGTTAACCGTAAAATGATATGTCCTATCATGCGAGTGCCATCCAGAATAAGAGAATCAAACTCAAACTCATTACCCCCATTAAATGCTCGAACTGCTCAAACATACGGGGCAAACGAATTGCGATTTTCCGAAAAATAAACCAGTAGGCAAGCCAACCAAGAGCGATCGTTGCTAAGGGTTTTACGATATTGACCAAGCTGTAGGCTTCGTAATAAACCACATTTGCGCCAAACAGTCCCCCCAGTAAGACCCCCATGGCAATCCAAAAGCCAGGTTGTAGTTTTTCCTTGATTTCACCATCGGCACTGTGGGGCAGAAAGATAAATTTCGCAAAGGAAATGGCTGTTCCCAAGGCTGCAACGTTCATCGCAATCACTTGCCAAGAGAGTAAATTCTTCATGGTTAACACCTTTGCCCCAAACCCAGATAACAGGGGAAAGCCCGAAATCGAGAAGCTGGCGATCGCCAACATGATCCACAGCGAATTGTCGATCGATCGAGATTGCAGTTCTTTAAAATTACGGCTGGGTAACATGCCTGTGTTCAAAAAGAGGGCTGCTTTGACCAACCCATGGGTCAGGGCATAAAATCCTCCCACTTCTGGAGCGGCTAGAATAAAGCCCAATTGTGACACCGTGTGGAAAGCCAGCATTCGTTTGGCATCTTTTTCAAACACCGCATAGCCCACGCCCAACAACGCCGTTCCTACACCAAAAATCCGGACGATCGGGTCAATATCCTCCATCACCAGCGCACAACGCACCAAGGGCAAGACGGCTGCTTTGACCACTGTTCCCGACATCAAAGCAGAAACAGGCGCTTCGGATTCTGAGTGGGTGAGGGGGAGCCAGAGACCGGAGACAAAAATGCCCCCTTTCACTAATAAGCCTAAAAAGATCAAAGCCAATGCTTCCGGAGGCGCGCCTGCCAACCCAGAAAAATCAAAGGAGTGATCAGTTTGATACACCAAAATAGCGCCCACTAGATAGAACAACATGGCAATGTTGCTGACGAATAGATAGCGCAGCCCTACCCAAATGGAGCGATCGCTTCTGGGATAAACGATCAACAAAAAGGAGGCAATACTCAGAACTTCTAATGCGACGTATAAACTAATAAAATCCGTGCAGGCAAGGGCAGCATTCACACTGGCATGGAGAATCAGTGTTTGCGCATAGAAAAAGGTCGATCGATTTGTTTCCCAGCAAGCCAAAAGCACTGCCAAGGTCACGAGCGCATTGGTGAGAATAAAAAAGCCAGACAAGGAATCTAGCATCAAGCTGACTCCAAAGTGATCTAGCAGCCGCAGCGTAATGGGGGATGGTTGGGCAAACAACCAAACTGCATAGCCAATGGAGCAGAGAACCCCCAGGAGTGGGAGAATGCGATCGAACTTTGGGACTAGGTAAATCAGGAAGCCCACTAAAAACGGTAGAACAATCCAGGTCAGCGTTAGGGCAGTCATTGCATTCAGGGAGAAAAAGGTCAATTCCTGGCTAAATCACAAGGGCGAGGGCGGGTTTTTAAGGAGTATTATTTCTCTCGATTTCGCTCACTTCTAGCGTTGGGTTATCCCGAGCCAATTTCATAGCTCCCACTAACATAAGGGCTTGAATGGACAACCCAATCACGATCGCAGTTAGGATCACCGCCTGAGGCACCGGATCGGCGTAGGTGAGCTTGATGGGGTCAGAGACAATGGGGGTAAATAATCCCCCCATCGCCGCCAGCACAACGTAATAGCCCACTACTCCTGTACTCATGACATCCATCGAAACAATTTTCATGATTAGGTTTTTCTTATAGATCACCCCAAAAAAACCCAGTAAAATAGTGGCTAGTGTAAACACTTCCGGTAGGTGGATCTCTGCCAACCCTTCAATCATTTGCATATGGTTGAATCAATAATTGAGTTAAAACAATCTCTGAACTCATTATTCATGATTCTGCTCTATGCGCCTATCCCTACAGGATTTGATTACATCAACCCTTACCATTGACGGAAGTTATGGTTTAGATGCAAGTGGCGATTCAGACGATGATTCAGACGATCGTTGTGGCTTGCGGCGGAATAACGAACGGAGTGGGTGAGGTGACGGTGACGCTGTGCTGCGATCGAGGATCGGTAAAGGTGAGGTGATGAGCATGTAATTGATAGCCACAGTCCCCAGGTACGGCAATTTTATCTTCAGCTTCATTTGAAGCCAGACTCGACACCCGAATTCCACCCCCTGCTTGATAGAGCGGATCACCTAGCAAAGGGTAGCCTACAGCAGCCAGGTGAATCCGGATTTGATGGGGTCGTCCGGTAGTAATCTGCACTTCTACGATCGCCTGCGCTGCGTTGCGCTGCAAAACACGACATTGGCTATGGGCAGACAACGCTAATTTTTGTGTATCTGCAACGGCTGCAAAAACTTCGCCTAATACAGGATGAGGAATTTTACCAATGGGAATATTAATATTAAAACAATCTGGTAAATCCACACTAGAAACAACAGCATGGTAAATTTTGCAGATCTGCCGATCGCGCATTTGGCGAGTCAGATCAGATTTAGCTAAGGGCGATCGGGCAAGTAACATCAAACCAGAAGTACCCCGTCCCAGCCGATGAATCGGAATAGGCGGGTTGGCAGGATATTGTTTTTCCAATTGTTTTAAGAGAGTATGGTCTAGGAATCCGCCCCCTGGCATGACGGGAAGACCGGAAGGCTTTTCAATTACGAGATAATCGTCGGTTTCCAAATGAATGTGAAACGTGAGGGGTACTTCGGGTTCCTGCCAAGGCGGACGGTGATAGGCAAGTTGTTGATGCGATCGCAGAATCGTATTAGCAGTAGTCACAGAGCCATCAAGCTGTATTAGTCCCTGCTCAATGCGCTGTTGCCACACCTGTCTGGTAGAGTGACGATAGCGTTGGCTGTAGTAATCTAAAACTGATTGTCCAGCTCCACTGCGATCGACTTTTTCTCGATAGATCCAACCTTGGTTCATGGTTGTTAAAAGACTCGTTATTAGAGGTGTTGTGATCAAAAAAATGAGTCGTGCGAGTTGGGCTGAAGGTTCTAGCGATCGCGAGGAGTACCAACGCTGAGGGTGCCGGAAAAGGGTTGACCAATGGGGGGTTCTTGTTTATTCACGCCAAATACTTCTAGACGAATCGCCGTACCATCCGATAGGGTGACCGTTCCACGGGCATTATTGCCGCTGAGTCCCACGGAATTTGCGATACCAGTGGTGCCGCCAATGCTGATGGTTTGATCATCAAAATTCACTGCGATCGGGACAACGCCCAAAGATCCGATAAAGCGTCCCGTTGTGTTGGTATCTCGGATAAAAACACCGAAATCAGAGCTTGTCCCTGGTGTAAATGAAGCCACAGATTCTCCCTTTTGGGAATCCCATTCTTCAAAGAACCCTTCCCGCCCCAGCAAAGCATCTCGCAGAAAGGTGGTGGCAAATCCAGTTCGATTCGGCTGCAAAAATGCCACTTTTTCCAAGTCAGGCAAGGGCACCTGGAAACCCTGCACGATCGGCAATGCCTGGTTTTGCATCTGCGAAGTGCTGAATTGGGTCACAACAATGGTGCCCGTGGGGGTAGTGGGGAGTGTACCTGCTTCGGTTGCGGTCACCCCTTGTCCGGCGGTGAGGGTAACGCGACTGTCTGGGGCATCGGTGCTCAAGACCTCGACCTCTCCTTCCAAGACGATGATTTGGGGGTTGTTCTTCTGGTCAAATTGCATGAGATAGACGGTTTTCTTATTGACGACGACAAGTTTGCCCACACAGCCATTGCGCCCAAGGGTGCCCGCTACGATCGCCTTCCCCCCAACCAGTCTGACACAATCGCTGCCGATGCTGAGAGAAGACCGTTGCGCCATGCGCACTCCTGCCTTAGCGGTGAAAAAGAGAGACGTTCGTGCCACACCCGTCCGCACGACTTCTCCTTCTCGACCGACATCATTTTTCTTGGCTAATCGATTTCGGATAAAGACTTCGTTGCCATCCAGAATCTCTTGGACTCTCGCTTGAAGGGGTGTTTGGGCGATCGCAGGCATGGGCACCCAGCACAGAACTTGCAGTAGGGAAGCGCTGACAATTAGATTTGAAAATCTTGCTATGGATGGGCGACGCAAATGAACTCTAAAACGATGAATCATAAAACTACTCCTCTGGCATGAGATTTTTCGGTAATTTAGCAAAACAAACAATAATCATTCACGAAATCACAAATGATATGGTTTTAAAATCGAAATGTAGTTCGGATACTGCCGACAAAAATATTCTTATTTTCAGCAATATGCCCCGGATTAGTCACATAGAAAAAGCCAGGTGTGATGGAAATGCGATCGTTTACACGATAGCGATAAAAAGCCTCAAAATGGAAAGAATTATCAAAATCAACCCGTTCAATTAAAACGCCAAGATTCAGCTTAGGGGGATGTCCTGCCATAAAAACTAATTGATCGCCTTTACGCCCAAAGGGATCGTTAATTCCCAGCGAGACTAGGTAGGTGCTGCTCAAGGTGACCGTCCCCAGATCTTCCAGATCCAGATCGCGATCGCGAATTGCCCGAAACACTTCACCAAAGGTCGAATCGGTTAACACCAGTCCGCCCCAAGCACCTAGGGTGACCTGAGGAGAAACGCGCCATTGGAAAGACCCAGCGAGGGCATGAATCTTGGCTGGTTGATTAAATCCTCCGGAGGTGTCGGCATTGCTACTGCCGGTGAAGGTATCCAACTGTCCATCATCCGCATAGGCATTGATGTAGGCAAATCCCCAAATTGTGGAAACGCTGGGTCGATAGAGCAACTGCATCCCCAAAGCCTGGTGTCCGGAGTTGAAAAGTCCCCCTTCTGAACCATTCACAGCATCAGGACTGCTGGCATTCCGTACCCCATAGGCAACTTGCAAGCGCCATTTGTTGGAAATCAACCAGTCTAACCCAACCCCTGCATCCAAATTGCCGATGCGCAGAATGGGATTGAGCGCCGCAAATCGGGAAATCGCGCCATCGCCAGCGTTACCGTAGGGAGAGTTGGCACTGAGGACACTGTACAAACTAAATCCCACGGGCTGAAACGCCAGAACCAGGCGATCGCTGACCGCAAACCGATAGTCTACCGTATTCAACTGCAAGCTATTATTGCCTGTGCCCTGGTAGGACAGAAATGCCATATTCGTATTGAGGGATGCTAATCCGGCAAAGCCCTCTTGGTCAAAATTGCTAGCCACGAGTCCAATCCGCAATAAGTCGCGCCCCTGGGTAAAGGCAGTCGCCAGTTGCAACTGAACTAGATTCGTCATGACGAGATTCGTTTCTCCCCGACCGGGCGGTTTGCCTCCAGCCGCTGCCGCCAGACTGAAGATCGCTTCACCATAGAGACGGGTCGTGGTGGAAAATTGCTGTTTTTCCAGGGTGGCAACTTTCGCTTCCAGGGCATCAACTCGTCCGCGCAAGATAGCTAGTTCTGCGGCAAATTCTTCCTGGAGCTTTTGCAAGGCGACGAGATCTTCCCGTTTCACCCTGTCCGCCGTGGTCGCTGCGATCAGTTCGTTAACCCGCTCCAAACAGGCATTCAGTCCTGCGGCAAATTCATAGCGTGTCATAGCGCGATCGCCGCGATAGGTCTTATCTGGATAGCCTGCGATGCAACCATACCGTTCCACCAGGGACTGAAGCGCTTGAAACGCCCAATCCCTAGGAGAGACATCCATTAATTGCGAAACGGATGTGATCTGTGCCATGGCGGGATCAACGGCGGGATCAATGGGGGCATCCTCGATCGCCTGTGGATCAATTGCCTCGATCGCCTGGGTCTGAGCGATCGCAGATGGAGTCTCAGGATGGATTGCATCAACGATGCGGTGCTGAACTGGCAAATCAGGCGAAACTGGCAGACTGGTAGATAAAGTTAGCAGTAGAGCACTGAACATGGGCAAAAAACCAAATAAATGAACGATAATGGTCAAACCAAACCGATCGCAATTGGTAAAACAATTTGAACTTTAAAGTCAGTTGAATTCCCATCACTCACGTTTCGTCACCATTTCCCGTTTAATCAACTGACTGAGTCAGGTTTTCGCTGAATTATATCAGTTGGCACTCGTTTGGCAATCGATTTCCTTGCCAGATGCCCAATCGCGCAGCCAATGACAACCCTGATCCAACAGACTCTTCAAGGAATCCACTGGCAGAAACTGCACCTTGCCATCTGCTCCTCCGGCTGCAATCCAGCGACCATCTGGGCTAAAACTGACCGTCAATACTCCCTTGGGGAATTTAAACTCTGCCAATAAATTTTTAGTTTGGCTCCACAGGCGCACTGTGCCATCTTCACCTGCCGTCGCAAAACGACTCCGATCGCTGCTGATACTGACACTCCAAACTTTCGATCCTGGATGGGGATAAAAGACATCGCTCACCTGTTCTGCGGATTTTTCTGGAGAAGCGCTGGAAGAATTCGGGGCCAGGATGGAGGGCAACCACCAGCGTACCGCACCATCTTCACTGGCGATGAGTAGCGTTTTGCCATCAGGACTAAAGTTGGCACTGTAAACCACGGTTTGTCGCGCGCGCTGTTTGGGCAAGCGTAACTCGGTCAGCCGTTGCCCCGCGATCGTCCAGAGTCGGACTGCACCATCTTCACCAGCCGTTACCAAGTGTTGCCCATCGGGACTGAAGCTGACACTGTAGGCAAAGCCCTCATGGGCAGCAAAGGGAGCGGCGATCGGTTGACCTTGGCGATCGCGTAACTGAATCTGCCCCTGATCGGTTGCAATGGCAAAACGAGTCCCATCTGGGCTGAGACTGAGACTCACAATATTCTGTTGTGGCATGGATAAATCGGGCATTACCCAAGGTTTCTGATCGGGTGCAGTGGGAAAACCCCCTAGCTGCCATACCTGAATCGATCCCTTCCCTGCAGCCGTCAAAAGTTGCTGTCCGTCTGGACTAAATTGCACCGTCAAAATCCCATCGTTCGGCTGGGCGACAAACTCCGGGCGGGGGCGGGGGCGGGGGGGGATCTGCCATAAACTGACGGTGCCCCTATCGTCGGCGATCGCCATCTGCTGACCATTGCGACTAAAGGTGAGACTGAGGATGAAAGATTGCTGAGTTTTGATCTGATCGAGGGCTTTTCCCTGCAAGCTCCAGAAGCGGACAACACCATCCTGCCCCGCCGTGACAATCCGATCGCCCTGGGGACTAAAGGCAATGCTGAATAAGAGTTGTTGAGAAGCCGTAAACTGCCGAATCAACTTGCCCTCGATCGTCCAGAGGCGAACGATGCCTTGGTCATCTACAGTGGCGATCTGTTGACCGTTAGGACTGAAGCTGAAACGGGAGCCTTGCAGGGAAGTGGCAGTCTTTTTTTGTCCAGCCAGGGTCCAGCGTTGCAAGATGCCGTTGTCGGCGAGGATGGCGAGGGCTTGGCTGTCTGGGCTGAAGCTGAGACTGGCAAAATCGCCGGAAGCGCCGGAAGTGACTCGAAATTTCCTTAAGAGCTGCCCATTCGCATCCCACAGGTGTAACATGCCATCCTTGGCGAGCGCGGCCATCCGCTGACCATCTGGGCTAAAGCTAGCGCTCCAGAGCGGTAGTTTCAGGGCAACCTCCGATTGCATCTGCCCCAATGGCTGCCACTGTCGCACGTTACCATCCGCAGTCCAAGTCCTGATCTGGGAAGATGCCGCCCGATCGTCACCAAAGCGGACAGCGAGCACTTGTTCTTGACCCACGATCCCACGGTTGTACTCGCGGATCTGGGTCAAAATGGTCTGGAGTGCCAGCAGCGGACTAAAAGCTGGATAGTCCGATAGGGGACGATCCTGAACTTGGTGGTGCAAAGCATTTCCAGTGTCGATCGCAGAGGCAAGGGCTTCCAGTTGTTGGCTCTCGAATTGTTGGAGGGCGATCGTTCCTTCTCGTTCCCAGCGGGTTCCTGCCAGCGCTTCCTGCTTCTGTTGCACGGCTTCAGTCGCCTGCTGATTGGCTCGGTAAGCAAACCCTGCCGCCAGTCCTGCGACGGTCAAACCCACTGCCATCACCGTCGTGCCAATGAGAACGCGCTGTTTTCCCTTTGTGGCTGCCGATTGGAGGATCTGGTTGGCTCGCTGTTGGGCGGCTTCGGCGGCTCGACTGGTGTGAATATAGTTATCATGGAGTTCGGTGGGTTGGGGCTGCTTAGTGCTGCTCTGGGTCAACCAAGTTTCGGCACTCTCCAGAACGTCGCCCCGCAGGAGCAAACTATCTTTGCGCCCCGCGTTCTCCCATTCGATCGCCCGCATCAACAACCGGGTATGGGTTTCTAAATGCGCTTGATCTGTCTCTAATACCTGGATCAACTCCCCTAAGTCGGTGGAAAAATCTTCTGGGCGCTGATAAAAATCAATCCACTGTACGGCAGCGAGGCTGGGATGCAGATCGCGAGGGTCAACTGGTTGAGCGAGGACGGTGATGATTTGTTTGTTGAGCTTGCAGGCATACTCTACTTCATCGGCGCAGTAGGGCGACTGAACTGCATTGGGCGATAGGATAAACAAAAAATGGTGCGAATTTTCAATCCCTCGATAAATTTCCCGTTGGAAGTCGCTGCCAGATGCAATGGTCTCTTGATCAAACCAAGTCGTTTTTGCCTGACTCTGCAAGGCATCATTCAACCGCCGTGCAAAATCTGAATCGGCACGGGAATAGGAAATGAAAACATCGATCGCTGCGCCAGGAGGTTGGCTTAAACTTTCGGTGATGAACGTTGCCTGCAAGGCTGTAGGAGAATGCTGCGATCGAGACTGAGCCACTTTCAACCAAGCTTCAGCACGCCGTAAATTATAGCCCCGCAATAACAAACTGGAATTGCAATTCTGTCGCCGCCATTTTAGCGCTTTGACTAGTAAAATTTTGTGTGTTTCGTAATAATCAGCATCTTGTCGCAATGATTTGATAATTTTTGTGAGATTGAATTTGATTGCAAGATTGATATCATTAAAACGATCGCGATCATCAACCAAACCAACATATTGCAAGTCACGCAAGGCGATCGGCATCTGATCGGGTTCAACTGTGTCGATCAACAGGGAAATGATGCGTTTGTTGAGGGAGAGGGCATAGTCCAGTTCTTGCTGGAAATAGTGCGATCGCAGTGAAGCAGGTGAGAGTAAACAGACTACTGTATCTGCTGCTGCCACACCCCGCTGAATGGCTTCCTGAAATAACTCCCCAGTTTGAATATTGGTCTTGTTGGTCCAAACGGTTAAACCAAAGCGCATCAGGCTGGCGCGGATCTGTTGGGCAATCGCCCCATCACTATCTGCATAAGCTAGAAACACATGAGTCATCAAGTTATTCGCATTTTGAATGCTTTCGCTGATGAACTCGCAGTGCAGATCCGTAGGCACACAGGGCGGCTGCTCATCTTGAAAAGTAACCTGCAGCCAAGCTTCTGCTTGTTGACGCTCAGGACTGATCAGCAGATAGCGAGATTGTTTTTGGCGTTGCTGCCATTCCAATGCCTTGACAAACCATAGAGTATGCTGTTGCACATACTGACGATGTCGCTGAAAAATCGCTTCTAAATCTGTCAGGAAGGTGTCAAAATTATCTAGCCCGTCTCGGCACATCATCCAGTTAATTTTGCCGATCGCCGGATGCATATTCACAAAACTAGAATGCAGCCCTTTAGCACAATAGGTTTGCCATTCAGCCTCCGTACCTTTGGGATAGCGCTGTTGCCAAGTTGCCTGACTAATTTCCTCTACGTGTAAGATTGGAATAATCCGCTTGTTTAATTGCAGGGCAAGTTCAACTTCTTTACCGCAGTAGGGCGAGTTGACAGAATGGGGCGAAATGATAAACAGAAAATTATCGGCTTTGCGAATGCCATCATCGATTTGATCTTGAAAATCAACCCCCAGAGGAATATCGTTGAGATCTAACCAAACGTTCCATCCCTGAGCAGTTAAATGCTGATGCAACTGGATCACAAAGGTTTTACTATCAGGACGACCATAGGAAATGAATGCATTCTGAAAGCTGGCAACCATACTTGATCCCCTTGCATTTGATTCCCTTGCATTTGATTCCTTTTCCTAATTAAATAACATGCCATTTTATAGTTTGGGGTAAGTTGACAAAACCTAACATTTTCGGGATGTTGGGTTTTCTCCAAGCGATCGCGCCCATGCCCCCAGCAAGAAGAGGTGAGGGAGAAGCAGTTGTGGTGCATGAGCGCCCCCCATCCAAACTATAATTTTCCTCTGTTTAATAAATGAAAAAGAGCTAAAAGGAGGGTTCGAGCCATGATCAAGAAAGCTGTAATCCCTGCTGTACTAAAGGTTGAAATACCGGCAAAAAATCTGGACGACTGACCACTAGGGTTGGGTAGCTCCGAGTCCCATAATTCTCACCTGCGGTCAAGGGAAAAATTGGATCAGGTTGTAAGGGTTGCCAAATCACACCGGCCGCCTGGGCGATCGCATAGGTCGCTGCAATATCCCAAATTTTTGGAGTTGCTTCTACTCCCCCCAACGTAGCGCCCATCGCCACCATCAAAACATTATAGGTTGCCACCCCCAACATGCGAATTTTAGCAGGCATAGGATTTTTCAACACACCCGTACTGCGTGCGCAAAGATTAAAAAAGTGATTGCTAGACAGATCATCAGAACTCACTTGAATGGGAACACCATTCCGAAACGCACCACTAGGCATTGCCAATCCCGAATCCCCTGCCCAATAACCATGAAAGGAATCTCCTAAAGGTGGAATCTTCACATACCCGAAAACAGGAGTTCCTCGATATAACAATCCCAACGAGATTCCCCAAAGCGGAATGCCACGCGCAAAATTCGTCGTGCCATCCAAGGGATCAATAATCCAACACCATTCTGTTCCTGGAAAGACATGAGTCGTTTCTTCGCTGAGCACGCCATGGCTAGGAAAAGCTACCTGTAGCCCCTGCCGCAATTCTTCATCCGCCCACTGATCCGATTGCGTGACCAACGAGCCATCTGCCTTTTCCACAGCACTACGCTGCCCAAAATCCTGGAGCAACTGTTGCCCAACGCGATCGCCCAGACTGTGCGCCACTTCTAAAATTTCCACCCAAAAGTCTGCCATATCTTTTCCCACACCCCACCTTAATAAACCTTACAATTCATCCTTCCCAGCATAGCGGCTGCCCCCCCACCCCCCACACCCCACCACCACAAA
>JAYKGX010000505.1:0-6549 GCA_035285565.1 Synechococcales cyanobacterium
TGTCAATTTAGTGGGACTTGCCTCCATCTTTTCCGGTGAAAGTTTGAAATACAGCATCTCTGGCAAATCCCAAGCCTATATGCTCACAATTTTGCTAGGAGTGGGGCTGCTAGGCATCTTGTTATCTTGGTCGAAATTCAATTCATCCATGTTGGATTTATCCATTTTTGGGATTGGTGGTTAGAGGTCGGGATGGTTTCCCGCAATGGATGATGAATACGGAATATTCGGTACGACAAACTCGTAGGTTGATTGGGGTAAGTGGAGTATGTTGAGTGCGCTGGTTTGGATCCCTATCCTAGGGGCGATCGCAATCGGTCTGCTGCCCTTGGCAGGCGATCGCCTCCGGTGGGTCGCATTAGCGATCGGGGGTGTCATGTTGGCTTGGTCATTGTATCTGCTGGGGCGGTTCAATCCGGGACTGGCGGAATTGCAGTTTTTGGAAAACTTGCCTTGGCTCGATGCGATCGGGCTGAATTATCGACTGGGCATTGATGGTCTATCGCTGCTCTTGTTGCCGTTGAATGCATTACTCACGCTAGTGGCTGTCTATGTTAGTTCGCCCCAGGTGAATCGCCCCCGGCTGTATTATCCCCTAGTGTTGCTGATTAATGCGGCGGTGTCTGGTGCCTTTCTAGCCCATAATCTCTTGCTGTTTTTCCTCTTCTATGAATTAGAACTGATTCCCCTGTATTTACTGATTAATATTTGGGGTGGCGTGCGCCGCAGTTACGCAGCCACAAAGTTTTTGATCTACACAGCCATCTCTGGCATTTTAATTTTGGCGGGCTTTTTGGGACTGACTTGGTTAAGTGGTTCTACGTCATTTGAATACAATCCCCTCCTCAGTCAGGGGCTGCCGATGACGGCACAGTTAATTTTGTTAGGGGCGATCGTCGTTGGATTTGGCATTAAGATTCCCCTCTTCCCCTTCCATACTTGGTTGCCAGATGCCCACGTAGAAGCTTCAACCCCCATTTCAGTGTTGTTGGCAGGGGTGCTGCTGAAATTGGGTACCTATGGCCTCATTCGCTTTGGCATGGAAATGTTCCCGGAAGCTTGGGCTGTAGCCGCCCCCTATCTCGCCAGTTGGGCAGTGGTGAGTGTCTTGTTTGGCGCATTAGCCGCGATCGCTCAGACCGATATGAAAAAAATGGTCGCCTACAGTTCCATTGGTCACATGGGCTTTATCCTATTGGCAACGGCGGCTTCCACCCCCCTCGCCTTAATTGGTGCTGTTTTCCAGATGATTGCCCATGGGTTAATTTCCGGTCTTCTGTTTGTGTTAGTCGGTCTGGTGTACAGCAAAACAGGCACCCGCGACATCACTCTGTTGAAGGGCTTACTCAATCCGGAGCGGGGCTTACCATTAATTGGCAGTTTGATGATTTTGGGCGTGATGGCCAGTGCAGGAATGCCTGGAATGGTAGGCTTCATTTCTGAATTTCTCATTTTCCGAGGCAGTTTTGGAGCTTTCCCCGTGCAAACCTTACTGTGCATGGTGGGAACAGGCTTAACAGCGGTTTACTTCTTGCTGTTGGTGAACCGAACCTTCTTTGGACGGCTATCAGAGCAATTCTCAAATTTGCCGATGGTTACTTGGGCAGAGCGCGCACCTGGGATTGTGCTGGCGGTGTTAATTGTCTTGCTAGGCATTCAGCCCAGTTGGATGTCGCAATGGACGGAAACCACCACCACCGCGATCCTGACGGACATGCCCGCGATCGCCCAAAAGTTCTCTCCACAGCGAACAGCAGGGCTATTGCCTGAAAAACACACAGTGCATTAGCGCGATCGGCTGTCCAGTTGCCCAGTAAACAAGTTGCATGGTGAAATGGTAATGACAACATTGGTAAAAGAACCCCAACCTCCTGCAATACATCCCTTTGAAGCAGTCTTGCAACGGCTGGAAAAAGGGGAGTCAATGCTACCGGATACTCCCACGAATTTCCTAGAAGTGATTGGCATCCTAGAAAGTTATGGGCATGTGATTGATGCCTATCAAGTCAATTTGCGTTACATCGCAGATACTCAATTTCTCGTGCTCTTCCCCTTTTATAAATATATGAATGGGGATGTCAGTTTTCCTCGACTCCTCCAACACTGGTGGCACGATCGCATCAACTATGAATTTGCTGAATATTGCATGAAGGCAATGTTGTGGCATGGGGGGGGTGGACTCGATGCCTACTTAGACACCCCAGACTTTATTGAACACGCCAATGCCGCGATCGCCGCCCGCACCCAAGGCAATTGGATCGTGCAAGGATTCAACAAACTGGCCCCGGAATTCCTGTTAGAGCAAGTGCGGCAAATGTGCTACTACCGGGCACTTGGACAATTTTGGGAAGTGATGAGTGATATGTTTCTCAAACTAGCCGATCGCCATAAGCGCGGTGAAGTTAAAACGATTCCCGACATTGTTCACCATGTGCGAGATGGTTTAGTTGCAGCCGCTGCCACACCCATTTACTATACTGTTAATATTAAGGGCAAACCTTACGATCTCCTTCCCAAATCCGTTGGCTTAACCTTTTTGGTCGATACTGCCATCCCCTATGTGGAAGCCGTTTTCTTTCGATCGCTTCCCTTCATGGGCACTCTCTCCTATAATGCCCAAGCTCAACAAATTCCTCAGGATCAGAGCGACTTTGTCTATGGCGCACTCTATGCTGATCCGTTACCCGCTGGAGGTGCAGGAATTCCACCTACCCTAGTCGCCAAAGATATGACCCGCTGTCTGCCAGACTACCTACGGCAACATTACAGAACCTTTGGGCGGGGAGAAGCCGATCTGAGTGTTAAATGCGTCGTGAGTTTCCAAAAATCCATGTTTTGCGTCACCAGTGCAGCCATTTTAGGGCTAGCCCCCCACCCCCATGATGTGACCGATCCAGAAGCACGGCAGGCCAATCGCAAACACTTTGAAGCTTGGGTTAACCGACTCGTAGATTCTGGTTCGCAGATTGCCAAAGTGCAGGAAATTTAAGACGCATTGGAAGCCGGACGGAGGGGCTTGAGGTGGAACTGGGCATCGCGGTAACAACCCGTCATGCCCTGATCGAGGCAGAGTTGACTCGCTGCTTCCAAATCTGCGATCGCCCCTTCTTCATCATTCAGTTTGTGGCGCACTAAGCCCCGCTGATAATAGGCAAAAGCATAGTCCGATTTAAACTGAAGGGCCGTATTGAAATCTGTGATTGCCCCTTCCCAGTTTTCTAAACTAATGCGCAGCAGCCCCCGTTGATAATAGGAACGCGCTTCCGTGCCATCCAAGCGAATCGCCAAATTGATATCAGCCAGCGCCTGTTGCAGGTTACCCGATCGCTGCTGCGCCAGACTGCGATTTTGATAAGCCGAAACAAGGTTGGGATTGATGTTGGCCGCCTGAGTACAGTCAGAAATGGCACCCGGTTGGTCATCCAGGTTTGATTTGGTTAAACAACGGCTGAGATAGGCTGCCGCAAGATTCGGATCAAGTTCGATCGCTTTACTGTAATCTTGCATCGCGCCTCCGGCTTTCCCCAGCGCCGTTTGCGCATGACCGCGCTTGATGTAAGTAGAGGCTTCTTGGTCTAACCGCAGGGCATAGTCATAATCCAAAACCGCTCCTTGAGGATCACCTAAGCTCAGCCGCAAATTACCCCGTTGAAAAAAGGCTAGGCTATTCTCGGGGTCAAGTTGGGTGACCTGAGTAAAGTCGTTCAAGGCATTGCGCCAATTGCCTAGTTGATAATAGGAAAACCCGCGATGATAGTAAGCACCAATATGCTGACTCGACCATTGCAACGCCCGATTATAGTCATTGACTGCCCGCAGGTGGCTATTGCGTTGACTATGGCGCAGCCCCTGTTGGACATAGTAGTCAGCGATCGCCTGCTGAGGTAAACCGGACCACCAGAGACCCCATAAGCTCAACCCTGCCAGCACCACCCCCCCTAACCAGAACCACCATTTCGATCTGCGCTTTGGGTCCAACTGGGGAGGTGCATCCGGCGCTTGGGGCTGGAGTAATTTGGGCGGCGGCGGGGGTGGCAATTCTGAAACAACCGTCGCCGTTGGAGGCATTGTGGGGGTAAGCCTACTGTTCTCTAGGGTCAGGCTAGGAACTGCGGTGGGGGTGACTTGGATGGGGGACTCCTGCAGAGATTGCAGATTCAAATTGTGGGGATGCGGGGAGGGAGACTGGGCTAGGGAAGAAGAATCACTTGATGAAAGGGGCAGGGTTTCTTTATGGCTGGATTTGAAGCCTTTGAGAATGCTCAAGACCTCGGAAGCAGTGCGATAGCGCTGTTTCGGATCAGCCTGCACCAGCCGATCAATGATAGTTGCCAGTTCTCGGCTGACTTGAACCGTCTCGCGCCAATGGGAGCGCATGGGAGTGAGGGCCTCTGGAGTACAACCCGTGAGTGCTTGAATGGCAATCATTCCCAGGGAGTACAGATTACTACTGAACACCGGATTCCCCTGGAGTTGTTCCGGTGGCATATAGAGGGCTGCCGTATTGACTGGATTACCATCGCTATTATGGGGACGAATTTTCGTGGGCAGAACCAGTAAATTAATCAGCACTAACTGGTTGTCTACCTGTCGCCGCATCAAGTTTTCCGGTCGCAATCCTCGGAGGATGACATCATGACGATGCATAAAGACGATGATGCTGAGGATTTCCAAGAGGAGATCGATCACCTGGCTTTCTGGCAGCCCTCCCCCCGAGAACTCCTGCGCCAGAGGATGACCCTCAATCTGCTCTTCTACAAGGTAAAGGGTTTGTTGATCTTCAAAAAAAGTCAGCAGGGAGGGAATCTGATTGTAACGCCCCAGGCGGGCGATCGCCTGCACCCGCTGTTCGAGGATTAACTTATCAATTTGAAAAGTTTGAGGATTGGCAGACTGCACCTTTAACCGCTGCACTAAACAGAGGGGATAACCCGGACGATGAGTATCTATCGCGAGATATATTTTTCCGGGTTCGCGGATCTCTGAAACTTGGTAGCGATTCGCCAGCAATTGACCAATCATAACGATATGTTAGTTCTAATTGCTATATTATGTCATGTTTTTCCAGAATGGCTCTCTCTAACGTCTGAAACTGATCTGCTGCTGCAACCAGGTAAACCGGTCAGTTGCTTTATGTGTCTCTTGCAACGTCTCCTGAGCCAGTTTTACGATAGATTGAGGAAGTTGCTTAGTTCAACATCACTTCCTCTTGCCATGAGTTTGCAACCATTGGATCTGTCCCAGGATGGATAAGAAGGATATGTAATACTTTAAGATCAGGTTTATTTGCATTGGGTTCCCTTGCTATGAGAGTTTAGCCCTCTCCCATTCGGGGTTCTAAAAAAGTGTCATAAACACCAGTGTAAGATCTGCTCTTTTTGTCATATCTACCCTGTTCATAAAAGATGGAGTTGAATGGTCTACCATTTAGTTGTTTAAATAGATGTTTGAGGGGGAGTTTTCCAAGACTTGGAAAATTATACTTTTCAGAGATTGAAATATTTTCTAACCTTTCACTTCAATCTTTTAAAAGATACCTTTTACAATTCTGTCTAGTCTCTCTATGGGGCAAGCCGTTCTCTTGTTAAGTAGCAACTTAGATTCTCATTACGATTCTTAGTTTTGGTAAAAGTAATAGGGTTCCTCACGATCAGTAAACTATTTTCCTTGAATCCAGTTACTAAGATGGTTATAACTGCTAAAGATCCAGCTTAGGATCGTTGATGTTCTCCTAGAATCAGTTCGTCGAATAAATTGGTCTTCGTCCCGTTCATGCGATGATTTTCAACCGGATATTATGCGGATTCTCATTGTCGAGGATGATTCTGTGATTGCAGAGACGCTCAACAAGGCGCTCACAGACCAGCATTATGTAATTGATATTGCCACGGATGGACGATCGGGCTGGGACTTTGCCACGACTTTTACCTATGGTCTCATTATTTTGGATTTGGGTTTGCCGAAGTTGGATGGCCTGAGTTTCTGTCGTAAGTTACGCAATGAGGGCAATCAAACCCCGATTCTGTTGTTGACCGCCACAGAAGTGCGATCGCATCTGATTCAAGGCTTGGATGCTGGGGCTGATGATTATGTGACGAAGCCCTTTGATATCGAAGAGGTACTGGCTCGGATTCGGGCTTTGATGCGGCGCAGTCAAACGATGTTACCGCCTCAGCTCAGTTGGGGCGCATTGCAGTTGGATCCAAGCACCTGTGAAGTCACCTGGCAGACGCACCCCCTGCGGTTGACCCCTAAGGAATACAGTCTGTTGGAACTCCTACTGCGGAACCCACAACGAATTTATAGTTCTAGCGCCTTAATTGATCACCTCTGGTCCCTGGATGCTCCGCCCACCGAAGATACCATTCGTTCCCATGTAAAAGGCTTGCGCCAGAAGCTCAAGGCAGCCGGAATGGTGGAAGAACCCATTGAAACGGTCTATGGAATTGGCTATCGTTTGCGCAAGCCTCCCGATCCCAATCTAGCCACTCCCCGCGGCCCCCCCCCCCCCCGCCCCCCCCCCCCCCCCCGCCCCCCCCCCCCCCCCCG